>CAIMWS010000246.1 GCA_903845125.1 uncultured Verrucomicrobiota bacterium
ACACTTCGAAAATTAAAATCATAAGCGGGATTTTTGCAGGTCCATGTGATCCCATCTGGGGATGTCAACATCGTTTCAAACATGCCGACAGCCAAAAATTGATTGTCTCCATACACCAGATCATTCAACCGATGATCGTAGTAAATACACGGCCCGATAGACAAATTCAAAGCGTGGCTGGTCCAAACGATGCCGTCGGGTGAGGTTAGTATGGTTTCATCACCTCCAACCACGAACAAATCGTGGCCGTAAGTTACACAGTTTAGTTGGTCCTCCGTTCCGGAATCACGATGGGTCCAATTCACACCATCGGGCGAGGTTAGGATCACGCCAAACAAGCCTACCGCCACATACAAGTCTTTGCCCCAGGTGATATCGTAAAGTGGGGTGGTTATGCCGGATGCACGGGTGGACCAGTCTACACCGTCGGTCGAAGTCAGGATTTGGTCGCCCACAGCCACAAACAAGTTGTTGCCATAAGTGATTACATTGAGATATGCGGTTGGTCCTGAATGACGTAACGTCCACGGGTCAATTGAAAACCGGCTGCCTACCCGGATCGTGTGATTTTGCGTATCCGCCACATAGAGGTTGCCGGCCCCGTCCACTGCCACACCCTGGGGTTTGTTGAACCGCGCCATGCTCCCCGGGCCATCCTCGCTGCCAGACAAACCTGGCTTCCCTCCCAAGGTGGAAACCATTCCTTCCGGGGTGATTTTTCGAAGGGTCGAGTTGTTGTAGTCAGCCACATACACATTACCGCGGCCATCCACCGCCACGCCACTAGGATTCACAAACCGCGCGGCGTTTCCCAACCCATCGTTGCTGCCAGGAGCCATCGCCGATCCAGCCAAAGTGCTGGTTTGACCATCCGGCGATATTTTCCGGATCGTGTGATTCCGGTAGTCTCCCACATAGACATAACCGGAGCCATCCACCGCCACCCCCCAAGGGAAATTAAACCGGGCGACATTCCCTGTCCCATCCGAACCGCCCGAAACTCCCGCCAATCCCGCCAGCGTACTCACCTCCCCTGCCGGCGTGATCTTTCGAATCGTATGGTTCGCCCAATCCGCCACATAGACATTGCCGGCTCCGTCCACTGCCACACCTTGAGGATTATTGAACCGCGCCACACTGCCCGGCCCATCCGCACTACCTGTTACTTCCGCCCGGCCGGCCAGCGTGGTCACCACTCCATTGGGTGTGATTTTGCGAATAGTGGAGTTGTAGTCCACCGCATAGATATTCCCTGCACTATCCACCGCCACACCCAACAGGCGCACCGCGTTGTCCGCTGGCGTGCTTACGATTCCTTCCGGAGTGATTTTGCGGATATTTCCATCCGCCACATAAACCGTGCCCGCACTATCCACCGCCACCCCCCAAGTGGACCAGAAGCGCGCCCCGCTGCCGATTCCGTCCACCTTGCCCAAAACTCCAGCCTGCCCTGCCAAAGTGCTAAAAGTGTAAGTGAGGTTATTGGTTTGGGCTCCAATCCGCATCGGCCAGAAACCTCCCAGCCACAATCCGCCGATTACCACCCCAATTGCCCCTCGGCACAGGCCAATTTTATTGGCATGCTTTAAAAGTATGGATTGATTATGCCTTGGGTAGGCCGCTGAGTTGGGATGTAAACCTTTCATACGCAATCCTTTTCAACAACGGTTTTAATCCCTCGTTAAGCGTTTTTCAAAGGCCACCGCCGACAGAGACTATTGGGCCTCCATTAACGTAATAACGGAATCCCCTAAGAACATCAAACAACTGGTAAAAAATATTATTTTACCCAGTTTATGGCTAAATTGAGTCGCTCAATACATTGGACAGTTTCACTGCCCGGTTGTTCAAATGATTTCGTTTAAAACCACCCGGCGACCGCGTGAGAAACTGCGACTATGAAAGTGCCTGCGCCCTAACGAGATGCGGCGACTGAGTGGATCGGTGATGGCCGCAAACCACACATAAAAAGAAATCACCCTCTAATAATGCTAACAAGGTCAGATCTCATTGGGTCGTTGTAAAATAATCCCATCGCTTAAAAATCATATCCGTGTTACCATTTCATACAGAAAGAATTAGGACAGATCACGCCAAGTAATGCCCAAGGGGGCCTTGACCTGGGAGCGTTTGGGATTAGGTTGCCTTTCGTTGCTAACCTAATGAGGGACGTTGCCATTTTTCGGGTTGAAAAGGGAGTTTCCTCTGGAGGGACTACCGGAAAGTCGGAGGCGTGCCCCGAACCCAACCTCAGCCGCACCGCTTTGCAGCGGCCGTCCCCAGGCGATCCCCGTTGCGCAAACCTCCCCTCCCGGTTTTATCGCCTTTTGAGGACGTACTGAATGGCGCAACTACAAAACCCGATGGCACCGCCATGAAAAATGCTCACGCTCAATTCCTTGCGACGGTTTTCCTGACTCTGACCACTGGTGCAACCTGTCAAGCCAACGAGTCGTTCACAGTCTGTCGTCCCGAAACCAACGGTGAGGTTTTCCTGCAGTTCAGCGCTCCAACCGGCCAGGTCTGTCATCTGGAGGTTTCCAACGTA
>CAIMWS010000247.1 GCA_903845125.1 uncultured Verrucomicrobiota bacterium
CTGGGCGGAGGAGAGGAGATTGAGAATGTTGTTGGCGATAATGGTGACAAAGTCGGTGTTGTGGCCCATCTCCGTGGGGTCGTTGTCGCGCAGGTATTGGAAGCCGGAGAAGTCGGCCACTTTGCCCGGGGGCAGGAAGGAGTCGGCCCCCAGGGAACCGGTGAGGAAGGCCAGCGCGTCGAAGGCAATGGTCATCCCCTGGGCCTGGTCCGATAGCGTTTGCACCATGTCCATCTGCGGCTGGGCGGCCACCAGCATGCCAGCGGCCAGCCACAGCCCTGTCAAAGTTGTTTTTGTCCTGTTCAGCATTTTCATATTCAATCCTTTATCAGCGGTTGTGTGGGTGGGATTCTTGGGTTTTAAATCCGGGTTTGCAGGGAGCTGGCCAGGGTCATGGACAGGCTGAAGCCCGACAATGGCCGGAGCCAGCCTGGCGACTGGGGCCGCGTCCAGGGCTGTGGGTCCGCGCCGGGGATGCCCAGCAGTTTGTGCACCGCGGCGAGCAGTTCCGCCGGACTGAAGGGTTTGGCCAGGAAGGCATCGCAACCTGCCCTTAGCACATCGGCGATTTCATAGGCGCCCCCGGAGATAACCAGGACCGGGAGCCGGGGCCTTCGCTCATGAAGGTGGCGGGCGAGCGCGAAGCCATTGAGGTCCGGCATTTCGATGTCGGTCACCAGCAAGGCGAACGAATCCGGGGCGGAGAGGAAGATTTCAAGCGCCAGCCTGGGATGGTTGCACGCCACCACCTGGTTGCCGGAGAGGATGCGCAAAATTTTGGCGGTCACCGCCAGCAATGAGGGATCGTCGTCAACGAGCAGCCAGGGCGAGGATTGTTTGGTGTCGTTCATACTCATCAGGTGGCTAAATGGTTTGGGTGGTCCTTGGCTCCGGATCGGGTGGTGCGATTCAACGGCTCGGGCGGAGCGTCAAGCCGCCGGCAACCGGGCGCGGTCCCGCAGGTTGCGGCAGATACTCGTCAGGGGATAGCTGGCCGTCGCCATTTTTATCGAGGGTCTTCAAGGATTGGGCGGCTTTGGCGATTTCCTCCGCGCTGAGCATGCCGTCCCGGTTTACATCCAGGGCCAGGAGCAGGGCGTTGCCGGGCCGGGGGGCAGCCTGGCCGCCAGGCGCGCCGCGCATTTCGGCGCGGGGTTGGGCCTCGCCTCTGGCCAGCCCGGATTTCGGCTCGTTTTCCGGTTCGGTGCTGGTCCCTGGCCGTGCGTAAACCACCGGCAACGCCGCGGTCGCGAGCACCTTATCCTTCATGGCGGCCAGCAGGATCTCCCGGTTGACCTGGGAGGCCGGAGTGGCGATCTGAAGCGGGGCAGACAAGGCATAGACGGTGAGGATGTAGGTCTTGTCCCCGGGTCCCTTGGAATGCGGCGGTGCATAAGCCACTTCCTGGTTCACACTGTTGTTCCCCAAAACCCCGATCCCGCGGGCATTCCGGGGGAGACTCCGCACGGTGGCGGGGATGTTGTAGAGCGTCCAATACCACTTGGCCTGGCCCTCGGGATCGATGTGGTGCATGATCACCGCGAAACTCCTGGTTCCTGCCGGGGGGGTATCCCATTCCAGCGGCAGCGTGGCGCCCGCGCCATCGCCGGTGTATTCCTGGGGCAGCCGGCCATCCTGTCCGATGGCGGCGCTGCGAATGGTGAATGAGGTGCCGGCGGCGGGGATGGCCGGGGCGGCGGATGCCGAAGGAAGCGGGGCTGGCTGCACCGCCGCGCCGAACAGGAAATCCGTGTTCGGGATTTCCGGCATGGGGATGGCCTTGGAGTAGAGGAAGGCCCCCTCGCAGGTGTATCGGGCATCCAGGTTGCGCAGTTTCAGCAGCGTCTGCTTCTGCTGGGCGGTGAGGGTTTTGGCCACCTCCGCGAACCGTGTTGCATACCAGTAGGAGATCCCGCCGTCCAATTCGCCATACCGCCTGGCCAGGGACATCACCTGGCCTTGATCGATGGTTTCCTCTTTCATGAAGCGCCGCAGTTCCACGGAGATGGCGCGCCGGACAGCGACGATTTCCCGCAAGTCCGCACGCTGCGCCTCCACGAGGCCGGTGACGAGCTGCCGCTGCGAACCGTCCAGGGCGGCGAGGAAAGCTTCCCCGCTATCGCCCGTGAGGGAGGTGCTGATCGAGAAATTGGCGTTACCCATGGCAGGGATATCCTTCATGTAAAAGGATCCAAAATAGGTGGCATGGCGCTCCGGGCAGAAATAAACATCGGCCTCTACATTGCCCGCATACCAGCTGAACATTTCGCTGGCATAAGTCATGACCGCCACGTGGGCGGCATGAGAGAGGCTCCGTTTATCCACTTGGTCCGCCAGCTCCGGCCAGGTGGCCGAGTTGTTGAAAACCAGCTTGCTGAGGCGGGCTTTCTGCTCGGTGGTTAGCGACCGGATGATGCCCCCCAAAACCTGGGCCCGGCGGTAGCTGAGACGGCCATCGATCTCGAAGATCTGGGCGGTGTATTTCATGACCGCCGCCCGGTCCAGGCCTGTGGCGCCAGCGGGCAGGTCGCCAGCGAGTTGCCGGCAGAAGGCTTTGATGAGGGGAAAGCGCTTTAGGGCCAGCTCGGCCAGCAACGGCTCCTGCTCTTTGGCCAGTTCGATCAGCTGGGCCTTTTGCGCGGCGGTGAGCGCCAGTAACAGGTTGTTGGCCGCCCGCGGGACAAAGGAGGTGTTGTGGCCCAGCTCGTTGCGGTCCACATCGCGCATATACTGGAAGCCGAAGAAATCGGCGGCTTTGCCGGGCGGCAGGAAGGTGCAGCTGCCCAGGTCGCCCGTGAGGAAGGCCAGGCCATCAAAGGCGATGGTATTAAGCTGCGCCCGGTCCGAGATGGCCTGCTCGATCGAGTACTGCCCCTGGCCCCTGGGCTGCGGGCCGCCATTGCGGCCCGGGGCTTGGTCTTCCCCGCCGCGCGGTGGGCGTTGGTCCATCCCGTCCGCCTGGCCGGGCGGCGGCGCCAGGTCGCGCAGGCGGTCGGGATCGAATCCGGCGGCCCGGATAATGTCGGCCATGGCGGGGCCGCCGCGCAATCCTGCCTGGCGGAAAGCCTCATGGATGGCCTGCGCTGTTTCGGCGCTGAGCGTTTTTGGGTCGAATTTCGCGAGAATGATCTTCACCTGGTCCTTCTGCGCCGTCGTGAGCACCTCCATGCCCCCGGCATTGCGCTGGCCGTCCGGCCCGCCCGGCCCGCCTGGCCCGCCTGGCCCGCCCGCCCGCGGGGGTGGCTGTTGTCCGCCGGAGCGGGGGGTGCCGTCTTGCGCGCTCATCCGGCACGCGGCCGTGCCCAGTGCCAGTGCGAGGAGAATGATTTTTGTTTTCATAACGTATGTTTGGTTGATTGTGTGGTTATGGCTGTTTTCCGGTGAGTTTGTCTGCTGCCAGCCAGGTTCGACTGCTTCCCATACCCGTGCCCAAGAGGTTGAACGGATTGCGAAACCGGCTTTCTACACCCAAAATGCGAAATGATGCGTGAATGTTTCCAGGAAGTGTTCACCCTGCGTTGGCCACAGAATTTGACCCAGTCTCCCAGCCGTTTTCCGGTGACTGGCTTGGTGGGCGGGATTTTCTGGCGGCTGAAACCCAGCACCGGTTCGCTCTACTTGGTGGTTTTCTTGGTCAGCACTTCAAGGCTGCCCAGAGAATAACCTGTTTCTGAATCCATGTTCACCGCGCATTAAGCCCCAATATAATAGAGCCATAGGGGATGATATCGTTAAAGCCATGGATCAGTCCTTTCAACGACCAGCCGGACCACTCTGTTTTTTCCGGTTGGGGGCTTTACTCCATCGAGCCCTTTCGTCCAGCCGTGTTCCTGCCTTTGGGGAGAAAGGAATTGCGCCGCAAATTTTTTCGCCAGACGGGAAATGAACTGTGAGTTCTGACCAGATCAGGATCCGTGGCGAAAGGGGCAGGTCTTACACAAAAAGACGCAGCATACACCACTTAAACAATTGCATGGACCCGGCTAAGAGAGGTTTGCCAGGATTCAGGTGAGGTACCAGATGCCGCCCTCCGGCATGCGAAAAGCGGGTTTGGGGAGGTATGGACCTGTTGCCAGACGGCTTAATTAACCGCAGCCGGTGTTCAACCTCAAAATGTTGGCTGCGATTTCCAACGCATTCAAGCGGTTGGGCCGGAACACGTTCCCGGTCTTCCGGAGGAATGCGTTCAAGCCATAATTGGGTCGATGCCGAAAATCCACCGGGGCCCAGACTATCATGAGAACAGCTGATATCCGGTAAAGATGGTGATTACCATGCGAATGAAAAAGTGTGGGTCCGGCCTCTTCTACTCCGGGCTCCGCTCTGTGCTTCTTCGCCTTTTCCTGCGGCCAGAATGCCTTCCTGAATGGTATGGTGGATGACTTCCGCGTTGGATTTGCAGGCGAATTTGCTTCTGAGCCGGGTACGGTAGGTCTCCACCGTGCGGGGGCTGATCCCGAGTTTGATGGCGATTTCCTTGGATTTAAGGCCGGAGACCATGAAGTCCAAGACTTGGCGCTCGCGTGCGGATAACCTGCCCGGCTTGGGGGGCGGCTGTAAAGCAGCCCTTTTGAAACATGCCTCGATGATGCCGGCGGATACTTCCTTGCTGAGGAAAAGCTTGTCCGTGGCGGCAGACCGGACGGCTTGGATAAGCTCCTCCGGAGAGTTGGTTTTGACGACATAACCCATGGCACCCGCCTGAAGGGCCTGCTCGACGAACGCCTGCTTGGAAAAGGAGGAAACGATGATGACTTTAAGTCCGGGGAATTGATGGTGGAGCTGACGGGTCGTCTCAAGGCCGTCCTGGTCAGGCAAATCGATATCCATGAGGACGACATCAGGCCGCAAACTGGAGATTTGCGCCATAGCTGAGGAGGAGCAGTCCGCAGCACCCACCGTCGCAATGTCTGGCGCATTGTCCAGGATCATACGGAAACCTTCCTGCACGATCTGGTGGTCATCCACGATAAAGACCCTCGTTTTCATGGTTCACAAAGCGTTGGCCTGGCCCCCCCGATTCTTTGGTTTTCCGATGCCTGGTTTCGTTAATTTTTTAACGGCCTTTTTTCGCCACCCGGGGAGGAACAGGATTCCGCCAGCATGAACCACACATGAGGACCGCCGTTGGGGATCTGACCTTCGCGAATGACACGGAAACCATGCTTTTCGTAAAAAGCGAGATTCCGTTCGTTGGTGGTCTCCAAAAGGCAGGGGAGAGCCTGACCGCTTGCGCGGGCTAGTCCTTGCCGCAAAAGCGCGGAACCGAGCCCCTGGCACTGGCGTGTGGGATGCACCGCAATACTGAATAAATACCAGTGGGGACTAGACGTGGCGTGCAGATGCTCCGCCTCGATGAACCGCAGGAAATTGAAAAGGCGGGTGGCGCTCCAACCCATCGCAAATGCGGCTGTCAACATGCCGCTATGGAGCATCCTCAGGAGGCTGGCTGTCGCGCGCTCAGAGCGCAGCCAGACCGCCACCGCATCCCCTTCGTCGATCGTATCCACGGTGCCATAGCCCAGGCCGTCGCGAAGACAGGCCCGGAACATCCGCCGAAGTCCGGGGTCCCGCCCGGCAGGGCGCGGAAAGAAGAAATTAGCGATGGGGTCAATAGCGAAGGCATGGGCCAGCGTTTCCTCAGCGCGATGGAAATTTGTATCTGCCAATGGCTGAATCATGGAAGGCATCCCGTTCATAAAACAACCTCAACCGCAAACCCGCACCCCAACTTCAGCCCAGCGGATGGGTGTAGCCGGTGTAACTCATTTCCTTGCCGCCCGTTTCCCGCTGAAGCGGGGGGGCTGCCTGGTGCACTTAGCAGGCAGGCTACCGTGCCCAGCGCCAGCGCGGCGAGGAGAGTAGCCTTTGTTTTCATTAAATGCGTTCGACTGATCATGATCATGGCTGTTTTCCGGCGGGCATATCTGCTGCCAGCCTTTTCCAGCCGCTTCCCATGCCCGATCCATAGGGTTGAACGGAGCGGTTGGCCGGTTTTCTACACAAAAAGCGCAAAATAAGTGGCAGGGCCACCATTCAGGGTCTCCTCATTCCCAGCCCCCTGTTCCAGAGCCCGATTCAGGCAACTCGTGCCAGCGCCAATCCAGCGTAGAGAACTCGCCGGAAAGCACAGCGGTGGGATTACCTCCGGAGCAGGGAGGGGAATCAGGCCGCCGATCCGTCGTCCAGCGCTGGGAGGTAGATCCGAAAAGTGCTGCCCTCGCCCACGCGGCTCTCCACTTCAATCCAACCCTGGAATTGCTGGACGAGGCCATGGGCCATGGCCAGGCCCATCCCTCCGCTGCCTTTGGTGGTGAAAAAGGGCTTGAAGATCTTCTTCAGGATAGAATCGTCCATACCGGCTCCCGTATCACCAATGGAAAGGCACACGAACTGGCCTGAGCGCGCCCCAGGCCGGGCTTTGGCCAATGGCGCGCTGACGGACTCGGCCCGAAGTTCAAAATGCAGCTTTCCGCCATCGGGCATGGCGTCACGGGCGTTATTGGATAGTTGAAGGAGCACTTTCTCCAATACCGCGCGATCGGCCAGAACCTTGGGCAGGCGGTCCGGATGCGCGATGGTTACCGTGATGCGTTCGCCCAGTATTTGCCGGAGTTCAAAACCCAGTTTCCAAACCGTTTCCCGGAGATCAACGGGCTCGGTGTGCAGGATCCGCTGGCCGCTGAAATCCTGCAATTGTTCGATCAATTCAGCGGCTCTACGCGTCAACACCTCCAGGTTGCGCCAAGGATCGCCAGTTTCAGGAGCTTGGGCCGTCCTTTGCACCTGGCTCAAGTTCAACAGGATCGCCGAAAAGATATCGTTAAAGCAGCCAGCCAGACCTTTTACCAACTCTACGGAACTCGTCATCCCTGCCAGCGGAGGGTTGGGCTCCTCCGGGCGCTTCCATTGCGAGATGTCCACCATGATCCCCGCGAGGCGCACCGCACGGCCATCCCGACTGCGCCAGGAAGCCCCGCCCCGGATTTGAACCCATTTCCAAGTGCCGTTTTTTGCCCGCCGCCGGCACTCCACCTCAAAGTCCTGGCTGCGATTCTCGATGCATTCAAGCTCGCGGGCCAGAACTCGCTCCCGATCTTCCTGATGAACGGATTCAACCCACCATTGGCGCGATGACGGAAATCCCCGGGGCTCATAACCGAGTATGCTGTAGTATTGGTCGTTGAAAAACCCCAGGCCGCTGCCAAGATTCCAATCCCAAATACCTTCACTGATGGCATCCATGATTCACCTCCGGTTTAAATCCGTCGCTTGGGGGGCTTTGGCCAAGCTCCACGCTTCGGCAGATCCTGGCCCAAGAAAGGATTGAGCCACTGATCCCGACCTGAGCGGGATCAGTGGCGGATGAGGAATTTCCTGTATGAGAATCCAAGATGTTAAAGGGCTCTTTGCACCAGGATTAGTAAGCCGGATAAATGGCGCGGTAGAAGCCCATGCTTGTGCCAGGGACTGGCTCCGAATACTCGAACACTCCCAACCCCCAAACACCGGCCGTGGAGGGAGCAGTCAGCGTGGCTCGTTTTTGCCAGGTTCCGTTCAGCGAGCCCCGGTATTCGATGGTGTAGGCAACCCCCGGCGACCCGGCCCAGCGCAGGACAATCTTGCCGCCCACTTTCATGGGGCCGTAAACCAGCGGGACCGGCAGCGAATCCTTCACGGTCACGTTGACTGTGCCAGTGGCATAGTTGCCGTGCCCATCGGTAACCGTATAGGAGAAGCTGTCCATCCCCACGTAATCCTTGGACGGTGAGTACGCCACCCGGCCATTAGCCAGCGTCACCACGACGCCCTTGGCGCTCGCCGCGCTCACCCCGGCCACCGTCAGCGTGTCCCCGTCCGGATCCGTGTCGTTGGCTGTGAGCTGCACGGCCACGAGACTGGCCGGCTGGTTGCGGTAAACCGCCCATGCATCGCTGTTCGCCACAGGCGGCAAGCCTTGCGGGAGAACCGTCAACGTGCCGTTGACCAGGGCGATCGTATAGTTGGCGTCCACACCTCCCTTGAGGGTGATGGGGTAAATCCCCGGCACGCTGGTAGCAGTAGCGGTGGTGCTCGCCGTGGGCGCCGAGGAGAGTTTGGCCGTCGTGTCCCCGTTCTGGAAGCCGGAGTAAGTAATGGTCAGCGCCGGATTGGCCGCCCCGTAAACCCGGCTTTTGGAATCCGCCCGGGCCGTCAAGGCCGCCTTTGAAACCGTCAGCACACCCGGCACGTATTTGAAGGAGTAATTGTTGTCCAAGCCACCGCCCGGGGTGATGGGGTAGGTTCCCACGGCGCTGGCAACGGTGGCCGCAGTGGTGGCCGATGGTTTCACATCCAGGACCGATTCGGTCTCCCCGTTGAGGAATCCGCTGTAGTTGATGGTGAAGGTGGGATTGGCCGCCCCGTAAGCCCTGCTGCTGGCGCCGGACGTGGCCGTCAGCACCGCTTTGGACACGGTCAAAGTTCCATTCACCAGGGTCAGCGCGTAATTATCGCTGCTGCCGCCGCTGAGCAAAATGATGTAAGTCCCCGCCGGACTCAGCTTGGTGGCGGTAGTGCTTAGGGATGGCGGATTGGTAATCACCGCGGAGGAATCCCCATTGACGAGACCGCCGTAGCTGCGGTCCAGCACCGGATTATCCGCCCCATAGGCCCGGCTCTTGGGGTTTGCCGTCACGGTCAGGGGCGCCTTTTGGATCGTGAAGGTGAAGCTGGCCTCCGCCGTGAGTGCGGGTGTCCCTCGAGGATAGGCCACCACGGCCGCCGCAAAGGTTCCAGCCCGCGCCGGCGTGCCGGTGATGGCTCCGTTGGTTGGGTTCACCGACAATCCGGGCGGCAGGTTTTTGCTGCTGTAAACCAGCGGCTGGAGGTTCGTGCTGGTGAACGTCCCTGCCGCCAGGGTGAAAGCCAGGGTTTTGCCGTAGATGCCGGCTTGCGCCGGGATCGGCTTCGCCACCACCGGAGCGCCATTGCCCGCTGGCGGCGTGGGCGTTGTCGCGGCCACGCCCTGGACGCGCATCGGGATGGAATACAGGGAACCGGCGTCGGTGGTGATGAACAGGGTCTGGCGGTCCCGGCCCCCGAATTCCAGGTTGGTGGGCCGTTCCGGGACTTGGATTTGCTCGAGCGGCCGGCCGGCGGCGTCATAAACCAACACCGCCGTCTCGCACAGGTAAACATTGCCCAGGGCGTCCAGCGTCAGGCCATCGCATTTCACGCTGGCGAAAAGCGTCGGGTTCCCCAGGCTGCCGTCGGCGTTGATGGTGTAGCGGAACACCTTCGTGGCGCCCCAGTCAGCCACATACAGCGTCTTCCCATCGGCCGTGCCCGCCAATCCATTGGGCCGCACCAGGTCCGCCGCCACCCGCACCAGCCGCGAACGGTCCGGCGAGAGGTAATAGACATGCTCCCCGCCTTGCACCGCCGCGTGGCCAAAATAGACCGGGTCGGTGAAATACACCCCGCCCGCCGGGTCCACCCACAGGTCGTTGGGCTCGTTGAACCGCACCCCGGCGTAGGCGCTGGCGAGGCTGGTGACGACTCCCTGCGGGGTGATGGACACCACGCGGCCGTTGCTTCCCTCGCAGGCCAGCAGGTTGCCGGCCCGGTCGAAGCCCAAGCCGTTGGCCCCGCCCGAATTGGTGCGGAAGACCGAAAGCTGGTTCGCCAGGGACCACTCATAAATGGTGTTGGCCGGGATGTCCGCGAAGAACAGGTTGCCCGCCGCATCGGCCGCCGGGCCCTCGGTGAAATGGAGGCCGGAGGCCAGCCGGGTGAGGCTGGCGCCCGTGGCCACCACGCTGAGGGCATTGGTGGGGGTCGAGTTGGTCCCAAAGAGGAAATCGGTATTGGTGATCGCCGGCATGGCAATGGAGGCGGAATAAAGATAGGCCCCGGCAGGATAAAGGAGCTCCGGGCCGAGCAGTTGCAGCCGCAGCGCCTTGAGCGCGGCCTGCTGGTTGGTGCCCAGGCTCTGGCCCACCTGCGCGAAATGGGTGGCGTAGGAATAGACGATCTGGCCGTCCAGTTCGCCATAGTGGTAGCACAGGTCCAGCACGGCGTTGGTGTCGATGGCGCTGGCCACCAGGAGCTGGCGCAGGCGCACGGCGATGTTGCTGCGGGTGTTGACCAGCTCATAGAGATAGGGCTTCTGGACCGTGACCAGGTTGGTGATCAAGGTCTGCTGGGCGGGGGTCAGCGCCGCCAGCAGCGCGTTGCCGGAGTCGGCGGTCAGGTTGGTGCCGATGGAGTAGTTGGGGTTGCCCATGGCCGGGGCGTCCTTGAGGTAAAAGGAGCCGAAATAGGTGCCCTGGCGCTCGGGGCAGAAATAGGTGTCGGCGGCCACCGAGCCGGCATACCAGCTATACATTTCGCTGGCATAGGTCATCACCCCCACGCCGATCTCCGGGGCGAGGTTCAGGCCCCGCAGGGGATCGGCCAGGTTTTGGGGCCAGTGGCCGACACCGCCCAGGGTGGCCAGGTGGTTGAGGGCGCTGAGCTGGCTGCTGTCGAAGCTGCGCAGGAGGCTGCCGAAGAGCAGGGCGCGGTCAAGGCTGATGCGGCCATCGAGGCGGTAGAGCTCGCCCGAATAGCTTTTGACGGCGGCCAGGTCGAGGCCGGAGGTTCCGGCGGGCAGGGCGCCGGCGAGCTGGCGGCGGAAGGCGTCCATGAGCGGGAAACGCTGGTAGCCGTATTGGTTGATGAGGGCGGCCTGGATTTGGGCGCGCTCGACCAACTGGGCGATCTGGGCGGAGGAGAGGAGATTGAGAATGTTGTTGGCGATAATGGTGACAAAGTCGGTGTTGTGGCCCATCTCCGTGGGGTCGTTGTCGCGCAGGTATTGGAAGCCGGAGAAGTCGGCCACTTTGCCCGGGGGCAGGAAGGA
>CAIMWS010000248.1 GCA_903845125.1 uncultured Verrucomicrobiota bacterium
CTGGGCGGAGGAGAGGAGATTGAGAATGTTGTTGGCGATAATGGTGACAAAGTCGGTGTTGTGGCCCATCTCCGTGGGGTCGTTGTCGCGCAGGTATTGGAAGCCGGAGAAGTCGGCCACTTTGCCCGGGGGCAGGAAGGAATCGGCCCCCAGGGAACCGGTGAGGAAGGCCAGCGCGTCGAAGGCAATGGTCATCCCCTGGGCCTGGTCCGATAGCGTTTGCACCATGTCCATCTGCGGCTGGGCGGCCACCAGTATGCCAGCGGCCAGCCACAGCCCTGTCAAAGTTGTTTTTGTCCTGTTCAGCATTTTCATCGTCGTTCCTTGTTTCCCAATTGATGCGTTGGGTAAGGCAGGTTGAGGGGGGATGTTCCAGCGCTTTCCGCCGCCACCGCCCGTTCCGTTCCATTGTTTTTCCCTGCCCTGTCCAAGGGGATGAACGGAGAGCGCCACCGGCTTTCTACACCCAAAATGCGAAGTGAGGCGTGAATGTTTCCAGGAGGCGTTCGCCCAATTGGACTCAGCCTCCCAGCCGTTTTTCGGATGGCACCGGGTTTGGTGGGCCGGATTTTAGTGTGTTGTTCGCAATTTAAATAATTTTGATTGCCCGGAGCAGAGCGATCTTAAATCATTGAAAGCGAGTGTTTTGGAAGCCATGACCTGCCCATCCAGAGGACTTGCGTCCGCTACGCATTGGCGGCTACCCACCATCGGTTTACCTATGCCTTGGGATTGATCCCCCGTCCAACGTAGGCAACCGCCGAGGTAAGGAGGAGGATCGGACGCGGGGGAATTTCCAACCAGGCTCCAACCGCCCCAGACCCGGCACCCGGGAATTGCGGATCCTATAGACATGTGCCTGGTCCGGGGTCCGCCTCACGTCGGCGGCTACCCGCACCGGGATGATGAGAAGCACCGCTGTATAGGCACGCCCAACGCTGTTTGCCGGCGATATAACGAGGCGGACCTGGAACTGGCGAATTTCAACCCTGGTCCAATTTGCCCAAGACGTGGTATCCGGAATTGGCGTGGAGTAGAGCCACCCGAATGACCCAGGTCCGCGCGTCGTCGATCGCCCGCCAGTCTGCAGGCTGCTACTTCACAATCTGGCGCAGCAAGCCTTTCAAGATATTCCCCGGGCCGATTTCCTCGAAGGCTGGATCGGGCTGTTTCATCAGGAACTGGATGGATTCAACCCAGCGTACCGGTGAGGTGATCTGCCGGGCCAGCAAATCCGCGATTTGGCCCGGCGGATAAGGAGCGGCTTCAGCGTTGGAGATGACGGGAATTTTCGGGGCGCTGAACTGGAACTGCTTGAGGAAACTTTCAAATTCCTGGCGGGCGGGCTGCATGAAAGGCGAGTGGAAGGCACCGCTGACGTTCAACGGTTTGTAGAGTTTCGCTCCCGCAGCTTCAAACATGGGGCCGATTTGCAGGATTTCTTCCTTTGGCCCGCTGACGACCGCCTGTTGCGGGGCGTTCAGGTTGGCAACGCTCACATTGGCCAGGTTTGAACGCTGGATGACGTTCCGGATCTGATCCAGGGAAAGCCCAACCACCGCTCCCATGCCTCCCCCCAAAGCCTGGCTCATAAGCTGGCCACGCTTTTTAACCAATTTCAGACCCGTTCGGAAGTCGAAGGCACCCGCTGCCAGAAGGGCATTGTATTCCCCCAAGCTATGCCCGGCGACGAAATGCGGCGTTCGGTTTGAATCTTCGAGTGTTTTGTAATAAGTTAAAGCGTTAACGGTAAAGAGGGCTGGTTGTGTGTAATCGGTTCGGCCCAACTGATCGAGCGGGTCCCGCAGGCACAGTTCCCGGATGGAGTAACCGAGTTCCGCATCGGCGGCAGCGGTCAGCTCGGGAAATCGATCAAACAGTCCCTCACCCATGCCCGTTTTCTGAGCCCCCTGGCCGGGAAAGAGGAAAATCAGTGTGGAAGGTGTCATCGTAAAATTTGATTAGAGTTTACCGAAATTCATCGCCCGAAGATTACAGCCCGGGAGGCGGCCTTGACAAGGTCGAGTTTGCACCCATCACGAGGTGATCGGCCTTCGGTTGTGCGGCTATAACCATTACCTGGCATTGGCCCATCCCCAGGGGCGACATGGACGGGCAACAACCGCCTGGCAACGGCAGTTTTTCAAAGCCGGTTTTTGATTGTGGCCCGTGGGATATCCATGCCCCAGGAGTGGACCTGGATCTGAATCCGGCGCGGATGACACCGCCTGGCAGCGGGCTTCAAATCGGCCCGTGCACCCGCACGGATCACTCATCAGTTGAAGCCTTGTTCGCAGGCGCTGAATGGCACCCGGGTTACTCCCGCCACAAAAGTCTCCACGCGGGCTGCCGATCCTGGCTGCATGCGGCCGAGTGCTGGCGCTATCGGGCAGCGAGTTTGGCCTCCACGCTTTGCACCTTTTCATCCATGGTCTGGGAGCGGTCGGTGCGGGTTCCCAGCTTGATGATGGTCGAAATCCTTGGGGCCCCCATTTCATGGACTACCTGGTGGCACCGTTTGACCGCGGCGAATACTTTATCCCATTCGCCTTCGACGTTCGTCCCATAAGCATGCAGCACGGTCTTTAATCCGGCTTCCTTCAATATCCGTTCGCACGCTGCCACGTAGGGGGACAGCGATACACCCACGCCAATCGGGACAATGCAAAGGTCAATAATGACATTCATAAGGTTTATTCCTTTATCAAAATCCAGCGGCTGTCCAGCCGCTATTTCGCTCAGCCTGGTTTCAGAAATCATGCTTCGGGGTGACGACCAGCACAGGGGACCGTGCTCTTACGGTGACCGGCCGGTTGGCTGGCCTATTTGGTTTTGGCACCACGGCCGCGGACCAGCTTCCAGAATTTGGCACAACGCCCAATGCCAGCCATTACGAATGGGGTATTATTGACGGAAATATAACCTGGTGGAAACGAATCGGAATAAAAGCGCTTGAACCCGAACTCCGAAGTTAGGTTTGCATTTTTTTTAGGGGATCGATAAGCGCCTC
>CAIMWS010000249.1 GCA_903845125.1 uncultured Verrucomicrobiota bacterium
AGGCATAACCCGAAACCAAGGCCCCATCGTTCTTATAAAAGGCCAGGGTCACCGCGGCGGAAGAATTGATATTCGCGGATGTTGAATACATGAAGGAGAACTCGGTGAGGTTCTGCAGCGCATCGTCCCCCGTCATCGTGATTTCATCGGCGACCTCATAGGTGCTGGTTTGAAAGGCCCCCTTGAAAGTGCCGAAGTTGCTGTAAACCACCGCCGCCTGCACCAAGCCAGCCTGCAAAATGACCCAGAACAAGGCCACCCAGTAGGACACCTTGGTATATTTTTTCATATGCGTGCCTAAAGGTAGCGTCCAATGAAGCTCATGGCAACAGTAATTCTTCATTTTTTTCCCTTTTTGAAAATATTTTTCTTCGGTGGTGATTAACCCACGGTTTTTGCTTGAGCACTACCATCCGCATGTATTAAACCAATATCCATGCCAGCGTTAGTTTCGCCCAACGCACCATTTCCCGGAATGGATGATGGAAAAGAAATAGCTCATGTCCCCACCGGCCTTCTGCCACTGCGCGCCCGGGACATTTCGCTATATAACCTGTGTGATAGCCTGTCTGGAGGTTTGATCTACGCCATGGTGTTATTCAGCCCGTGGGCCTTCGGCACTACCCAGCCATGGTCCATCTGGGCCATGAACACCGCCGGCTTCCTGCTGGGGATGCTTTTGGCAACCAAATTGCTAATTCGGTGGTTGAAGGGCTATCGCCCACCGCGCTGGGATGCCGATGCTCCTCAGCATCGCAGCCGGTCCCGCCCCGGCTGGCGCCTCACCGCCCGGCAGATTTCGGCCGGGGTGGCGCTGCTTACCCTGGGCATCGTGGGTTATTGCCTGGTGAGCGCGCTCAATGCCCGGTCCACCTGCTATCCGGACGACCCGCGCGTGGAATACCACCCGTGCCTGAGCTGGCTCCCGCACAGCTATGATAGCAGCCGATCCTGGCTGTATTTTTGGATCTATCTCGCCTTGGCCGCCGCTTTTTGGGCCATCCGGGATTGGCTGCCGGGCAAGACCGCTACCGAAGAACGGGGCCAGGCCAGCCAGGTCGTAAAAGCCGGCCCCTTTGCCCCGGCCCCGCAATCCCCTTTCCCCGCCCGCCTGCGGAGGCTGCTTTGGCTGCTGGCCATCAATGGCGCCTTGCTGGGGCTGGAGGGGATCATCCAGCGGCTGGAAGGCTCCGGCAACCTGCTGTTCCTGGTGAAGCCGGCCGTCAATAAAGGGGCTGAGGCTCAGTTTGGGCCCTTCGCTTATCGCGCCAATGCGTCGGCATACTTCAATCTCCTCTGGCCGGTTTGCCTCGGGTTTTGGTGGACGCTCAACCGCGCCGCAGGGGCCTCCCAGCAGCGGCATCACCTGCTCCTGGCCAGCGCCGCCCTCATGGCCGCCTGCCCGATCATCTCCACCAGCCGCGGCGGCGCCTTGGTGAGCGTGGCCATGCTGGGGCTGGCCACCTTGTTCCTGGCGGGCAGCGCCTGGCTGGCGGCGGCCCCGGGTCGTAACGGCAGGAAAAGCGCTGACTCCCACGGGCACCGGCGCCGCCACGGGAAGTCCCGCCGTTTGGGCGCCGGCCACATCGAGATCCTGGCCGAACCGCCCCCCGGCTGCCAGGCTCGGACCAGTGTGACCGCCAAACCATCCGCCAGCCTGCGCCCACTGCTGCTCTTCCTGGCGGGGGCGCTTTCCCTGGGTCTCTGGCTTGGCTGGAAGGCTCTGCAACCTCGCATGGCCGAGCTGGACGGTGGTTTTCAAGGCCGGGAGCAGATGAACGTCTTCGCCCGCCCGATGGTGGCGGATGCGCTCCTTTTCGGCACGGGCCCCGGCACCTTCCGAAACCTTTACCAGTTCTACCGTATTTCCCCGGACACCTATTGGCCGGCTCAGCTGCATAACGACTGGCTGGAAACGCTCATCACTTTCGGGGTGGCCGGCTGTATATTGATTGCCCTGGCTTTTGGCGGGGTGCTGCTGCGCTGGTTCGCGCCGGGCGGCATCCACGGCGGGCGCCGGTTCGTGGGCTTGATCTGGCTGGCGCTGGCCGGCTGCCTGGTGCATGCCCGCTGGGATTTTCCGTTTCAGATCTACTCGATCCTGTTTCTCTGGCTGATCCTGTGCGCCGTGCTGTTCAGCCTCACCCGCCGGGCCTACTGACGACAGATCCACCGGCCGTCGCGGGGGATTTATGCGCTTTTCCGCCCTTTCGCCGAACTGTCGGCGGGGTAGGTTTTGTAGTAGTTCTTGTAATTGTAATAATAGTAATAGTCCCCGCTGCTGGGGCGCATGCTATTGAAGATGATCCCCAGCACCGTCGCCCGGCGTTGGTAGATCAATTCCAGCGCTGCCCGCGCCACCCGCGCCGAGGTTTTTTCGGCGCGGATCACGAACAACACGCCATGCACATGGGGCGCCAGGCTCGTGACGTCGTCCGCCGCCATCACCGGCGGGGTATCGAGGATGACATATTCGTATTCCGCCGCCGTTTCCTTCAGGAAGTTTTTCGTGGCGGCGCTGAGGAACAGCTCCCCCGAGCAGTGGGTATGCTGGCCGCGCTGCAGGAGAAACAAGTTCGCATACTTGGTCCCCTTCACCGCCTCGCGCCAGTCCGCCCCCTCGGAGAGCACCTCGCTCAACCCGGGACCCACCGTAATCCCAAACCGCTCGTGCTGCACCCCATTCCGCAAGTCCGCATCCACCAGCAATACCCGCGCTCCGCTGCTGGCCATCACGATCGCCAGGTTGGAGGTCGTCAGCGATTTGCCGTCGTTCGGGATGGAACTGGTCACCGCCAATACCTTGGCCCGCTGGCTGATCTCCGAGGCGAACAACAGCGAGGACCGCAGACTCCGGTAGGCCTCCAGGAAGGAGTGCCGCTGGTCATCCATCTCGATCAGCTTGATCTGCCCCCCCTTATTGGTGGCGCGCTCCTTGGGGATCTGGCCCAGGACCGGCTCCGTGAACAATTCTTCCAGCTCGCTCAACGAATTCAGCCGGTCATCCAGGCGGTCGAGGAAGAGCAGCAGGCCCAGGCTCAACACCACACAGGCCAGGCCGGCCATGCAGAGGTTCCGCACGTTGTTGCGGTCGTCCAGCACCGCGGGCGAGGCTTTTTCCATGATCGTCACCCCCTCGGCGTTGATTTCCTTGTTCATGTCCAGGGACTGCATCGTGGCCAGCAGCCGGTCGTTCATCGCCTGGGTGCGCTGGGAGACCGCTTTGAGCTTTTGGTATTCGGCCATTTTCCGGCTGGTATCCAGGTTTTTGGCGTCCCATTCCTTCACGTCTTTTTCCAGGTTGGCGATCTGCAGCGCCGTGGCGATCTTCCGCGTTTCCAGCTGGTCGGCGCTTTGCTGGCGCAGGATCTCCAGCAGGTTCTCCCGCTGCACGATTTCCTCCTTCAGCGCGATCACTTTCGGGTGTTTGGGCTTCAGATATTTCCCCAGATCCTCCAGCTCCGCCTTCATCAACAGGATCTGCTGTTTGGCCTGGAGATATTCTTTTTCGCGCTGGGTGGCACTGGTGGCGGGGGGGGCATTGGTCTGGTCATTGGAGGCGGTGGGGGCGGGCGGGGTCAATTCCTGCCGGCGCTCCACGTTCTGGTCCAGCGTCAGCGTCCGCAGCAGCTCATACTCGGATTTCGTCTCCGAGAGCCGCTGGTTGAGGGTGGCCAGGTAGTTGGCCACGGTATTCCCCTGCTCCGGCAGCAGCACCACGGTATTCGAATTCTCGAAATCCAGCAGATCCTGCTCGCATTTTTTCACCATCTCCTGCACCCGCAAAGCCTCCTCCGTCATGAACGACAGCGTGGTATCGGAGGTCTGCTTGCGCATCGCCCTTTTGAGCTGCGTGTATTCCTCCATGCAGGCCTGCAGGTAATCCTGCACATACGGCCCATGGCGCCCGCTGGCCTCCAGCACAAAGATGCTCGTTTTGGGCGTGGTGCTCACCTTCAGCTTCACCGGCTGCCGGGGCGCCTGGGGGTTTTTCTCCGCCGCGCGCTCCGCCGCCCGGTCCGCCACCGCCCGGCTCTCCATCAGGGCCACCTGCGTGGGCAGGTAATTATTCAGCTCCTCCGTGTAGATCCCCCCCTCGGGCACCGTGATCTTGGTGTTCACGATCATCTGCCCCACCGAGTAATACGAGGGCGGCAGGCCCCACAGCAGCAGCGCCTCGATGCCCAGCCCCAATCCACCGCCCAGCACCAGCACCCACCATTTCCTGACCAACAGGTCGAAAAACCGGAATACCGCCGCCACCAATTGGGCTTTGGGCGCCGGGCGGCCGTAGCCGAGTTCTAAAGGTTGTTCTTGCATGGGGAGGCCTAAAAGTTGATAAATCGTGAAGGCACAGCGATGAAATCGTCCGGCTTCAGCACGACGTCCTTCTCCGTTCGCCCCTGCTCCAATATTTCCACCAGGTTCAGTTCGATCGTCTGCCCGCCGGGGCCATCGGCGCCCGCCGCGCGGATCAATTTCACCCTCTTTTTATTCGCGAAATCGCTGAAACCGCCCGCCCGCAAAATCGCCTTCCCCACCGTCAGGTTCTCCGCCGCCGAGATATCGATAGGCCCCTGGGTGCGCACCTGGCCCCACACATACACCCGCCCCAGCAACTTATTCGCCTCATCCAGCGCGAGGATCACCGTGGCCCGGTGGTAATACTCCTTTTCCAGCAGCGTTTTCAGCTCGGCGCCCAATTCCTTGCACGTTTTGCCCGCCGCCGCCACCCGCCCTACATAGGGCACATTCAGCTCCCCGGAATCCGCCACCACCAGCGCCTTCGGCAAATCCTTGTCTTCCATGATCTGCAGGCTCACCTTATCCCCCACCCGCAGCATGTACTTATCGTCCGGCACATACCCGCTCAAGCTATTGGGCTTGACCAGGCCGCCACTGCTGGCCGCCCCGCCCGGGGTGGCTGGCGCGGCATTGGTAGATGCCCCCTCCGGCCCGGCCGCCAGCGTGGGGGTGAGAACACCGGCGGCCAGCGCCACCAACCAAGCAAACCCTATCATTTTCCAGTTTCTAATATCCATATCCAAGCCATAGTCATCTTGCCAATGCCCGGGGTGGAGTCAATCCCCCATCCCGCCGCCCGGCCACCTCCCCGCAACCGTTTCTACCGACGCAATCCACTGCACTGCAATACTTTATGCATATCTACTTCCAAACATACACCTCACTCTTTTTTCGCCTGGATCGGCTACCGCCAACCCTATCCTACGATTTAAATGATGGTTAGCGTATTTGATCCGGCCCATTCCTGTTAAAAATTATACATCAGATTCAGGCTCACTATATTTACCTTATAATCCCGCCCGGCCAGGTCCGACTCCCGCCAATAATACTGCCATCTCAGGCTGCTGCTCAGCTTGTTCTTCAGGAAATCCCGGCTCAGGCTCACCCCGGGGCCATACCGGTCGTAAGTTTCGCTGCCGGCAAACCCCGCCGTCCCCTGCAAGTAGCTGAAGGATGTGCTGATCCGCGTTTCCCGGATCAGCTTCCAATTCGCCTGCCACCGCGCGTAATAGGTATCCACCATGGTCCCGCTATAAGCCAGGTACTGGTTCCGCCCGCAGCTCAGGCCATGGTCGAAGTATTGGTTCAGCGCATGCGTCACCTCCATTTGGAAATAGGGCCCCGTGAAGCTATCGCTCCGCGGCGGCACGCTGCTGGTATCCAGGTTGAACCCCGTGTAACCCACCTTGCTCCGGAACCGCACATGCCGGCTCAGCCGCGTCTCAAAAAACGGCCCCGCATTCCACTGCGTGCCCGCAGCCGCCGCGTAGCTCCCTGTCACCGGCGAATAATCCACCAGCGCCCCTCCCAGATCCAGCCCCACCACCATATCCGACTTGATCGAATAGCCCACCGACGTATAAAAACTCTCCGTCACCCGGTCCGGCACCCGGATCGACGACCCCAGCGACATATAATTTAGATGGTCAAACCCGGCCTTCACCACCACCTTGTTCAGATCCCATACCGCCCCCACCCCGAGCGCATTCTCCAAAGCCTGGTAATCCCCCTTCCCCGTCAGGTTCGGGTCCTCATAATTCGCCGACGACAGCGACACCCGGTCATGCAGGTCGATCCGGAAATCCCCCACATACAGGTCAAACGCCACATCCGTCCCCGGCGTAATGAACGGCCGGCTATAATCGGCATGTTGCAGGTAAAACAGATACCCCGCCCCCAGCGCCAGGTTCAGGCTGTTCATCTCCGATACCGGCCAGCGCATCCGCGCCCGCACCTCCGGCCGCAGGATCACATCCTGCTGGGTATCGGTCGCAGTCAGCCGCAGATTATCATTCACCTCCACCCCCGTGCCCGCGCTGAAACTCCACCGGGTCAGCCCCAGCCGCAGATTCTCATTACCCAGCCTCCGGGCCGCCTCGCTCCGCGCCTCCGCCGCCTGGTCCCCCGCCTGCGACATCCGCACCGCCTCCTGCCCCCAGGCCGCCACACTGGCGAACACCGCCAAAGCCACCCCCCCAGCCAGCCAGCGCCCCGGGAGAAAACCAGCAACACAGGAGGCGAGGTCGGAGGACGGAGGTCGGAGGTCCGAGGTCTGGCCAGAGGTCCGAGGTCGGAAGTCCGAGGTCGGAGGACGGAGGTCGGAGGACGGGGTCGAAATCTGAAATTCCAAATCTGAACTTGGAGATCCACGGCCCGCGGCCCGATAAAAAATCCCAAAGGTATTTCGCCCGGCAGCCCAAGGTTGCGCGACCAGCGCTACCCTGGGTACCCCCGTCCATCCCTCCCCAACCCCAAAGACGTTGCACCCGCTGTTGGTGCTGATTGGTGTGTGATTTATTTTCATTCTCCCCGCTCCCCGCTCTCCGCTCTCCGCTCCTTTCCGGCTCCCCTCCGACCTCAGCCCTCCGCCCTCGTTTTTCCAGGCTCTCCGCTCTCGGGACCCCTTGCCGACCTCAGACCTCCGTCCTCCGACCTCGTTTTTTCCAGGCGCTCTCCGCTCTAAGCTCTAAGCTCTCCGCTGTTTTTCCGGTTCTCCGCTGCTCTCCGCCCTCCGCCCTCCGCCCTCCGCCCTCCGACCTCGTTTTTTCCGACTCCGCTCTCCGCTCTAAGCTCTCCGCTGTTTTTCCGGTTCTCCGCTCCGCTCTCCGCTGTTTTTCCAGCTCTCCGCTCCTCTAATACAGATACACATCCGTTGAGGCCACCCCGGTGCGGCACGGGCCCACCCCCTCGAACACCATCAACTTCCGCGCGTGGTGCACCTCCCGCAGACCCCGTTGGCGCCACGACTCATTCACCACCACCAGCGCCCCGGGCAGCGCGCACACTTCCGCCTGGGCGAAACACGCCGGGGCCGCCGCCGCCGCCGCCTCCTGCCCATCGATCACCATCACATCCCACTGCGGGCCATTGAGCGCCTTCACATAGGGAGACTGCCCATAATCCCCCACCCTCGGCCCGTGCAGAGGCTGATAACAAACCGCCAGATTCGACCACCGCTCCACCCGCGCCTGCGTCACCATGGCATCCACCCGCTGCCGGTCGTGGTCCACCGCCAACACCGAATCGCACAAATGCGCAAAATAAAACGTCGATCCGCCCGCCCCATATTCAAACACCCGTATCCCTCCCCCCAACCGCTGCCTCACGAAATCAATCGCCGCAAACGACCACCGTGGGAGCGCGCACCTTATCGGCCTCCGGTACCAGGCCGCATGATACCGCACATACCGCAAAATAAACTGCGGCTGCACCGCCAGGTTCCACACCAAAGCCCCCGCCCCAAACGAACTCCTTGCCTCCTTCACCAAACAACCTCCTTCCGCTTCTCCGTGAATAGGACCACGGATCACACGGATCACACGGAAA
>CAIMWS010000250.1 GCA_903845125.1 uncultured Verrucomicrobiota bacterium
GAGCTTTGCTCGGCCGAACAGGGCGCTAATTTCGATGGGGGTCGTTTTGTGCGAGTCTGAAGCGGGCTTGTTTTGCATCAAACCTTATAGCCTCAGAAGGTTGCGCATTACGACCTCTTTTTCTATCTCGGAGTTCGGGTTAAATAATTGCCACTAACCGGCGCGGGGCTCCGCCATGAAAGGCGCCGGCCCAGCCGCTGGCTTCCCGCCTTCATGGCCAAAGCCAGGAGGCCTTCAGCGGTATTGATCGTCGATCTGGAGCGTCGTGGCCAATTCCCGGGGTCCCACCTGGCCGCCCGGCGGCCCGGAGGTGTTGAAACGCAAAGACCAGCGGCCGGCCAGCTCCAAACCAGCCGGGGCCACGAACCGGACCGCCGCCGGCTGACTGGCTCCTTCCCCGGCCACCTCGAAAACGTGGAGGAACACGGTGGTGGTTTCGCTGCTGGCGGGATCCGCCACCTCGATCCGCCAGGGGCAGATGGGCGGCTGGCCGCGGCCGGGACCTTCGTGGTTGTATTGCGCTGTGGGCTCGAGCGGGTGTCCCCAGGCGTCCTGGCCAGGCCCGCCGCGGGCGGTGATGGCGGTGTTTTCCGGCAGCACCACGCGGAGGAACATCCGGGACCGGCCGTGGGAGGCCACGTCCCGGCCGCCATCGGCCTCGGGCAGGCTGAGCCAGGTGAGCTGGCTGCCTTGGCGCTGCGGCTCGGTCGGTACATGCAGGAAAAAGTGGCGCCGCAGGTCCGGCCGGGTGGCTTGAATGCGGTCGAATACCACAAAAAATTCCCGCTCCCCGCGCAGATACAGGAACTGGCGGGTCACGGACCGGACCTTGTTTGTGTGAAAGCCGCGGGTGAGGTCGGCCGCGGCGTAGGTGTAGCCAGGGTTGTGTTCGAAGGCCACGATGCGGCCGCGTTCCCGGGGCAGACCCCCGGTTTCATACACATGCCGCAGCAGGCCGCCATCGTTCTCATTGCCTTTGGTGCGGCGGAAGGTCTCCTCCGGATCAAAAATCGTGAGCCCGTTGAAGATCAGCGAGCCGCCGGCGTAATAGTCGGTGTCGTTATGGCCCTGGCCCCCCTGGCGTGAGACGAGCGCGCCGCGTTTGCAGATGAGGAAATGGCCTTCGTCGTCCCGCGCGTGGCCGGCGTATTGCGGGCCGCACCCGAAGAAGGCCCAGGTGGCGTCCGGATCATCCCATGCGCTCCGCATATACACGTGGCCCGCGCCGGGGAACAAGTATCCCAAGGGCAGGGTGGCAGGCGGCGTGGCCGGGCGGGCGGGATCCAGGCAAGCCACGCGCTGCCAGCGTTCGGCCAGCCAGTCGCGGCCACGATCCGCGAACCACCGGGAGAGGCCATCGGGCAGCATGGGCGCCGCCCGGGCGAAGGCCGCCGGCCGGGAGCCATCGCCATCGTCGATCCAGGCCGTGCGGTCGTTGTGCGGCATCATGGTGTAGGCCACCCAGCGCGGCTCCTCCACCGGGAATCCCCATGGCTTGAGCTGCTGGCAGTAATTGATGCCGGTGGCGGTGCGCCAGGCCTGGAAGGCGTAGGGGATGACCGTGACCGGCCCATAAGCGCCGTGACCGTACGATTCCGACCACACCCCGCCCATCCGGTCGAAGGCGGGCAGGCATTCGGCCGGCACCCGCCGCTGCCATGAATCCAGGAACGCCCGGGCATCCGCCTCCTGCCGGGTGCCGGCCCCGGTGATGGCCAGGGCGATGAACAGCTTCTGCGTGAGCGCATCGCGGCAGTTCATCACGTTCAGGTGGATGGGGCCCCAGGTTTGGTTGTATTCCCAGTGGCCCCACTTGAGCAGGATCTCCGGCTGGCCGGTGAAATACCGCAGCCAGCCGCCGAGCGCCTCGCCGTGGCGTACCCGCTGCTCCGGGGTCATGGCCTCGTAGATCCAGTCATAGGCCAGCGCATGGTAGCCGAAGTGGCTCGTTTCGGGATTGGCGATCCTCCGGCCATTACCCCATTCCTTGAGGATCACCTCCGCGTAGGGGCGCGCCTCCCGGCCCAGCTCCCGCTCCACCAGCCAGGCCAGCCCGCAGTTCATCAGGTCATCGGGGATGGACCAGGGATTGGCCAGCTCGCGGATGCCGCCGCGCTGGACGGCGGCATCGGCCCGCTGTTTGACGACGCGGTAATCGCCGGCCAGTGGTCCCACGCAGTTCGCCGCCATGGCCCGCACGTCCGCAATGAGCAGCCGGGGGTGGCCGGCTTTGACCACGAAAGCGGGCCTTTGCTGGGCGGCGGTGGAAACCGCACAGGCCAGGAGGGCCAAGGCCATCCGGCCCAGGCCGCCGGTTGGGGATGAGGCACGGTGATTCAGCATGGAGCCATGATAATGGATCGCGCGGTGAAGGAAAACCAATTCGGGATTCCCGGGCTTCCCGCTGCGCGCAGCCGGCTTTGCTTTAACCGCGTGGCCGCTTTTCCCTGCTGGGGTCCAACGCCTTGCGGACGGTGCTTTGGCCCTCCCGATCCTCAACCAGCTCCTTGAGTTTTTCATTGAAAGGCCACCCTATGGCGCCTTTGCAAAACCCGGTCTTACGCCCAAGCGGGCGCGTTGGGGCGGCTTTTGGTTGCCAGCAGAGGCAATTGCGGGCAAGCATTGGCCACGAAACGGGCAGGTTTTATATTAGACGTTTTGTCTCGAACCTTGGAAAATAGCATGTATTGATGAAAGTGCAGCCAGGCATAAATCCGGAGCGCCCATTCATGGGGATTCGTTCTACGCTGGAAACGGGTGGTTCCGGCGGCCTTGGCTGTTTGCCGCTCCTCCCGGTCTCCCGGGCGGCGGCGCCCCTGCCTCTTAAACCCTGAGCAAAGTTATGATCCCACGAACCCTGTACCCAGTTTTAGCCGCGTTGACCCTGGCGTTGGCCGGAGTCCGGCCTGCCTGTGGCCAGAGCGCCGCGACGCCGGCGGGCAGCCTGCCCAATATCCTCGGCTTGTCCCAGCCGGTTTCCGGAGACTCCCAAATCCTCTTCCGTGGCAAAAGCGGGCCATTCCGGCTGCAGTCCCGCACCTCTTTGGCCACCAACGCGATCTGGTTCGACGTGATCGGGGCGAAGATAGCGCCGCTCCAAAACGATCTTTACCTGGCCACCTTTCCCATGGGCCGGGAGGACGCCGCCTATTACCGGGTCGTGAGCGAAAACGAAACCATCGCCGAGCTGAAAGGGTGGACCGTGCAGGTGCAGGTTTCCGCCCCGGCCAATAAATTCTTTTATCTGGCAGGTGAGAAAATCGTCGTGACCGTCAGCATCCTGGATACCTTCGCCCTGGGCATTGGCCGCAATGAGCTCTCCACCCTGGCACTATACATGCACGGTCCCCTGGAACCCGCCCTCACAGTTACGCCGCTCAAACTGCTGAATGCCACCGGCGACCGCACCAAAACCCCCCACCATTATATCAACCTCAAGACCAATCCGGATGTGCAGGTGAACGGCAATGTGCTGACTTACACACTGCAGCCGGTGACCGATGAATTGCCGGGAACCTATACCATCAGCGTCCGCGCAGTGCTGGGCACGGACACCCTTCAGCAGATCATGAAAGCCACCGATGTCCAGATCGGCACCAGTGCGGTGGATGCCCCGGTGGTTTCCCGGGCCAATTGCGCCAAGTGCCACGAAGGCCCCGCCAGCGGCAAAATGTATATGCACCACATCGACCGCAGCGGCACCTCCCTCGGGAGCTGGTCCCTGGATTATGAGCCGGTGCGCAGCTGCAGTCCCTGCCACAACAACGACGGTTATGCAGCTTACAACAGCACCAACGCCCCGGGCGGCAAAGTGCCGGACCCGGTGGTCCGCCGGGTGCACGGTGTGCACATGGGCGCCTTGCTGGCTTCGAACTTCAACACCAACCAGGCCACCGGCGATTTCCGGGATTACACCCACGTCAACTTCCCGGCGGGGATCAAAAACTGCACCGCTTGCCATAGCGACTTCCGCTGGCTGACCGAACCCTCCCGCCTGGCCTGTGGCACCTGCCACGATAACATCTGGTTCGGTTCCAAGACCGAGGTGCCCGCCGGCATGGTCAAGCACCGCGGTGGCGCCTTCACGGATGACCTGAGCTGCAGTGCCTGCCACCCGCCCGAAGTCGTGGAGGAGGATCATGAAGTGCCCGGACCTCCGTTCCAGCTGAAGGTGGCTGCGGAGCTGTCCACCCCCGCCAACGGGCGATTCTTTGTGGCCGGCGAAGCGCCTGCCATCACCATCAAAATCACCGACCTGGCCGGCCAGACCGTGAGTCCCACCAATATCTTCGAACCGCTGGTTTCCGGCGTTTACGCCTCCAACGAATGGCGGCGGGCCAACCTCTATGTGTCCGGGCCGCGGGCCAAAACCGTCCCCGTGCTGACCACCTCCGCCGCCCAGGCGGACCCCGCCAAGAGCACGCTCAACAACGAGCTCCGCATCCTGCGCGGAACCAACGCCGCCAAGGCCGATCCACGCATCACCCGCACCGCGGATTCCATCGTGTATCAGCTCGCCGCCATCAGCAACCTGGCGGCCGGGACTTATTCAGTGTTTGTCGATCTGACCGGCCCGACGGATCCCAAGGTCGCCCCCGGCGGCTGGACGCTGGTGAATTTCCAGGTTGGCACCACCAACACTGAGCCCATCGTGGCCGGCAACTGCCGGGATTGCCACCGCAACACCCGGATCCACACCACTTCCCGCTATGCCACTTTCGAGCCGGATATCTGCAAGAGTTGCCATGATTACCAGCACCAGATGAACGGCAAAACCAATTGGTCCAACTCCCAGTTTGGATTCGGCGTTTCGCCCCTGTCCCGGCGGGTCCATGGCATTCATTTCGGCAATTACCTGGCCAAGCCCGGCGAAGTCAGCAGCGACGATTTCTCCCACGTGATCTTCTCCATGGATGTGCGGAATTGCACCAAATGCCACTCCCAATCCAGCAGCTGGAATGAAAAACCCTCCCGCTTGGCCTGCCTGGCCTGCCATGATTCGGACCAGGCCCAAGCCCACGGCCGGCTGATGACCTTCGATCCGACCCCGCAGGATCCCTGGAACGGGGATGAACTGGAAAGCTGCGGTGTTTGCCACGGCGCGGATGGTGATTTCAGCGCCCGGAAGGCGCACTCCATTGCCAATCCTTATGTGCCGCCTTATCCCCGCGCAGCCAGATAAGGGCTCCCTGCTTTAAAGAAATAATAACGCAAAACCGGCGGCAAGGCTTCCTTGCCGCCGGTTTTTTACCCCCCATCACCCCCTTCTCCTTAAAGAGCGGTGGAACCGCTCAAAACCGGAACCCCACTGGCAGCACAATCCTGGGTGAGGAGCGGTCGTCACCCGGCAGGGCGAGCGGCGGAACAGTTACAACCTCCAGGGGCTCAGAGGCTTGCGTTTGATACCATGTTTCCGCTCGGCTTTTTGGATCATCCTTTCAAAGCCCAGTGAATGGCTTTGGCCAGGCTGGGCCGCTGGCCCTGCAGGAGGATGCCAATCCGGAAGATCCGCCCCCCGAGCCAGACGCAGGCCAGGGCGCAGACGACCACCCCCGCCAAACCCGCCCATGGCTGCCAGGCGGGGACACCCGTCTGGGTGCACATCCGCAGCAGCATGGCGGTGGGCGTGAAAAAAGGGACCAGCGAAAACCAGGTGGAAAAGGCGCTGGCCGGATGCTGGAGGATGGGGGTGAGCACAAACATGGGGACCAGCACCGGCAGCATCCCGGGCAAGGCCAGCGATTGGGCGTCTTTGGGGTCGTTGCAGATCGAGCCCAGGGCGGCACAAATGGCGCCCATCATGATGATGTTCAAGATGGTGAACGCAAAAAACCAGGGCAGCAATTCGATGGGAATCGAGCCGGCCATGCCCAGCTGGAACAGGGCGAAGATGGCCGCCCCTACGTAGAAACCGGCCCCCACCAGCGCCACCCCCAGGCCGCCCAGGATCTTGCCCATCATGAATTCGAACGGCTTCACCGAGCCGAGCATCACCTCCGCGATGCGCTGGGCTTTTTCCTCCATCACCGAATTCAGCAGCGGTATCGCCCCCATCATCACGATGGTAAAGGTCAGGAACAACGTGAAAATCGGCACCCCCACCGCCTCCCCCTCGCTTTTGTGCTCCGCCTTTTGGATGGACCCGGTAACGACATCCCGCGTGACCAGGCCAAGGCTGTCGATGGCCCGCCAGTCGAACAGGTCTTTGACCTTGCTTTCGTCGAGGCCGGCCTCGTTGAGGCGGGCTTTGCGCAGCAGATTGTTCAGCGGGTTGCCCGCCCATCGCCGGACCTCATCCAGCGCTGAATTCTTGGCGTAATAAGCCACGCGGCTGGCGTTGGTATCGCGGCTGGGATGGAGCATTTCCGGGCCGATCTCCAGGAAACCGTGCAGGCGCCCCGCGCGGATCTCCTCGGAGAGGGCAAATCGCTGGGCATTGGGATCCTTCTCGTTGGGCACCACTTTTTCCATAACCCAGGCGGGCTTGATCTTTTTCCCGGTGGCCTTGTCGAAGATCTCCCGGTTGTAGTCCCGGGCGGCCTGAAGGAGGCCGTCCGCCACGATGCCCGAGCGGTCGAGGATCACCACCTTCTTGTCGTGGGTATCCACCTGGTTTTTCAGCAGCGCGATGCCGATGAAGCCGCCGCTCATGAAGATCGGGGCAATGATCAGGCCGATGATGAATCCCTTGCGTTTCACCGATACCAGGAATTCCCTTTTCGCGATCAGCAGAGTTTTGCGCATGATTTGGGTGGGGGGTGGTCCGGATTTCCCCGGTCAGTTAACAGCCGTGAGCCGGGCGCCTGGCTGGGCAGCCTCCGCCTGGGCTTGCGGCCCGGCGATGCGCACAAAAATGTCGTGCAGGGACGGCTTGGTGATCTCAAAATGCAGCACCGGCGAGCGTTTCATGACGGCTGCCAGGATGGCTTGGGGATCACCCCCGGGCGCCACCAGCAATTCCTGGATCTGGCCGTAATCCCGCACCAGGCGGGCTTCCGGCAGCTCCCCCAGCGTGGCCGCTCCGCCCGCGGTGCGGATGCGGATGACGTTGCTGGCGTATTGGTCCTGGATGGCCGCCAGGGTTCCGTCGAGCACTTTGCGGCCCTTGAAGATCATGAAAATGGAGTCGCACATGGTTTCCGCCACGTTCATGTCGTGCGTGCTCAGGATGATGGTCGCCCCTTTGGCCTTCAGATCCAGGATGGCGCCCCGCAGGGTATCGGTGTTCACCGGGTCCAGCCCGGTAAACGGCTCGTCCAGGATCACCAACTCCGGCCCGAAAACCACCGTGGCGATGAACTGGATTTTCTGGGCCATTCCCTTGCTCAGCTCCTCGATCTTCTTGGTGGCATAGGCGGCGGCGCCCAGGCGCTCCAGCCACCACTCCACCTCCTGGCGCACTTCCCGCCCCCGCTTGAGTTCGCCGTAAAACCGCAACAACTCGCCCACCCGCATGCCCCGGTAGAGGCCGCGTTCCTCCGGCAGGTAACCCACCCGGTCTTGGCAGGCCGAAGCGTTCTCGCTCCCCAGCACGCAGATCCGGCCCTGGTCCGGGAAGAATATATTCATGATCATGCGCAAGGTCGTGGTTTTGCCGGATCCGTTGGGGCCGATGAATCCGTAGATGCTGCCCGCGGGGACCACCAGGGATAAATCATCCACCGCAATCGTTTTGCCAAACGACTTCGTAACCTGGCTGATTTCAACCGCATTCATATGTCTGCTGCGCCTTTGACCGTGTGGTTTTTGCCAACTGCCTGATCATCCCACAAACTGCCCCGCATTCAATTATAAATCGGCCGGGCAATTGGAATTGCTGGGGCCATGTTCCGGCCTTCCTTTATCCAAGATCGGCCATGCACCCTTCCCACCGCTTTCGCGATCACCGGGAGCACCTTCGCCCCGGCTCGCCTCGCCAGCTGTCCCCGCGGCGCGCCAAATCCGGCGATTGACAGTCCGCCAGCGGGCGGTAGCCTTCTGCTTAGCCCTGACGAAACGCCCTTTGGCGATGAAAAGCGAAAACGATCAGTACGACAGTCCCTGGAAGGAAGCGCTGGAGAAATATCTGCA
>CAIMWS010000251.1 GCA_903845125.1 uncultured Verrucomicrobiota bacterium
AAGGTCAAGGATGATTTAGTCCGCGCCGGGAAATTGGCCGTGGGGAGAGGCCGCGGGGGCAGTGTGGCTCTGGCTCATCAACTGTAAACCACTGTCCGGCGGCGGGAAAAATCGTGGTTCTGGACCAGGCCCAGGATGGCGGCGGCGATCTTCTTGCCGCCTGGAATCCCCGGTTCGATCTCGTTGGAATAATCGCCGGGCGTGGTGCAGACCAACCGGAGGTCGATCACCGGCAAGCCGCGGGCAAAGGCCTCCCGCAGGATGCAGTCATTGAAGATATTCAGCGCCGTTTTGGTCACCCGCTGCATGAGCGGATCCGGGAAATTGGGATCGTAAACCGTGCATGCCGCCAGCGGCTTTCCCACCGCCTGCAAAGCCTCCAGCATGCGGCGGTAATTCCCCTCGAATTCCGCCCGCAAGCCAGCCAGTTTATCCACCGCCTCGCCCACCGTGCCAGCCGGCCCATATAGGATTTGCGCCCGCGTCAATCCATCGTTGCCCCCGGCGCTCACAACCAGGTGAGTTGCCGTGGGCGGCATGTGGGCGATCTGGCCGGCGACATCCGCCGCCACACTCCCATCCACCGCCGCCAGGCTCGCCTGCCAGCCCGGTGGCAACCCCGCCTGGACCTGGGAGATCACATCCGGGCCGCCGCCGACATAGGCGGCATTGTCAAAAATCGAGTCACCGAGGAGAACGATATGGTTCATGGTTTTATGGGTTTATGGAACTCCAATAATTCAGCTTGATACATGGTAACCGCCGAACCCCGATTGACAAGAAATAACAATCCAACCAATGACTTTGTTCGCAAAAACCATGAAATGATCTGCAAAATATTCCAGTGCCTGACTGGCGATGTCATATACCCTGTGGTAGGCTATAGGCATATGGATGATTTTGACATTTTTCTCGAGCAGCAGGCACACCCGCCCCCTCCCAAACTGGAAAACCGGGACGCGAACAACCCCTGCCTGGTGGTTCCCGAGTGCGATGGCTCAAATGAGCTTTGCTCATTTGTGGAGGAACTGCAAAAACAATGGGCCGCAAAACCGGCCTCATTAACTCTCCGATTCGTGGGCGTGCACCAGATGAATTCCGACCCTGCTTTGCTGGTTTATGAAACCCTCAAGCATAAACCAGCCGCCACCCGGGTCATCACCGATGCCTGGTCGCCCCTGCTGGGAGGCAGCGTGCTGGTTTGGCTGGCCGGCGACTTCCGGAAAATCCGGCCTACGGCGTGGGTGTATTTCCATCGGTCCGGGCGGAAGAAACGTCGATTCCCCTGGGATGATGAGCAGGAATGGGATTCAGCCCCGGAAGGCCCGAACCTGCCCGAGGTGGACTACCGGAATGTGCTGCGCCTGATCGAGCATTATCTCCCCGTGAAGGATTTCGCCGGCAAAGTCGTCACACCGGCCTTGCTGAGCGAATTCTGCCTGCTGGAGGAGCGGATCCCAGGTTTCTGTAGGCGGCCGCAGGGTTCCCCCCCAGCCGAGTCCAGCCACCCCCCGGCGGACAAGCCGGCCGGCAACATCATCTGGTTCATTGCCCGGAATGAGCGGGGCGGTTATACGCTCAAGGGCGGGTGCCCGGTGGAGACGCTGAAGAATGAGCCAGGGCTGCGCCAGGCAGATATCGGGCTGGATTTCCCCACCAAGGAAGAATTGTTGAAACATCTCAATAGTTTGGGACTCGGCCCCGGGAGCAACGCTGTGGTGGTGGACGGCGAAGGAATTGTAAAGGGCTGATTCCGGGACCACCTTCATTCCCTCCTGAATGGCCAAAAGCATCGGGTAGCCAGTTTATACGAAACTGGCCACCCGATGGCGTGGTAGAGAGTCCCCTCCTTTCCCATTTTTAACCGGGCTACCCTGGCCAAAGGACAGCCAGGCCGCAGAAATGGCTATTGCCCATCCAGGAATCGGATCGCCTGGTCGCCGAAGCCGGCCAGGCTGCCATCCCGTTTGAAGGTTTTATCCTGGCGCTTATCATACCAGGCAACCAGGCTATTGGACCGGCTGCGGATTTCCCGCCGGTCGCCGCACTCATGGGTGAAGCCCAGCACTTTCCCGCTGCGGTCCAGAATCGGTTTCATAGGTTTGTTGTTCCTTTCGTAAAG
>CAIMWS010000252.1 GCA_903845125.1 uncultured Verrucomicrobiota bacterium
AGTTAGCACGCCTGGAATCTACCGATCTTTTGCCCGTGCGCACGGACAATTTTCAGCCCGCCGCCGGGACCCCCCCACCGCGGGGCAGCCTTTGCCCCGCCGCCCGGCGCTCACTTCAGCCAGAGGAAGGTGACCCCTTCGTTGGCGGCGCCCAAGTCCGGGTCCCCCCGCAATCCCGGCGCCACGGCCAGCAAGTCCAGCACGTGCTCGTTGAAGATCGTGAAATCGTCCCCCGGGATGAAATCCTTGATGACCCCCTCCTTTTTCCGGAGCACGAACGATTTCCGCAACCCGATCCGCAGCGCCCCGCCCTTGCCACTCGAGCCGTAGCCATGGATCACCTTCAGCACCCGGGCCCCCTCCCGCTTGGCTTTCTTGATCTCCGCCATCACCAGGCGCCGCGCCTCATCGAGGATCGGCATCCCCGCTTCCACATTGTAAAACCGGATCAGGCTCATGCCGTGCGCCTCCCGGAGCCTGGGCACGGGAAACCACCCCAGCCGGGAGGGTCTTTGGGTAACCTCGGTGATTCTGCGTCCATCATGATTGCCACGTCCGCGGAGGATATCCACCAGGCTCACCGCGTCAACCCAGGATGACTTGGCGCACGGGATTAACCTTCAGCCGCACTGGAAGACTTGGAAAAGTGCCCGGAATGGGGTATGAAACCGCCAACGAAAGTCTGAACATCATGAATCAGGGCATTTTAAACTGTTTGATTCCATCCCGGGTGATTCCCCGGCTGCTGGCCTGCCTGGCTTTTTGGGCCGCGGGGGCGGCGGGAACCGGGGCGGCCCCGGCGGCGGAACTGGCCTGGACCGATATCCGCAACCTGGGCGTGGAGGGGCGAGGCTGGAACGATACGCCGGATTTTTATGGGCGCCTGCCGGCGGCGGCCAAAACGGTGGTGCGGCCTCCGGTATGGGATTTGAGCCGGCATTCGGCAGGCTTGTTGGTCCGGTTTGTCACCGGCGCCCCGGCCATCCATGCCCGCTGGGCGGTCACCTCCGGCAGCCTGGCCATGCCGCACATGCCCGCCACCGGCGTCAGCGGGCTGGATCTTTATGTCCGCGCCCCGGGGCGGGAATGGCGCTGGCTGGCCACGGCCATGCCCCGGGCCATGACCAATTCCCAGGCGCTGGTGGCCGGCCTGCCCCCCGGGGAGCGGGAATACCTGCTCTACCTCCCTTTGTATAATGGCCTCCAATCCGCCGAGCTGGGCGTGCCCGCCCCAGCCCGCCTGCGGCCGGCGGATCCCTGGGGGCCGGGCGTCCGCAAGCCGGCCGTTTTCTACGGCACCTCCATCGTGCAGGGAGGCTGCGCCTCGCGGCCGGGGATGGCGCACCCGGCGATCCTGGGCCGGCGTTTCAACTGGCCCACGATCAATCTCGGCTTTTCGGGCAACGGCCGGATGGAGCCGGAACTGGCGGATCTTTTGGCCGAGCTGGATCCGGCCGTGTATGTCCTGGATTGCCTGCCCAATATGAGCGCCGCCGAGGTCGCCGGGCGGGTGGAACCTTTTGTGCGGCGGCTCAGGGCGGCCCGCCCACAAACGCCGGTGGTGCTGGTGGAAGACCGCACCTTCCCCGCCGCGGTCCTGCTCCCCGGCCCGCGCCAGGAGCAGCGCGAGCGGCGCGCCGCGCTGGCCAGGGCCTTCGCGAATTTGCGGAAAACCGGGGTGTCCCGCCTCTATTATGTGCGGGGGGAATCGCTGCTCGGCGCCGATGGCGAAGCCACCGTGGACGGCTCCCACCCCACCGACCTTGGCTTCCTGCGCCAGGCGGAAGCGCTCGCCAGGACCCTCAAACCGCTGCTTAAACCAAGCCCGTGATTGGCCGGATCCGCCTACCCTCGACCCGACCTTAACCCGGCCTTGCCGGAAAGGTTTGAAATCCCCGGCTTGGGTTTATATTTCGGCGGTGTGCCGGAAATCCGCCGCCGAAGCATCGCCTGGGCGGCCGCCATGACGGTGGGCGAAACGGAAATCCGCCGTGCGTTTTCCGCGTCGCTCTCACCCCGGAAATCGCTTGCCAACACGGTCAACATGGGGTTAATTCAGCCTCTGAATATGAGCTTGCACGGATCAGCGGCACCAGGGCCGGAGCGGGGTGCTCCGACCGCCGGGGCATTGCGGCCGGGCCGGGGGATGGCGGCGCGCGGGCGCCCCGCGGAAAGCCGCCCTTGAAGGTGTTGATCGTGGCCAGGACGCGCCTGGGTGATGGTGCGTGCGTGTGGGGCATTGCCGAGGATGGGCGGAGTGTCCGTTGGGTGGTCACCGAAGCCGCGGCGCAGGAGCGGGCTGGCCTCGATTATGAGGTGCACGAGGTCTGGGAAGTGGAATCCCTTCCGGACCCTGGCCGCGTTCCGCCGCACGTGGAGAACATCCGGGTGCAAGCCGCCCGCCGGTTAAAGCGTTCCCAAAACACCTTGGCCGTGATCCGCCGCTGGCAGCCGCCGGTGGCCGGCGCGCCGGGAAAATTATTTGATGGCCTGGTCCAGGTGTCCGGCGGCGGCGCGCTCTACATCGCGGAAGCCACCGGATTGCCCGGCTTCAGCGCGCAGTTTTGGCGGCCGGACCAGCCGCTGCAGCTCGAACTCCAGGGCCGGCGCATCCGCTATCGTTACCCAACCCCGGATGGGGGCTGCACCCTGGCCTTCGCCGGCTTCCAGGAGCCGCTGCCCGTGCTTCCCGCCGGAACCTTGCTGCGGATTTCCCTGGCCCACTGGTGGCGGCCCAAAGACCACCCGGAGGAGGAGCTGCGCTGTTACCTCCAGGTGTCCGGATGGTTCCTGGAGGAGGAGGCTCCCGCCCTGGACGCTCGCCCCCTGGCCGCCGAAGCCGGATTCGCGGCGGCCGGATCCGGAGCGCCCCCCATCTCCGGCCGCGCCCAGACCCCGCCACCGCCTGCGGCCCCCGCGCCCCGCCCAGCGGCGGCTGGCCTGCCCGCCGCCCGCCAGGTGCTGAAGGAAACCTTTGGCTTCTCCGAATTCCTGCCGTTGCAGGCGGCCATCATCAGCCGCGTCCTGGAACGCCAGGATACCCTGGCCATCATGCCCACCGGCGGCGGGAAATCGTTATGCTATCAGCTCCCGGCCCTCCTGTTTGAGGGTTTGACGGTTGTCGTTTCGCCGCTCATCGCCTTGATGCAGGATCAGGTCAGCCAGCTGCAGCAACTGGCGGTGCCCGCCGCCTTCCTCAACAGCACCCTGCCGCCCCGCAGCGCGGCCGCCATCGCCAGCCAGGTGCGGGAAGGTCGCGTGAAGGTGCTCTACCTCGCGCCGGAGTCCTTGCTGCGGCCGGAGTCCCTGCTGCTCCTGGAGCAAAGCCGCCTGGCCTGCCTGGCGGTGGACGAGGCGCACTGCATTTCGGAGTGGGGCCACGATTTCCGGCCGGAATACCGCCAGATCCAAACCGTCCGGAAACAGTTTGCCTCCGCCGTTTGCGTGGCGCTCACGGCCACCGCCACGCCGCGGGTGCGCGACGATATCCGGCGCCTGCTGGCCATCCCGGAGGCGGGGGTTTTTGCCGCCAGTTTCAACCGCCCGAACTTGTTTCTCGCCGTGCAGCAGCGGCGCACCGGCCTGGCGCAAATCCTGGACTTCCTGAAGCCCCGGCGGGAACAGTCCGGCATCGTTTATTGCGCGACCCGCAAACAGGTGGAGGAGATCACTACCCGTTTGAACGACCATGGCTTTCCAGCGCTCCCTTACCATGCCGGCCTGGGCAACGACGTCCGCCGGTCCAACCAGGATCGCTTCCTGCAGGACGAGATCCCCATCATGGTGGCCACCGTGGCCTTTGGCATGGGCATCAACAAGTCCAACGTACGCTATGTCGTGCATTTCCATTTGCCAAAGGATATCGAAAGTTACTACCAGGAAATCGGCCGCGGCGGCCGGGACGGATTGCCGGCCGATTGCCTGCTCCTCTACCGCCGCGCCGATGCCGTGACCATCCGCCATTTCATCGATGAAGGCGCGGACTCCGAGCGCCCCGGGCGCCAGGCCCGGCTCAACGCCCTCCTGCGCTACGCCGAAGCGCGCGAGTGCCGCCGCGTGCCCCTGCTGGGCTACTTCGGCGAAACCCTGGGCCAGCCCTGCGGCGGCTGCGACCTTTGCCGCCAGGCGCCCGCCACCGCCGCCACGGCGGACGTGACCGTGGCCGCCCGGAAGTTCCTCTCCTGTGTCCAGCGCACCGGCGAGCTCTTCGGCCCGGCCCACCTGATCGCCATACTGCGCGGGTCGCGGTCCGAGCGCGTCCTGGCCCGGGGGCACGACCGCCTCAGCACCTACGGCATCGGCGCCGAGCTATCGGCCGAAGCGTGGCGGGATTTGGCCCAGCAGTTCATCCAGCTCGGGCTGGTGGACCAGGACTTGGAGCATGGCGGCCTGCGCCTGGCCGAAAAGGGCTGGGAAGTGCTGCGCGGCACACGGCCGGTATCGGCGATCCTGCAACCGGTGGCGGCGCCCGCCGCCCCGGCGCCCCAGGCCTCCCGGGAGGAGGCGCTGTTCCAGCTCCTTCGCGCCTGGCGCCTGCAGTTGGCCGCCCAGGCCGGCCTCCCCGCCTACATCGTTTTCTCGGACCGCACGCTCGCCGAAATGGCTTCCCTCCTGCCGCAGACGGAGGATCAGCTGCTCGCTGTCAATGGGGTCGGCCGCGCGAAACTGGCCAATTATGGGGCCGCGTGCCTGGAGATCATCCGCGGCTACTGCCGGGAGCATGGTCTCGCGGCCAGGGCATAGGAAGCCATCCCTGCTCCGTTGATGCACTTTGAAATCTAAAAACCTTCATTCTTTCGCCCCAGCTACGGATGGTTGCGCGATGGAAAGCGTCGCCGACCGGCCCACCCCAAACCAAGGAGGCGACCTCAACGCGCCGGGTGCACAATGGGCCATCGTGTGTGCGTGAGCCTGAATCGGACTTCCACAGTCTCTGGTTCTATTACTTTTGACTCATGCCTTCGCTGGCCGCCACGGCGAACCGAAAAGGAGCGGGCGGGATCGCTTCGCCCAGTGCCTGCCCGGGATTCTGTCCCCCCGGAAAATGAAAAAGGCAGGCGTGCTCTATGCAACGCCTGCCTTCCTTGCGGCCTGTAATCTTAAACCCGGCTTAAGCGGCCTTAAAATTATGGATGGCGCGCATGTAATGGGCGCGCTCGAATTCGCTCGGGTGCGGGCAGTTTTTCTGGCTCAGGCTGCCTTGCAGCTGCTGGATGGATTCGTATTCGTGCTCCACCAGCCAGGCCCGGAGTTCCTGTTCGATCACCCGGATCTGGTCGATGCCCTGCTTGTAAAGCACGGAGCACACCATGGCCACCTTGGCGCCGACCATGAGCATTTTGATCACGTCCTGCGCGTTGTGGATGCCGCTGGTGGCGGCGAAGTCGGCCTTGACCTTGCTGTAAAGGATGGCGATCCAGCGCAGCGGCAGACGGCGGGCCTGGGCGGAGCTCAACAGCACGTTGGGCTTGACCTCCAAGGCCTCCAGGTCCACATCCGGCTGGTAGAAGCGGTTGAACAAAACCAAGCCATCGGCTCCCGCCTGGTCCAGCCGCACGGCCATGTTGGCCAGGTTGCTGAAATAGGGGCTGAGCTTCACGGCCACCGGGATGGTGACCTCCGCCTTCACCGCCTTGAGGATGTCCAGGTAGGTTTGGTCCACCTGGGAGGAGGTGATGTTCGGATCCGTGGGGATGTAATAGATGTTCAGCTCCAGGGCATCGGCGCCGGCCTGCTGGATTTTGCGGGCGTGCTTCACCCAACTGCCGACGGAAGTGCCGTTCAAGCTGGCGATGATCGGGATTTTTACGGCGGCCTTGGCCTTGGCGATGTATTTCAGGTATTCGTCGGTGCCCAGGTGGAATTCCTTGGGTTCCGGGAAATAACTGAGGGCCTCGGCGTAGCTCTCAGCGCCCTGGTCCAGGGCCTTGTTGAGTTCGCGTTCCTCGACCAGGAACTGCTCTTCGAACAGCGAGTGCAGAACCACCGCGCTGGCGCCGGCGTCTTCCATGCGTTTGACGTTGCCAATATCCTCGCTCAGGTTGGAGGCGGAGGGCACCAGGGGGGTGCGCAATTTCAATCCCAAATAATTAGTTGATAAGTCCATGTTATATTCCGGGTTTTAATGATTATAAATCGGGTTTTTTCAGGCCCGGCGCCCGCCCGCCAGGGGGGCGCCGGACCGGATCATCGTCCTCAGGCCTTGGGAGCCGCCGACGCGGCGGGGGCGCCGGGCAATTTCCGGGCGGCCAGGTATGAATACAGCTGCCAGCGCGTATCGGCGTCATGCTGGGCCAGCTCGAAGTAGCGTTTCGCATCCTCGGGCTTGCTCTTGGTGAGCATCTTGAAGCGGTTTTCCGAGAGCAGGTAATCCTGCACCTTGAGCTTGGCGGCCGCGGAATCCAGCTGGAGCGGGTTTTCACCCACCTCGGTGCGGCGGGGATCATACCGGTAGAGCAGCCATTGGCCGGTTTCCACCGCCAGCTTCTGCTGTTTGGCGCCCAAGCCGCGATCGATCTCGATGCCATGGGCGATGCAATGGCTGTAGCAGATGACCAGCGACACGCCGGGATAGCTTTCGGCTTCGGTGAGGGCCTTGAGCGTGTGCTCGTCCTTGGCGCCCATGGCCAGGCTGGCCACATAAACGTTGCCATAGCTCATGGCGATCAACCCCAGGTCCTTTTTGCCCAGCGGCTTGCCGCCCGCGGCAAACTTGGCCACGGCCCCCCGCGGGGTGGATTTGGACATCTGGCCGCCGGTGTTGGAATACACTTCGGTGTCCAGCACGATCAGGTTCACGTCCTTGCCGCTGGCCAGCACGTGGTCGAGACCGCCGTAGCCGATGTCGTAGGCCCAGCCGTCGCCGCCCACCGCCCAGACGGAGCGCCGCACCAGCGAGCTAGCCACACCGAGCAGCATCCGGGCCTCGCTGGAGGTGTTGCCCTGCAGTTTCTGGCGCAAGGCGGCCACGCGTTCGCGCTGGTCGTGGATGCCCGCCTCGTCACGGGCTTCGCTGCCGGTGACCAAGCCGCCCGCCAGGTCGTCGCCCAGCTGCGGGGCCAGCTTCTGGACCAGCTCGCAGGCGAACTGTTTCTGTTTGTCGATGCTCAGGCGGAAGCCGAGCACGAACTCGGCGTTGTCCTCGAAGAGCGAGTTGTTCCACGTGGGGCCGCGCCCGTGGTTGTCCACCGTCCAAGGGGTGGTGGGGAGGTTGCCGCCGTAGATGGAGGAGCAGCCGGTGGCGTTGCCGACCACCATGCGGTCACCGAACAGCTGGGTGAGCAGCTTGAGGTAGGGTGTTTCGCCACAGCCGGCGCAGGCCCCGGAGAATTCGAACAGGGGCTGCATGATCTGCTGCTGGCGCAGTTGGCCCACCTTGATTTTGCGGCGGTCGAATTCGGGCAGCTTCAGGAAGAAGTCCCAATTTTCGCGTTCCGCCGCGCGGAGCGGGGCCTGGGGCTGCATGTTGATGGCCTTCAGGTTGGCCGCGCTCTTGTTTTTGGCCGGGCAGACTTCCACGCACAGCACGCAGCCGGTGCAATCCTCAGGGGCGACCTGCAGGGAGAACTTCAAGCCCTTGAACTCGGGCGACCGGGCGTCGCAGCTCTTGAAGGTGGCCGGGGCCCCTTCCAGGCTCTTGGCGTCGTAGATCTTCATGCGGATGGTGGCATGCGGGCAGATCACCACGCATTTGCCGCACTGGATACAGGTCTTTTCGTCCCACACCGGGATGTCGATCGCCAGGTTGCGCTTCTCATACTGGGCTGTGGCGGTGGGGAAGGTGCCGTCCGCCAGGAACGCACTCACGGGCAGGGTTTCGCCCAGGTTGCCGTAAATGACCCCCAGCGTTTTGCGGATGTCTTCCGGCGCGGTGGCAAACACCGGCGGCATTTCCACCTGGCTGGTGACGGTGGCGGTCACCGGCACTTCGATCAGGTTCGCCAGGGTCTGGTCCACCGCGGCGATGTTCTTCCGGACGATTTCCTCACCTTTTTTGCCGTAGGTTTTCTTGATGGTGTATTTGATCTGCTCGATGGCTTCCTCCCGCGGCAGCACGCCGGAGAGGGCGAAGAAACACGTCTGCATGATCGTGTTGATGCGGCCCCCCATGCCCGTTTCCCGGGCCACTTTCACGGCGTCGATCACGTAGAATTTCGCTTTTTTCTGGATCAGCCGTTCCTGGAAAAGCTGGGGCAGCTTGTTCCACACTTCGTCCTTGGAATTCGCGGTGTTCAGCAGGAAGGTCCCGCCCTGGATCAGCGGCTCGAGCATGTCGTAGCGCTCCAGGAATACCGGCTGGTGGCAGGCCACAAAATTGGCCTTGCTGACCAGGTAGGTCGAACGGATCGCGTTGGGCCCGAAACGCAGGTGCGAGACGGTCACCGCGCCGGCTTTCTTGGAATCATACACGAAATAGCCCTGGGCGTAATTGGGCGTGTTTTCGCCGATGATCTTGATGGAGTTCTTGTTGGCGCCCACCGTGCCATCCGAGCCCAGGCCGTAGAACATGGCCCGCACCACGTTGGATGGCTCCGTGCTGAACTCGGGATCGTAAGCCAGGCTGGCGCCGGTGACGTCGTCGTTGATGCCCACGGTGAAGTGGTTCTTCGGCGTGGCGGCGGCGAGGTTGTCGAACACCGCTTTGACCATGGCCGGGGTGAATTCCTTGGAGGCCAGCCCGTAGCGGCCCGCCAGCACCTTGGGCATGGTGCGCAGTTTGCCCCAGCCATTGGCGAGGCCTTCGTGGAGGGTGGCCACCACATCCAGGTAGAGCGGTTCCCCAGCGCTGCCGGGTTCCTTGGTGCGGTCCAGCACCGCGATGCTCTTGACCGTGGCAGGCAGGGATTCCATGAACGCCCGCATGTCAAAGGGCCGGTACAGGCGGACCTTCACGATCCCCGTTTTGGCGCCGTCCTGGTTCAGGAAAGCCACCGTTTCATGGGCGGTTTCGCCGCCGGAACCCATGAGCACGATCACGCGCTCGGCATCCGGGGCGCCCTCGTATTGGTAGATTTTATAGGCGCGCCCGGTAAGGCCGGCGAATTTATCCATGGCCTTCTGGGTGATGGCCGCACAGCGGTCATAGAAGGGGTTGCACGCTTCCCGGGCCTGGAAGAAGACGTCGGGGTTTTGGGCGGTGCCGCGCAACACCGGCTGATCCGGGTTCATGGCCCGCTGGCGGAAGGCGACCACCTGCTCCTCGTTGATCATGGCCCGGATGATGTCCTCCGTGACCATCTCGATCTTGGACACTTCGTGCGAGGTGCGGAAGCCGTCAAAATAATGCAGGAACGGCACGCGGGCCTCCAGGGTGGCGGCCTGGGCGATCAGGGCAAAATCCATGGCTTCCTGCACCGAGGCCGAGCTGAACAGCGCGAAGCCCGTGGCCCGCGCCGACATCACGTCCGAATGGTCGCCAAAGATGGACAGCGCGTGGCTGGAGACCGTGCGCGCGGTGATGTGGAAGACCGTGGGTGTCAATTCGCCCGCGATCTTGTACATGTTGGGGATCTTGAGGAAAAGCCCCTGCGAGGCGGTGAACGTGCAGGTGAGGGCGCCGGATTGCAGCGCGCCGTGCACCGCGCCGGCCGCGCCGGCCTCGCTTTGCATTTCGGTCACGGAAGGGATGCTGCCCCAGAGGTTGGGGATCTCTTCCGAGGCCCATTGATCGCACCACTCGCCCATGTTCGAAGAGGGGGTGATGGGGTAAATGGCGATGACTTCGTTACAACGATACGCCACATAGGCGACCGCCTCATTGCCGTCGATGGTTATAAACTTCTTAGTTGCCATTGGATAGTTCCACTAGTTCATCCATTTTTTTCAGGTATTCAAACACCTGTTGGGCTTCGGCTTCATCAATTTTGCTGATGGCAAAGCCAACATGTACAATAACGTAATCGCCCACCGCCGCCTCCGGCACGTAGGCAAGATTCACTTCTTTGACCACGCCTCCAAAGCTCACTTTGCCGGTTCGCGTCAAAGGATCCTCATTGACGAGGCTCAAAATTTTTCCTGGTATCGCCAGACACATAGCTTAACTCCGGGCCGCAGTTTCACCGCCGGCGACGATCTGCCCCAGCGCGATCCCGCCGTCGTTGGGCGGCACCCGCTGGTGCCAATAGGGACGAAAACCCTCCTCCGCCAGCCGCCGGACTGCCTCGGTGGCCAGGTATTGGTTCTGGAAACAGCCACCGCTCAGGGCCACCCGTTCCTCCCCTGCCAGGCGGGCTACTGCCACCAGCGCCTCCACCAGGGTGTTATGGAACCGGGCCGCCACCAGCCCCGCTGGCGCGCGCCGGCGCAAATCTTCCAGCATTCCCCAAATCATGGGCTCCCAATCTATCAGAATCATTCCCGTTTGGGGAAGCGGAATTCCCGTCGGACCGGTTTTGGAACCCGGCGCGGGCTCGGGCGCCTGGGCGCGGTCCAGCCGCAAGGGGTAGGCTGAGGCCGTCGGGTGACCCCCGGCGGCGAACTCCAATTCCATGGCGGCCTGCCCTTCGTGGCGCGTGTATTGCCGCAGCCCCGCCAGCGCCGCCACCGCGTCGAACAATCTCCCGGCGCTGGTGGTTTGCGGAGCGTTCAAGCCTTGGTCCAGCATCCTCAGGAGCACCTCCGCTTCGCCTTCGCTGAAGGCCCGGACCGGCGCGAGGTCGCGCAGCCGCAAAACCTCCGGCCCGAATATTTCCGCCAGCAGGCCGAAGGCCGCGCGCCGCGGCTCCCGAATGGCCTGCTCCCCACCGGGCAGCCGGAACGGGCGCCAGCAGGCCATCCGCTGGAACGAATTCTTCAGCGCGAGGAGGAATTCCCCGCCCCAGAGGTGCCCATCCGTGCCGTAGCCGGTGCCGTCCCAGATCACCCCCAGCACCGGGGCTCCAGCTGGTTCTCCGCCATGCAGGAGCGCAGGTGGGCGAAATGATGCTGCACCGCCACCACCGGCAGCCCGCGCTGCCGGGCATACTGGGTGGATCGGTAATCCGGGTGGGCATCGCAAACCACCGATGCGGGCCGCAGCTCGTAAAGCCGCTCGAAATCGGCGAGGGTCCGCTCGAAGGCCCCGAATGCCTCCGCCGTCTCCAGGTCCCCAATATGCTGGCTCAGGAAAACCTGGTGGCCCACCGCCAGGGCGACCGTGTTTTTCATCTGGGCCCCCACCGCTACCACGGGCGCGCGCGGAGCTTTCAAAGTGATGGGCAGCGGCGCATAGCCGCGCGCCCGGCGCAATACCAATTCCCGGCCCGCCATCACCCGCGCCACCGAATCGTCCACCTGGCGCACGATGGGCCGGTCATGCACCAGGAACAGGTCGGCAATGCCCCCCAGCTTGCCCAGGGCTTCCTGTTCATCCAGGCAGATCGGTTCCTCGGAGAGGTTGCCGCTGGTGGCCACCACCGGGTGGCCCACCTCCGCCATCAACAACAGGTGCAGCGGCGTGTAGGGCAGCATCACCCCCAGCCATGGATTCCCCGGCGCCACCAGCTCCGATAATACCTCCGCCGGGCAGCCCGCCCCGGGCGGCCGGCGCCGCAACAGGACGATCGGTTTTTCGGGCGAGGCCAGCAAGCGCGCTTCCAACTCCGACACCTCGCATAGATCCTGCGCCGCGGCCAGATCCGGCGCCATGATGGCGAACGGTTTCTCTTCCCGGTGCTTGCGCTGGCGCAAACGCGCCACCGCTTCCGCCTGGCGGGCATCCACCAGCAGCTGGAATCCGCCCAATCCTTTCAGCGCCAGTATTTTGCCCTCCAGCAGCGCCGCCGCCGCTTGCTTCAATGCGGCATCCCCCTCCGCGTGCCCGTTCCCCTGCTGATCCCAGAGCTGCAATTGGGGGCCGCACCGGGGACAGGCGTTGGGCTGGGCGTGGAACCGGCGGTCCGCCGGGTTGTCATATTCGGCCTGGCAATCCGGGCACATCCGGAAGTTCCGCATCGAGGTGTGGCAACGGTCGTAGGGCAGTGCGTGGATGATGCTGAAGCGCGGGCCACAATTCGTGCAGTTGGTGAATGGGTATCGATAACGCCGGTTCCGGGGATCGAACACCTCCCGCTGGCAATCCGGGCAGGTGGCCACATCCGGCACGATCACCGCCGTTTTGGCTCCCGCCACGCTTTTCCGGATCGCGAAGGCCTGTAGGCCCGCCGGATCCAGCCACACCGCCTCGCAGCTCTGGTAAAAAGCCAGCGGCGGCTTGTCCGTGGACAACCGGCGCAGGAAGGCATCCAATTGCTCCCGGGGCCCTTCCACCTCCAGTTCGGCTCCGTCACAACTATTTACCACCCAGCCATTTAGATTGTGCTCTCCCGCCAGCCGATGGACGAACGGACGAAAGCCAACGCCCTGGACCGCCCCGCGCAGGCTCACTTTGAGCCGCCGCGGCGCCAATCCGCCCGTCGTTATGGTTTCGTCGTTGGTGGTTTCGACCATGGTTACCTGGTTGCCAGCCTGGGGATATGCGCCTCCCTGCTGAGAGTTCAGATTTTCTAATGGTCATTTCCTTCCTTGGCTAACCGTCGATTGCCATAAGGCAAACGTATTTTGCCAGCGCCCTGCGAGGAGTTCCGCGAATGATCCCCCGCCCGCCGACCCATCCCCCTGCCGCCGGGGCCAGGGGCAGGCGGAACCAGCCTTCCCAACCTGCGTTGGGCGATGATCCGGGCCGGGGCTTCCTCAAGCGTCTCACCTCCGCCAGGGTAAATATGGCGGAAATTAATGGCGGAGGCTAATCAACCATGGACTGGGTGGCCTCCCTTGAGGAAAAGTGGGCGGCCGAACCCATGGGCTATGAGCAAAAACCCATTTTAGGATCCCCTCACTTCCCCTTCCCGCCGATTGGCTTTCCGTCATAGGGACAGCACACCCAATCCCGCTGCAGGATCCGATGGCATTGCTCGCACTCAACCGCTTTGCGGCCGCCCAAGACGATCCTGTGGATTTGCTGACAGCCAAGGACCACTTCCTTTTCTCCACTCACGAAGTAAAGGTGCCTGAAAGCGATGTTTTGGCGGTCAACGCGCCCCTGGCCCGACCTCAACTTGAGGGTGCATCCCTTTTCCTGTCCCGATGGGCAAATTTCAGCCACATCCCGGATTGGAATCCGATCTTCACCGGTTCCTTCAAAAACCAGAAAACTGTCAACGCAGTTCGATTTATCCGAGAACGACAGGAGGAAAATGCCCTCATAGGTGTCCCCCTCCCGCGTAACGACCATTCCATGATGGTAGCCTTGGGCCAGGGATTCGATTCTCTCGAGTTTCTCCTGTTCACTGAAACCAGTGCTGCGAAAAGCCTTCTGGATCTGAGTCTGGTTGGTCGCGGGCAAGCCCTCATAAAACCGGGCAATATCCTTAAGGTTCTGGCCGGTGGCTGCGGCGTCTCCTTTGAGCACATTGTTCCAGATATACTGGTAAAGGAGTTCCTTTGGCGGGCCGGATTCCGATGGGCTTTGGGCAGGAACCCCTTGGAATTGAGTGCCTATTATCAAGGCCATGATCAGAGCCAATCCAATGCGTTTCATATCCTCGAAGAAATAACACTTGCCGCTCAGGATGCAGGAAAATCATTTCCCCGCAACCTGGAATTGAACCTGGAATTGAACCTCGGTTTGGGTTGACCCTGCCGGCCGGGAGGCCCGCGCCTCCGGCCCGATCCTGGTTCATGGTCTTGATCCGCTGGGTGATGAGGCCAGAACCAGACAAAGGCTGCAATTTCCAAGCTTTTTGTAAACCATCTCCTTACCGGCCTCATTAATTACTGGCAGTGGGCCGGGGCCTGCCATGTTTTTTCAGCCGTTGTGAGTCAACAACTCCCCTCCTCCCCAATCCCGCTCCACCATGCCCAAACTACAGGCGCAGCCTCCTTCCGGGGGCAGGGCCCGGAAGCGATTTAAAGCGCGCATCCCAACGGTGTTGCCCCCAAATTACCCTATGCTCCATCCAGGCATTCCCGGACCTTCTTCGACAACAATGCGACTGAATACGGTTTTTGGAGATACTGGATGCCCTTTAACTCAGCCGTGGTTTGCCCGGACATGTCCTCGTTGTAAC
>CAIMWS010000253.1 GCA_903845125.1 uncultured Verrucomicrobiota bacterium
GCTGCTGCTCCCAGTTCCTGGACGTTTTTTTTGTAAAATTTGGCCAATCCGGAAACGGTCAGGGATTTTCGGCGGAAGAAGAACTTGTCCCAACCGTCACCCTCGTGCGTGCGGAGGGCCTTCCGCCATGCGAGTTTGGCATTGTGGACCAGGTCATCGGTGCTCATTACAGCACCGTGGCTGAAGTATTCCAAGGCGGAAGCTCGAAAAACGGCGGGGGGGAAACGGCCCAGGAAAAGCAAAGGGTGGCACGGCGCCTGGTTCCGGGGCCAAACCAGACCAGTGGGTAATCCCATCCGGGGCCGCCGGCCAGGGGCGGCTGCGGGCGGAATCGCCAGTGGAGATGGAAGTGATTGCGCCGCAGTTTTTAGCGCAAAAAGTGAGCCACGAGCAGCGTTAAAGCAGGCTGGCAGATCGGCCATGGGCCCAGCAGGAGCGGCCCGCACCGAACGACCCAGGCAATCCGAGGGAATCCATGGCATGGGGAATGCTACGGGCGGGAAACTGGGGCCGCAAGGGAGCACGGAGGAGGGTGCCGCACGACTCCCAGTTAGCGCGGCGCGGCCTGGCAAACGACAAAAAAGGGAGGAAAAGTGCTTGTGCGTGGAATACGTGCAGTGTGTAATACGTCCAAGCTTCCCGAATGGAACATTTATGATGAGAGCGAAAACGATCCTGGTGCTGCCCCTCTCGGCAGCGTTATTGATGATGGCGCCGGATTCACGCGGTGCGGAAATCTACGTAAAAAAGGAGACCTGGCAGGCGACGATGCTGGCCATGCGCGCCCGGTATCAGGCGCAGCTGGAGGCAGCGCCGGCCCGGGTGGGGCCATGGTCCGTCACCGCCCCCCTTAAAGCCAAGGGGTTTGGCGACGCGCTGTTTCCCGAGCAGAACATAGACTTGACCGCCAAAGATGACAAAGGGCGGCCGGTTTGGCGGAGGCGGGCGGAGTGGACGGATGGCGTCGCACACCGATTGTCCGCGCCGGATTCCTCGGCCACGTACCTGTTCCGGACCCTCACCGTGGACAACGCCACCACCATCACCGCCGGCTTCGGCAGCGACGACGGCCTCGCGGTGTGGCTGAACGGCGCGAAAATCCACTCCAACAACGCGAGCCGGGGTGTCACGCCCGGGGAGGACAAGGTGGCCCTGGCGCTCAAGGCGGGCGAAAACCGCCTGCTGGTCAAGATTTTCAACAATAGCGGCGACTGTGGATTTTATTTCAGCCTGGGAATCACTCCGCCAGCGGATGTCTGGCCCGCGCTGGAAAAGGATTTTCCCGTGCAGGCGGCGTGGCTGAAACGGGACACCGGCCGCAAGCTGGAAACGTGGCTGGGCAGCCACAACAGCGTGGACGGCGAGAAAGCCTTGATCAGCCATCCGCTGGGCGCCCTGGATCAGCCGGCCGCCCTCCAGGCGGAAGTGGCGGGATTTGAAAAGGAGCAGGTTCCCGCGAGCGATTCGCGCTGGCTCGACTTGTATGTCCGGGCCTGCCAGTTGCGCGAGGCCAAGGCGGGCCTGGAAGGGATCAACACGGCCGCCTTGCGACGGGCCATCGAGGATCTCACCCGCAACCACGCCGGCCAGTATGCCCGCGGGGCGGAATTCCTGCAGCGGTTGGAGGCCTGCGAAAAGCAGATCGAAGCGCTCAAGCAGGCGGTGAGTCGTGGCCAAATGCCGGACCGGAAAGCGCTGGCGGATGTATTGGCGCTGAAAAAGGAGGCGCTGCTCGCCAACCCCTTGCTGAACTTTGACCAATTGCTGCTGGTCAAGCGCAACCATCTCGGACTGCCGCAGAATTGGCAGGGCAACACCTCCATCGGGAAAACCGGCTATGACAATGAAATAGTTGCCTTGTCGCCCGTGAACCCGGAGGGGAAACTGAAGACCGTCTTCAAGCCGGAGGGCTCGGCGTTCGTGGGGGATGTGGATCTGAATTTCGACGGCGAGCGGATGCTGTTTTCCATGCCGGCGAAAAACCTCTGGCAGGTCTGGGAGGTCAAAGCCGATGGCACCGGCCTGCGGCAGCTGACGCCCGACATCGCGAAGGTCGACAATTACGATGGCTGCTATCTGCCGGACGGAAAGATCATTTTCAACTCGACGATGAATATCCATGGGGTGCCCTGCGTGGGCGGGGGGGACAAGGTCGGCAACCTCTGCCGCATGGACGCGGACGGCAAAAACGTGCGGATGCTTTGCTTCGAGCAGGATCAGGATTGGTATCCGCGCATGCTCAATGATGGCCGGGTCCTCTACTCCCGCTGGGAATATTCCGACACGCCACACTATCACTCCCGGCTGCTGATGAGCATGAACCCGGACGGCACGGGTCAGATTTCGCTTTACGGCGGCAATTCGTATTGGCCGAACTCGATATTCTACGCGCGCCAGGTCCCCAATGCCCCATCGAAGATCATTGCCGTCATCTCCGGGCACCACGGCGTGGCGCGGATGGGCGAGCTGGTGCTGTTCGATGTTTCGCGCGGCCGCTACGAGGCCCAGGGCGCGGTGCAGCGGATTCCCGGCTACGGCAAGAAAGTGGAGCCGATCGTGGCCGACACCCTGGTGGACGGATCGTGGCCGAAGTTCCTCCACCCCTATCCGCTCAGCGATAAATATTTCCTGGTCTCCTGCCAGCCCACCCCGGATTCCAAGTGGGGCGTATATCTCGTCGATATCTTCGACAACCTGCTCTGCCTCCACGAGGAAGAGGGTTACGCGATGCTGGAGCCGATCCCCTTCCGCGCCCGGACCAAGCCGCCGGTGATCCCGGACCGCGCCCGGCCGGAGCTGGCTGAGGGCTTTGTGACCCTGAGCGATGTATACGCCGGATCGGGCCTCAAAGGGGTGGCCCGGGGCACCGTGAAAGCGCTGCGATTGTACAGCTTCCACTTCGGCTACTGGGGCATCGGCGGCCACGCCAACATCGGTGTGGACGGCCCGTGGGACGGCCGCCGCATTCTCGGCACGGTGCCGGTTTACGAGGATGGCTCGGCCAACTTCAAGGTGCCGGCGAACACCCCCATCGCCATCCAGCCGCTCAACGAACGCGGGGAGGCCATGGCGCTGATGCGCAGCTGGTTCGTGACCATGCCCGGGGAGCATGCCTCCTGTGTCGGGTGCCACGAGTCGGTCAACTCCGGACTGCCAGCCAAACCGAGCATCGCGATGCTGCGGGCACCATCGGAGATCACCCCGTGGAACGGGCCGGCGCGGCCGTTCAGCTTCAATCGGGAGGTCCAGCCCGTGCTCGATAAATCCTGTGTGGGCTGCCACGACGGCAGCAAGCCTGGCCGCCCTGATTTCCGCCCCGGCCGCAAAGATGGTGGAAACTTCGACACCGCCTACGTCGCCCTGATGCCTTATGTGCGCCGTCCCGGACCGGAGAGCGATTTCCATGTCCTGTCGCCCATGGAGTATCACGTCAGCACCAGCGAGCTGTTTCAGATGCTGCGCAAAGGCCACTACGGAGTTGTGCTCGACGCCGACGCCTGGTCCCGCCTGACGACTTGGGTGGACCTCAACGTGCCCTGCCACGGCACCTGGGGCGAACACCGCGGCGCGCCCATGGGCGAGGTGGAGACCTTGCGCGACGAATACCGCAAGAAATACGCGGCCACCGCCGACAATCCGGAACACTACCCGGTGCCGGCGCCCGCACCCACCGCGTTCGTGCGCCCGGCGCCCGCCGCCCCGCGGACGGCGCCCGCCGTCGCGGCCGAAGGCTGGCCTTTTGACGCGGCCGAGGCGCAAAGCCGCCAGGCGGCCGCCCAACTGCCGAAAGAGCTGCAGTATGCCGCCGGCAAAGCCAGGATCGACTTCGTGCTGATCCCGGCCGGCGAATTCGTCATCGGCTCCGCCAACGGCGCCGCCGACCAGTATCCGCCAGCGCGGGTCCGCATCACGAAACCGTTTTACATGTCGCGCTCGGAAATCTCGAATTCCCAGTTCAATGAGTTCGACCCGGCGCACGACAGCCGCACCATCGACATCTACGCCAAGGACCACACCGGCCCCGGCCCATCGGTCAACCAGCCGTCGCAGCCGGTCGTTCGCGTGAGCTGGCAGGAAGCCATGGCTTATTGCGACTGGCTCAGCCGCACCACCGGCCGGCGCTGCACGCTGCCGACCGAGGCGCAATGGGAATATGCCTGCCGCGCCGGCACCGATACGCCGCTGTGGTTTGGCGACCTCACGGCCAACTTCGCCCCGTTCGCCAACCTGGCCGATGCCAACCTCCGGGGCGGCCTGAATACCGTGCGGCCGTGGATCCCCGCGATCGATAAGGTCAACGACGGCGCCACCGTCACCCGCAACACGGGCAACGGCCGCGCGAATCCGTGGGGGCTTTATGACATGCACGGCAACGCCGCCGAATGGACGCTGTCGCTCTATATGGACTATCCCTACCGGGACGATGATGGCCGCAACGCCGTCACCGGCCGCCGGGCGGACGGCGCCAACCAGCGCGTGGCTCGCGGCGGCTCTTTCTGGGATCGCCCCGCCCGCGCCACCTCCTCGAGCCGGCGCAGCTATGAGCCCTGGCAGCGCGTCTTTGACGTCGGGTTCCGCGTCGTCATGACCGAGGAGCCAGCGCTGGCGAGTGCCGCGGCGACACGCTGAGCCAAAGCCACTTGGTGAATTGCGAGCAGCCGGCAACCTGGGGTTGCCGGCTGCTTCGTTTTTTACGCCGGAAAGGAGCCAGCCGGGGGCATCGTAGCGGGAGCGAACCTTTGACCCGCCAAGGCCCGAACTGAAAGACCAAGAGGAGAACCCGCCGCCGCACGCGTAAGGCAAAAGAAATTGTATAGTTATTTGAGAGATTATATACTGGGCGTATGGATCTAACCTCGGTTCTAGCCCAGCGTCCGAAGGTTGAGCAGTTCCGGAGGAGGCACCGGACCGGCTTGCTCACGTTGCTGTTCACGGACATTGTTGGGTCCACCAAGCTGAAGCAGGATCTGGGCGACCAACGGGCCATTGAGCTGATCCAGGCGCATCATGATAAAGTGCGGCAGGTCCTGGCCTTATTTCCGGAAGGGGAGGAAATCGATACGGCCGGCGATTCCTTTTTCATCCTTTTTACCAAACCTTCGGATGCCACCCGGTTCGCCTTGCTGGTGCAGTCGCAAGTTCGCCAACTGGCCAAGGAAACCGGGATTCCGGTTCTGGATCGTATAGGGATTCATGTGGGGGAAGTATTCATCGATGAATCCGGCGAAACGAAAGCCAAAGACTTGTATGGCATCCAGGTGGATACCAGCGCCCGGATCATGGCCCTGGCCCAGGCGGATCAGATTTTGATGTCGCGGTTCGCCTTCGACAACGCCCGGCAGGTGCTGAGGGGGCAGGATTTGGAAGGTCTCGGCCCACTCTCCTGGTTGAATCATGGGCCGTATCTGGCCAAGGGTGTGGACGAACCATTGGAAATCTGCGAGGTGGGAGAGGAAGGAAGAGCGGTTTTGGCTCCGCCGCCGGATTCGGAGAAAGCGAAACGCCAAATTTCCGCGGATGCCGAGCCAGTGCTGGGTTGGCGTCCAGCCATAGGTCAGCAGGTGCCAAACACCCATTGGATGCTGGAGGAAAAATTGGGTGAAGGCGGCTTTGGCGAGGTCTGGCTGGCGAGGCACGACACTTTCAAAGATGTCCGGGTGTTTAAATTCTGTTTTCGGGCGGATCGCGTGCGCTCCTTGAAACGGGAGGTGATGCTATTCAAACTGCTCAAGGAAAAGGTGGGAGCGCATCCCAATATTGTGGGAATCCAGGAATTGTTCTTGGAGGAGCCGCCGTACTACCTGATCATGGACTATGCTCAGGGAAAAGATTTGAAGGCATGGAGCGACGCTAGAGGCGGGCTGCAAAATATTCCGTTGAATGACCGATTGGAGGTGGTGACCCAGATTGCGGAGGGATTGCAGGCGGCGCACGAGGCGGGGATTATTCACCGGGATGTCAAACCTTCCAATATACTAATAAGCCAAGAGCGGAGAGCGGAGAGCGGCGGAGGACGGAGGTCAGAGGGCGAGGGCGGAGCTTTGACTGCCAAGTTGACCGATTTTGGCGTGGGGCAATTGGTGTCGCTGGAGGTGTTGGCGGGGGTGACCAAATTAGGCTTTACGCAAACGTTGGTTGGCTCGGGGTCGCATCAAACTGGGACTCAACTTTACATGGCGCCGGAGTTGTTGGCCGGCGGCAAAGCGAGTATCAGCTCGGACATTTACGCGCTGGGGATCGTGCTGTACCAGATGGTGAGGGGCGATTTATCCCACCCACTCACGACTGATTGGGAGCAGGATATTGAGGATGTTTTATTACGGGAAGATATGCGGTTGTGTTTTGCGGGCAATCCCCAGCAGCGGATGGGCAGCGCGCGGCAATTGGCGCAAAATCTAAGGTCCTTGCCTGAGCGGCGTCAGCGGCTGTTGGCACAAGAAGCGACCATGGCTGAGCGGGAACGAGCGGCGTATCGACGGGGCATGACTAAGGTTGCGGCTGTGGCTTTACTTTTATTGTCCATTTTTGCCGGTTTAGCGCTTAAGGCGCGTTACGAAGCCAATAGGGCGGACGATATGGCAACGGAAGCGAAACGGAATTTGGATAAAGCAAATAAAAATGCAATCAAAGCCGAAGAGAATGCCAGAATTGCGATGCAAAATGCGGCCACAGCCGAGGAGCATTTAATCCGGTTTGAAATCGAGAAAGTGGATCATTTGGCCGAACAGCAGGATTTTTCCCAAGTGGCGGCCATTCTGGGCAGTTCGCTGCGCCGCAATCCGACCAACCAAATGGTGTTAAACCGGAGCCTCCTGTTTTTAAGCCAACATCCGTCGGCTTTCGCCAGGCACTGCCTTTTGTTTCTACAAGGTCGAGTGGGCCCATTCAGTCCAGACGGACAGCGGGTGGTGACGTTTTCTTCTTTGGGGAAATCAGTCCAGGTGTGGGACGTGCGGACGGGCAAACCGCTCGGCGAACCGCTGCAGCATCAAGAAGGTGTGATGAATTCTGCCCAATTCAGTCCAGACGGACAGCGGGTGGTGACGACATCCCAGGACAGAACCGCCCGGGTATGGGACGCACAAACTGGCAAACCGCTCGCCGGACCACTACAGCATCAACGTGTTGTGATTTCCGCCCAGTTCAGCCCGGACGGCCAGCGGGTGGTGACGGCGTCTTTTGACAAAACCGCCCAGGTATGGGACGCACAGACGGGTAAGCCGCTCGGCGAACCGCTGCAGCATCAAGCTGAGGTGAATTCTGCCCAATTCAGTCCGGACGGACAGCGGGTGGTGACGGTTTCCCAGGACAAAACCGCCCGGGTATGGGACGCACAGAAGGGCAAACCGCTCGGCGGACCGCTGCAGCATCAAGCTGAGGTGATTTCTGCCCAATTCAGTCCGGACGGTCAGCGGGTGGTGACGGCGTCCGACGACAGAACCGCCCGGGAATGGGACGCACAGACGGGCAAACCGCTCGGCGAACCGCTGCAGCATCAAGGCACAGTGGTATATGCCCAATTCAGTCCGGACGGTCAGCGGGTGGTGACGGCATCTGACGACATAACTGCCCGAGTGTGGGATGCGCAGACTGGCAAACCGCTCGGCGAACCGCTGCAGCATCAAGCTGGGGTTAATACAGCCCAATTCAGTCCGGACGGTCAGCGGGTGGTGACGGCATCTGATGACAAAACCGCCCGGATATGGGACGCCCAGACTGGCAAACCGCTCGGCAAACCGCTGCAGCATCAAGCTGGGGTTAATACAGCCCAATTCAGTCCGGACGGTCAGCGGGTGGTGACGGCATCTGATGACAAAACCGCCCGGATA
>CAIMWS010000254.1 GCA_903845125.1 uncultured Verrucomicrobiota bacterium
CGGAGTTGGAGTAATCTGACTCCGCCTTTTTGTTTTCCAGCGGCCCGTTCACCAGCCACCCCTCCCTAACCCTAAAAACAGGAGTTGAGGGGCCCGACTTAAAGCCAGTCCACGCCGGCCGGCGATTTCCACTGCTCCCCAGTTCACCAGCCCCACTATAACCCATCCCTCGCAAACCTTGTTTATCCAGTTGTCTTTCCCTTTGTGGTTTCTTCGCCCAAAAACCGCCCGACTATTAATGTAAATCGAGGCGCCGCCTGGCGGATAAAGCCGGAGGCCGCGGCGGTGGCGCCAGCATCCACGGCCCCGGCACGTTGGAGAAAAGCCCGGCGGGCGGGCGGCCTTGAACAAGACCCGGAAGGGGAGGTCCATCGGCTCCCCGGCAGCCGTGGCCAGGTCTGAACCCAGCGCCAGCCGGGCGCCGCCGCCCATGGATTGGCTGAAGGTTCGCCGTTTCATGCATTAATGTGGAACAGGATGGCTGCCGGCCTATCGTAAGAGGCCTGCCGGTCAAAAGCACTCCCGCCTGGCTCGCCGGCCCTTCTCGTTTTGGGCTCGTGCTTGGATCCTGAACCGGTTAAACCTCCTCCCCATGAGCATGCGGACGGCGTTTGAAACGGTTTGGGTTGATTGTAAACGCGGGCCATTCCGCCAGGCGTTGGGATGCCTGCCGGTCCTGGTTTGTGCCCTGGCTGGCCTGGGGGCCGCTGGCGTCCAGGCCCGCCCGCCCGCCGCTGGGCCCCCGGATGCCGGACCGGCCAGGGCCACTTTGGACCTGCGCGAGCCCATGGCCCTGGCGGCCCACGCCATCGTCCACCGGCTCGATCCGGCCCAGGGAGACCGGCCCTGGTTCAAACTACGTGGCGAAGGCGGCATCCCCGCCACGCTGGAACACGACACCTGGGATTTCGGCGACATGACCGGCCGGTATCTGGAGGGGCTGATCCTGGCCCGTCACATGGGCATCACGGACCCCGCTCTGTCGGATGCCGAAGGCCGGCTCGGCCGTTATTTGCTGAAAATCCTCGGCCCCGATGGGCTGGTCCGGCGGATCGATTCCGGCGCGGCGGATTACAGCTTTTCCCAGGGCAGCGCCTTGGGCGGATTGGTGGCGTGGTTTGAGGACAGCGGCGACCCGGCGGTGCGTGTGGCGGCGGAACAGCTGATCACCGGGTTGCGGCGGCGCCTGCGGCCGGAAGGCGACCTGCTGGTGGATCCCACCGCCAAATTGGAACAGTCCTCCGGCAGCCACCTCACGGGCTACTGCATTTATCCCGCCATCCGGTTTTACGAGCTCACCGGCTATGCCGAGGCCCTGGCCCTGGCCGAAGGCCTGACCCGCTGGGTGCTGGCCGATCCCGTGCTGGGGGCCGACGGCGCGATCACCAAGCCGTTGTCCTGGGAAGGGCATCTGCATTCCTGGCTCGAAGCCCTGGCTGGCTGCGTGCGCACGGCGCGCCACTCCCGGACGCTCAACCAGGCCCAGGTGGCCGCGCGCGCCAAGGCGCTCTACGACTGGGTGCGCCGGACCAACTCCACCGCCTTCGGCTGGATCGCCACTTTCCCCACGCACGGCTCGAGCGAGACGTGTGCCATCGCCAGCGCCATGCGCCTGGCTCTGGAGCTGGCCTCCTGCGGTTGCGAGGAGTATTACAACGACCTCGAGCGCTACGTCCGCAACCAGGTGGTCGAGGCCCAATTCAAGGATCTGGAGGCCTACCGGAACGGTCCCCGCCCCCCCGCTCCCGCCCTGCGCGGCTGCTTCGATAGCCAATCCCTCCCCAACAGCCACTTGGGCACCCGCGGCGGGGAGGATGTGGGCAACGTGGAAGGTTGCTGCCTCAACGGCGGCATGCGGGCCCTGGCCCTGGCCTGGCTGGCCAGCCAGGCCTTCTACGAATCGGGGGCCACCGTGAACCTGGCGCTGACCCGCGATGGCCCCGCCGTGCGGGTCACCGGCTGCCAGCCCTGGGCTGGGGGCGTGGATGTGATCCCCCATTCCCCGGGCGCTTTGCGGGTGCGGGTGCCCGATTGGGTGGCCCTGGACCGGATCACCGTGCAGGTGGACCACCAGCCCGTCCCTTGGACGATCACCGGGCGCTACCTCCGGCTGGAATCCGTCAAAGCCGGCTCCCGGGTCGCCGTGCGCTATCCCTTGCGCCAGCTGACCGAAACGGTCACCGCTGGCGGCCAGACGTTCCAGGTGCGCTGGCGGGGGGACGTGGTCGTGGAATTGTCGCCCCCCGGCCGACGCGAGCCCACCTACCAGGGCCGTCTGGCGGAGCCGCCCGCCGCGTCGAACCTCTCCCAGCCGGAAGGTGTTCCCGCCGTTATGAGCTGCAGGACGCCGTGCGCCTGGCCAGCCAGAGCATGTGGGCCCGCCTGGATCTGCGCCGCGGCGGCCAGCCCTTCTTTCGCCTCTACCCCTTCGCGAATCCGCCCCGCGCCGAACACGAAAAATGGGACGACGGCGACCTGGGCGGCCGCTATGTGGAGGGCTTGATCCTGGCGCGCCGCATGACGGGCATCCCCATGGATTCGCGGGAGTCTCTGCTGCGCGGTTACCTCGCCGGCCGGTTCGATCCCCGGGATGGCTTGTGCTATACCCAGGGCACGGAGTGGACCCCGCGCCGGGCCTGTTTTTTCAGCCAATCCACCGCCATGATGGGTCTGCTCCGGTGGTATCGCGAAACGGGCTCGCCCGAGGCGCGCCGCCTGTTGGACCGCCAGGCGGATGGCCTGCTGCGCGTGGCCGTCGATCGCGGCAGCCATGTGTGCTTCCCGAAATACGAGTTCGACGGGGAAAAATATGTGAACGAGCCGCGGGACACGGAGGCACCGCCCTGGTATGGAGGCCGGCTGATCCTGCCGCTGGTGGACTATTGGCAGCTGAGCGGCCGGGAGGATGTCCGTGCCTTCCTGGATAAGCTGGTCCGCCATGTCACCGAAGTGAGCACCTTCATCAAGCCGGATGGCGAAGTGGAGCGCGGTGATGGCTGGTGGGGCCACCTGCACTCCACCCAGGACATGGTGGCGGGCATCTGTGAATACGGCCGGCTCACCGGGCGCCGCGGGCTGGTGGAATGGGCGCGGCGCGTTTACGAATGGATCGGCCGCACCCACACCACCCGCTACGGCTGGGTCGCGGATGTCTCGGGCGGGCGCATTTGCGAAAGCTGCTCCATCGCCTCGCGTGTGCGCCTGGGCCTCGCCCTCTGGCGCGCCGGGGTGGCAGATCCCTTCGACGAGATTGACCGGCACGTACGCAACCAGCTCCTCGAAAACCAATTCGTCGACCTGGATTTCATGGCTCGCCCCGTCCCCGCCACACCGCGCACCGAGCGGGTGACTTACGCCGGGGTGGACCGCATGATCCGCGGGACTTTCCAATGCTGGGGCACCGCCAACGACCTGATCGGCAACGAGGACGTTGAGGGCTGCGGCACGGGCGGTGGCGTGCAGGGCCTGGCCCTGGCCTGGGACGCCCAATACGATTGGCAGGACCATCCCGCCGGCCGGGAATTGCGGGTTCATCTCCTGTTCAACCGGCGCCTGCGCTCCCCCCCCGCCAGCCCGCTCACCACTGGCACCCCGCTGGCGGCCGAGCTGTGGAGCTGGCTGCCCAACCAAGGCCGGGTGGCCGTGGCCGCCCACCTGCCCCTGGCCCGCCTGGCCCTGAGGCTCCCCGCGGGTACGGATGAAACCACCCTGCGCCTGATCCGGACCGGCACCGGAAAACCCTCGCTGGATTACCCGGCCCCTCCCTTGGACGGTTGCTACCTCATCGTCACCTCGGTGCAGCCTGGCGAGCGGATCGAACTGCGGTTCGCCCTCCAGAAATCTGAAACCACCGAGACCGCCGCAGGCGTCCGCTACCGTGCCTCCTGGCAGGGCAATGCCATCCGCTCCCTGGAACCACCCGGAGCGAAAGTACCACTATACCGGCAACGCGCCCACCAGTTGGACCAACCGGTCTCGCTGACGTCGCCCAGATATCCTTGAGAGTCCCGGATATATGGGACAGGCAATAGTATGGTGTGATATTGTTTTGACATTGGCTACCAAACTCCTTGTCCCAGATTGCCAAGGGGAGGGTATCCCCCATGGATGAGGAACCACCCCACCCCCACGTCGTCGTCGTCCGCGCCGCTCCACCAACCACCGCCAACAATTCTTAACCAGGAATGTGCAAGAGAAAAATACCATGTTACGGCCTGACCCTTAAATCGCGAAAAGAGCCATGTTATTGCCTGGACCTATCGCACGGCGAGGCTGGTTTTCAAAGGAAACACATTGCTGCAGCCAACACATAAACCGCCGCCAGGGAAAGGACCGTGTGGAACAACATGCCGTTCGGCTGGTTCATACTATGGAGATTCGTCCGTGCGGGAGGCACGATCTAAAACCGTGACGTGCCCTTGGTTCCCATCAACTTCAAGGAGGTCGCCGGTGCGGATGATCCTGGAAGCGGGGCCGACGTTGACCACGGCCGGAATGCCGTACTCGCGTGCGATGATCGCGCCATGCGAGAGGACGCCACCCATGTCCATGACCACGCCGGCGGCCGTCAGAAAATACGGCGTCCAGGCTGGATTCGTGACCGGGGCGACGAGGATTTCACCCGGCTCGACGTGCTGGCCGCCATCCGGCACAGTGATAACGCGGGCCCTGCCGGTAACAGCCCCGGGAGAAACCGCGATGCCGCGCAGCACCTTAATGTTCGTGTCAATTGCGGATGTGATGTGTTTCTTGGGATCGTACCGGCCGATAACCACGGCTGGTGGGTTCTGTGCCTTGTTCCACTCGTATTCGGCTCGCCGCTGGGCAATGCGCCCCTGGATATCGAAAGCGGCCCGGCCCTGCGCGACCGCCTCGATCTCGGATGTTTGCAGGAAGAAAATGTCGTCGCGGCCAGCGAGGATGCCCTGCTGTTGCAGACGCCGCCCCAGTTCCAGGAAAAGACGCCTGGCCCCGGCGAGGAACCGGACTGCCTCGCTTTTCCAGTTCTCCCGGTCACGGGCCAGTCTCTGTGTCCCCCGGAGCGACCAATTGAAGAGCCAATGCTTGATTGGATTGCTCAGCTTCCGGCGGCACTGCCCCGCCAGTCGTTCCCGCTCCGCGGCCAGTTGTCTCTGCTTTTCGAGGGGATTTGCCCGATCGATGGAACGAAGATAGCCCCGCACGAGATGGAGGATGTAATCGGGCGTCTCGGCCCAACGGGGACTGGCCAATTCGAGTTCGTTGTGACAGTGATGTCCATGTGCGGCCATGAATCGGTTCCATGCCATGAGGAATGGGCGACCGCCTTCCAGGCGGGCAAGCCGCGGATGAATCACGTCCCAGGCATCCTCGGTCAGCAGAAGGTTTTCCGTTCCGTTGTGCGAATGAGCAAGGGTCGCCAGACGCCACAGATCAAGCCCCGCCTCGGTGTCGGTGATGCCACCCTGGGCCGTCTGAAGCCGGTAGCTCAATCCCGGCTCTTCGACACCGAACCAGTCCCGGCAGGCTTTTATCAGAATGCCGACGGCCAGGCAGTCCCACCAGAAGTAGAGCAAGTCGCAGTTTTTCAGCATCTCCTGAAGCGACTCCCTCAGCGTTCGGATCAACTCCTCCGTCGTTGCGGTAGCCAGGTCGAAATTCGCCAGCGCATCGATGCGGGCCTTGAGATCGTTCATGAACCGCTCGGCCCTGCCCGGACGGTGAGCGAGCAGGTTGCGGAAGATCCCGGGCCAGGAGAGGATGTACTTCGGCCAGGTAAATCCGAGGTCGGGCAGGTCCTCGTCGCAGATGTCAAATTCGCCGCGTTTGAACCGTTCCATGTGCTCGCCGCCAAACAAGGTGGCTACGGCGGTCATCCTGGCTTGGGAAACAAACGGCCGCGCAATGGCGAGGCCGATGTTCGCATTTCAATACACCCGGCCGGCCACCTGGCCAATCACCGAGCCCCTGCTTGCATCGGCGCCAACCAGGCGGAAGATCGACTCAAACAGTGGTTGGAACATGGCCGCGATTACCGAGAAAGTCATGGGCGTTAGCACGTCCGGGAAAATCTCGGCCAGATTGGGATTCGCCCAGACCTGCCGGTCTGCCCAGGGCTTGAGCTCGGGGATGCCCGTGACAGGCCGGGCCTGGAGGAACCACAACGTCCCTTCGCCGATCGCCCACTCGACATCCTGCGGACAGCCAAAATGTCCTTCTACGCGTCTCACCTCGCGAGCGAGTCGCTTCACCGATTTGAGGTCCAAGGATGGTTGGTCGGCCACGAGGTTTTGCCGGATCAGCTCCAGGTTCCGCTTTTGCAGGAGAAAGCGATCGGGTTTGACGTTGCCCGAGACCAGAGCCTCACCCAGGCCACGGCAGGACTCGATCACGATCCGGCTGCGACTGCCTTTGATCGGATCGATGCTGAACGCCACACCCGCCGCCTCCGGCTCGATTTGCTGCTGCAGGATGACGGCCATCCCGACCTGCCGATGGTCGACGCCGTTTCGACGGCGGTACTCATAAGCGCGTGGCGTCCACAAAGAGGCCCAGCATTGCCTGACGGCGTCGAGACACGCCTCGATGGACTTGACGCCCAGGACCGTGTCATACTGCCCGGCGAAGGAATGCCCTGGCAGATCCTCTGCCGTCGCGGAAGAACGCACGGCCACGGTGTACGCTCCGAGCTGCCGGTACGCCGCCGCAACCTGTTCGCGCAGATGATTCGAAAAGGGTGCATGAGTGATAAGCTTTCGGATTTCCTCAAGAATCGTTGGTGCGTTGACCGGCTGCTCACGGGCCCGGTCTGCGAATGACGCGATTCGCGAGCCAAGGCCATCCGTGACCAGCTGTTCCTTGAACGCCGCCGTTGTCAGGAAGAAACAGGGAGGGACTCTCACGCCAAGGCCATGCAGCGCGCACAGGCTCGCCGCCTTTGGGCCTATCAACGTCCGGCAGGATGCGGACAATCTTTTATTCAGCCACCGAATCATGTTCTCGTGAGTATTCATCGTCCTCCGGCGCTCACCTGGGCATTCCGATCAAATCGGACAGGCATTCCGAAAATAATCAGACACTGATCCGGGATATTCGGACAGTTGTCGGACCGGAGCGATGCTCTGCTGGCACTTTTACGAGGGTGTCCGAATTAGGACAAGTTTTTCCAACTCTTTTTCGGAGCGCAGCGACGTGATTTTCCCCTCTCTCATCAGAAGTTGGACCATGGGTCCGGTTATAACATGGTGTGGTATTGTGTTTGTTATTGGCTCGAAACTCGTGACGATTGCTCCATGCCCCGCCCATTGCGCATGGATTATCACGGGGTCACTATGGATGAGGAACCATCCCCCCGTCGGCGTCGTCCTCGCTGCTCAATCAACCATCGCCAACCATTCTTAACCTGGATGTGCAGGAGGAAAGATCCATGTTTCGGCCTGACCCTTTCGACTGACCCTTTCGACGGCCTGACCCGTTTGATTGACCCATTCGCCGGGGCAGTTTCAGGGATTGCCAGCCTGCAGCATCGCAGCCAGCCACTGGTTGCGGATCGTTTTATCCGCTGCGCCCCCGCCGCCGTGGTCGCCGTGGGGATAATAGCGGATGCTCTTGGGAGCGGTGATCCGGTTGTAAACCGCCATGATGGTCCGGGGCGGGCAGGTGTCGTCCACCAGACCCATCGAGACGGTGACGGGACAGTGGATGCGGGGCGCCAGGTTCATGACGTCCACGTAGCCCAAGATCGTATGGAGTTGCTCCAGACTCATGTCCTTCCGCTCCGCCAGCAGCTTGGGGTAGTTCTCGGGCGCCCAGGGCGCCGTGACGGCATAGTCGGGCCAGTCGCAGAGCCAGGGCACGGCGGCGGCACAGGCACGAATGCGCGGGTCCAGCGCCGCCCCGGCCAGGCTCAAACCCCCGCCCTGGCTCCCGCCCTCGATGCCAATCCGCCGGGCGTCCACCTCGGGCCGTGAACAAAGCAGGTCCACCGCCCGCACGAGGTCGAGATACGCGCCGACGTAGATGTAGTCGGCGGGGTTCCTGGTCAAGTTGAGGAACATGTATTCCTGCCCCTTCGGATCAAGGTCCTCCTGGCTGTCCCCCTGGCCGCGGATGCTCAGCGCCAAGGTGACCATCTGGTCCCGCCAGGTGGCCGGATGGATGGTCTCCGCCCCGCCATACCCGGCGACGCTCACGAGCCCGGGCCAGGGTCCCTTTCCTTTCGGGATGGTGAGCCAGCCGTTGACCCTCACGCCGCCATGGCTGCGCATGCGGACGCGGCAGGCTTCCACCTTGGCGGTGGACCGCTCCGGCACCGGTTCAACAAAAAACTCCGGCTTCACGCCGGCCAGCTCCTTGAGCCGCGCCTCCCAGAAGGCATCGAAATCCGCCGGGCGGGCGGGCGGCCCCTGGATATTCCCCACGTCATAGCCCGGCACCAGTTTGGCTCGCACCAGGTGGCCGGCTCCGAACTTCACCACGGCGGTGACGGGATAGAAGCCCGGCGCCCCGGGCCGGTAGCTGAATTGGCGGGTGAGGGCCTGCCCGGCCGGCAGGGTGAACGGTTCGGCCGGAGCCTGCGCGAGCACGCGCGGCTGCTCGCAGAGATCCGTGGTCCATTGGCACTCGAGCGTACCGTCAACCGACCAGGCGGAGCGGTTGGCCAGCTGGAGCGACACCTTGAGGTCCTGCCCGGCCGGGAATACGCCGTCCGGCTGCACGGGCTCGAAGGTGGCGCGGAGGGCATCCCGGGCCGGGCTTGCCTTGGCTCCTGCCTCGCGCCCAGTGGGTGGCGGCCCTTGGGCGGACAGGTGCCCGGCCTCGGCAGTGGAGGCAGTCCCCGCTTTGAAGACGAGCCGGCGCTGCTGCTGCGGCGCCAGGGTCACTTGCAGCACCTGATGCTCCTCCTCCCACGGTCCCCATAGCTTGTCGGTGCCGGACACCTCCAGCCGGGCTTGCCCCTTGAAATAGATGCCGTTGGTGGCCGGCATATTGACGGGCAGCCGCTGCCACGCACCCTGTTCGTCCTGGATCACGCTGACGGCGGAATCCAGCACGGCGAAGAAAATAAGTTCCGTGTCCGTGAGGTTTTCCAAGTCGAAGGTCACCGCGCCGGCGCCAAAGGTGTAACGAACACCGGCCCGGCCACCCCGGGCGGTAATGACATTCCCGGCGGCGGCATTGACCGAGGAATAGCCGACTAATTCCTCCTGGTAAAAATAAGTGCCCCGGGCGACACCGGAGAAAAGCAGCTCAACCCCCCCGATTTTGAAGCTGGAGAGGCAGCCATCATTCCCCACGGCAGCCTCGTAATTCGGCGTCCGAATCCGGCGCACGCCATCCTGTCCGGTGGTGATGGTGACCCCATCGGCCCGGCGTTCAGCCCGTTGCTCCCGAGTCAGGGTTCCTCCGAAACCCGGCTGGTACCCCAGCGGGCATGCCGGGGCCGCGGATTGCGCCGGGAGGTGGATGGCTGAACCGCAAAGCAGCCAGGCTGCCATAATGGATCGGATCACTGTTTTTCCTTTTTTTTGGGGGAGCGGCGCTCATTGTGCCGTTCGCATTACATCCTACACTACCGCATTAGTGATCATATTTCAAACCCTTTTTTCACCTGAAATGCAGGCACACGTTCGCCGCCAAGAATTGGGCTTCTTCTCCAAACCCATATCAAGGAAGCAGCTTCTCGCTTCGCGGAACCGGATCTGGAGTTCCTGTTGCTGGCCGTATTTGGCGAACTGGTCCGGCGTAAGCGCTTCCTCCAGCGTCGCAAGTTTTTGATCCCTCCCCGACTGCGATTGCAAAGGGTCCGCTTCGCTCGACATTTTGGGTGTGGTGACGGGATCGGCCATGGCGGTGGCTGACTGGGAAAAAGAATAAAGGGTCAGTATAATGAGCAAGGCTTTAGTATCGTGTTTACTTGTATTTGACATTGGCTGCCAAACTCGTGGCGATTGCCCCATGCCACGCCAAGTGCGCATGGAACATCACGGGGCCATTTGCCACGTCATGAGCCGTGGGGATCGCCCCATACCTGACTTTTACGGGCAGAATGCGCAAGGCATTCGTGAGTTCATTGAAGCTATTGGGTTCTCACTTGGATACCACCTCGCAACTGATGGCCCTGGCCAAGGACAGACAAGTTTTGGTGAGCCGTGGCGTGTTTGACAGCACCCGGAGGGAGTTAAAGGGGAACACGTGCCGGGTATCGGGTCCTCCATGGAATCGTCTGCGATAAGGATCGGATGACCGTCCGAAGCGGGCTTGGACCGCAAGATGGGTGAGCGCAGCTTGCAAGGCTGGGTCACCACTGGGAACCGGCCGTACTTGGAATCCTTGGTTTTGGAGCAAACCCGTCCAATTTGAGATTGGCCGGCGTATCCTCTACGTCCCGGATGTCCGCCGTAAGGTGTGATTTTGGCGCCGTGCTCATAGGTCACGTTTTTTTAGAGATAAAGCCATTTGCAGATTGGCATAATCATATTGTTTCACCAAATGGCGCAGCCGTTCGCCCAACCTGGCATCTCGTTCCGCTATGCGCTCCACCACCACCAGCATCTTGTCATACTGCGCCCGAGTCAGCAATTCCTGCAGCTCCAACACCAGCTCCGCCGGCAACCGCTCCATCTCTCCGGCCGTCGGCAGTTCCTCCGCGGCGGCAGTGGCTTCCGCCCCTCGGCTGTCATCATAAATATATTCCACACCCGTCAGCTGCTGGATCCGCTCCAGCAGCTCCTCTTCTTTAAAGGGCTTCCCAATAAACGTGTCCACCCCCGACGCCAACGCCCGCTCCCGATGCTCGGTAAATACACTGGCGCTCACCGCAATGATTTTGATGCCCGCCCCGTGCGCCGACCGTATCCGCCGCGCCGCTTCATAGCCGTCCATCCCCGGCATCCGCAAATCCAATAACACCACCTGCGGCGACCAAGCCTGGCAGACCGCCACCGCCTGCGCCCCATCCTCCGCCGTCTGCACCTCAAAACCCAGCGGACTGAGCGTCAGCACCAGCAAATCCCGGTTCTCCGCCTGATCATCCGCCACCAACACCCGGCACGCCCCCTGCCCCGGCAGCAGATGCAATACCCGGCGCACCGACCCCGCGTCCACCGGAAAGGCGCGCTCGTCGCCCGGTCTCACCCGCACCTCAAACCGAAACGTACTCCCCTCTCCCACCTGGCTGCGCACCGTCAACTCGCCGTCCATCTGGTGCGTAAACTCCCGGCTGATGGCCAACCCCAACCCTGTACCCCCCGCCATCTGCCTGCCCGCCTCCGTTTGCATAAACGGCTTGAACAGCCGCTCCAGGTCCTCGGCCGATATCCCCGGACCGGTGTCCGTCACCTCGCCCCACAAACACAACCGACCGTCTGTCTCCGTTTCCGCCCCCAGACGCAGGGTGATTTCCCCGCCGCGGGGCGTGAACTTGAACGCATTACCCAATAAATTGATCAGCACCTGGCGCAACTTCGTTTCATCTGTCACCACGATCCGGGGCAGCATCTCCCGGCGCTTCACCCGGAATGTCAGGTTCTTGGCCTGGGCCCGCAGGCTAAACAGACGCTCGAGGTCGTCCAGCAACAGCGGCAGGTTGAACCGGGCGGGATGGAGGGCCACCTGGCCCGATTCGATGCGGGCCATCTCGAGGATGTCGTTAATAATGTGCAGCAGATGCTCGCCGCTGCGGATGATGGTGGTCACCTGCTGCCGATGGTTGTCCGCCAGCTCCGGATCCCGCAAGAGCAGTTGCGAGAAACCGAGGATGGCGTTCATCGGGGTGCGGATCTCATGGGACATGTTGGCCAGAAACACGCTTTTGGCCCGGTTGGCCGCATCCGCCTTTTCCTTGCCCTGGCGCAACTCCTCGGCTTGCCGGAGTGCATACTCGGCCTTTTTGGTTTCTGTGAGATCGGTCTGCACGCTAAGGATGCTGGCCATTCCGTTCCACTCCACAGGCCGGGCTTGGATGTGCAGCGGCAGACTGGACCCGTCCTTCCGACGATAAAGGACTTCGAATTCACCCCGTCCGGTGGCCAGGATAGTCCGGATTCGGTCGGTTATTGACTCTTGTTTTTCCGAGCTCAGCAGTTGGCGGAGATACATCTGCTGGAATTCCTCGGGGGTATAGCCATACACTTGAGATGCCATCCGGTTGGTGTAGAAGATGCGGCCCTCGGCGTCGTGAATCATCACCGCCACCGGCGCCACATCGAGCATGGTCGCGAGCAACTGGAGGTTTTGCTGCACCCGTTTCCGTTCGGTGATGTCCTCCGCGATGCCCAGCGAGCCAACTTGGTTTCCATCCGCTCCCGAAATCGTTACCGCGCGCGTCTCGACGGTGATACTCGAACCGTCCATACACTGAAACTGGCGTTCCACAGGCGGAATTATGCCGTGTTCCGAGAGTTCAACGGCACGATCCATGGCTTGCGGTTGATCGCCGCGCAAAACAAAGTCAAAGGCGGATCGCCCAACCAACGCCTCGACGCCGGAGGCTTTGACGAGCGTGGCGGCAGCATGGTTCGCCAGGACGATCTTGTAGGAGTTATCCATGACCATCACCGCTACTGGAAGGTTATTCACCAATAACCGGTAGCGCGACTCGCTTGCCATCAAGGCTGCCTCCGCGTGCTTGCGCTCGGTGATGTCGCGGAAGAAGCCGGCAATGAAGTTTGCTCCATCCTGAGTGACGATCGCCGTGCCCAGGCTGGCGTGGATGATCGAACCGTCCTTTCGGCGCACCGGAAGATCAGGCAGCATCGCGATCCCATCGCCTTGAACCATCCGGTCAAATTCCTTGACAATCCAAGCCAGGTCCTGCGAAGGATGAATGTCTTCCACGCCGAGTGCCATGAATTCTTCCGGCGTGTAGCCCAACATCTGACAGATGCTGGCGTTGGCGCTGGCGAACCGCCGCGTCTTCATGTTCGCCAGAAGGATGCCGTCGCTGGCGCCGTCAAAGATGGCGCGGAATTTTTCTTCCTGGGCCTCCCTGAGCTTTTCTTGCATCTGGCGGCGGGCGGTGATGTCCTGCACGATGCCGGCCACATGGGGGGAGGTGACATCGGCACCGTCAAGGTGAGCCCCGGAGGTCAGTATCCATCGAATCTGCCCATCGGGACGCCTGATCCGGTATTCACAAGTCCAGCTACAGCGGTTTTTAAATGCCTGGTGTTGGACCTCAGCGACTCTTGCCCGGTCTTCGGGAATGACGTGTTCCAAGAATACCTCGTAGGTCCACTGGGACAGAGGTTTGTCATACCCGTAAATCCTGTCGTGCTCGAGCGTATGGGTGGTCGTTTGTGTGGCAAGATCGAATTCCCACATTCCTATATTGCAGCTTTGCAGGACGAGATCGAGACGCTCCTTTGCTTCGCGCAACGCCACCTCGGCCCGCTTGCGGTCCGTCAAGTCAGAGTGCGTGCCGACGATTCGCACGATTTGCCCATTTGGCCCACGCGGCACTGGAAATCCGCGTGAGAGAATATCCACGTAGTGCCCATCCTTGTGCCGCATCCGAAACTCCATCCCATAATCCGCTTTCCCCTCGAGGACATCTGAGACTACGTGTAACGTCCGCGGCAGATCGTCCGGATGCAGCAAGCGTTTCCAGGCGCTGACGTGGGTTTCAATCTCCGAATCTTCGTATCCCAGCATCGTTTTCCAGCGGGAGGAGTAGTAAACTTCGTCCGTTTCCAGGTTCCAATCCCAAATGCCGTCCTGAGCGGCATTAAAGGCGAGGGCCATCCGCTCTTCGCTCTTGGCCAGTGCCTCGGTGCGCTCCGCAACGCTTTGTTCCAAGGCGACATTGTGCTCGAGCAACCTGGCTTCCCACTGCTTGCGCTCCGAAAGATCGGTCACAATGACGGCATAAGTCGCGTTCGAACCACTGTTGACCAGGGAAAGAGAGATCTGCACGTAACGCACCACCTCCACTCCGTCCACCAGCGTGAATTCACCACGCGCACCGTTGGCGCCAGCGACACTGAGTAACTCGGCAAGCCGGGAGTGTTCTTTGGAGGAGAAGAAACAGTTCCAGGATTTACCAGTTACTTCTTGAATTGATCGGCCCGCCATCCGGGCAAACCGCCTATTGGCATAAATAATCTGGCCATCTTTTTGCAGTAACAAGGCCCCCTCATTCATCGTTTCGATAAGGGAGCGGTAGGGGGTTTCAACTCCTTCCAGCGAGAAGACACGCTCTTGGGCATAGCCGACTACGATCAGGCCGTCCACGGCCCCACTGCGGATGGCTTCCAGGGTTTCCCTGGCCTCGGCCAGTTCCTCGCGCAGTTGCGCCATTTCGGTTGCGCTCTGATCCGAGGATTTGGGCGAACGCTTGCGTTGCATGTGGAAATGTCAGCCTATGGCTTCTATTGCTGCGCATCCGGGCGATGCGGTTTGGGACTCAAATCCAATCCCTGCAATATTTTTTCCTTTTGGGACATGTCTCCAATAAACCGGCGCAAGGGCAGAGGCTGCCGTTTGATCAAGGCGGGCACCGCAATGATTTGGTCGTCCTTGGTTAAAACCGGCTGCTGGTATACATCAATAATCTCCAATTCATAACGGCCCTGCAGATACTCTTCGCATATCTCTTTAATATTCCGGATCGCCTGCACGGAACGAGGCGTCATGCCGGTGACATAAAGGCGGAGTAGATAGGGCACTCCCGGTGTGCCTGGCTTGGGAGCACTCTCAGGTTCAGGCTGGGATTCCTTAGGCGAGCCCTTTTTCATAGGGGGTTTAAGGCGTGCATTTTTTACTCGCCGCATTATGTTGAAATGACTGGCGCAGGGTGATCCGCCTTTTTGCGGGAGGGATGCGCCTTGCCCGGACGCGACTCGGCTTCGGCAATTCTCTGACGGGACATTCTGTCGGCATTTAAAGTGCTGACTCGGGCTCGCATTTCCAGTTGCTTAATGCTGTGGTCCAACTCATTCAACTCCGCCTCGAGTTCACTCTGCACGATCGCAATTTTTGCCGCGGCCGCACTTCGTTTCTGCTGGACGGAGCAGCGCAACCGGGAAAGCAGGTCTGACTGGGCTGCCACCTCGGCAGCATCACGTGCCTCCTGAACCAACCGGGACGCCCCGGTATACACTTCTCCTGATCCGACATAGACGTCCAACAACTTAATGCCTTGGTCGGAGAGTTGGAATTCACGAATTTGATTCGAGTGTGCCATGCCCCGGGACTTGAGCACATAGAGGCCGCGGTTACGCTCGCCGCTGTGCTCCAGATTGCGCAGCAGGATCCAGGAGTCGATGAGCGAGGAAATGGCGGTTTCGGTGGTTTGTTCCGTATCCTTTGCACTGGTGAGGCTGGTCAACAGCGTCGTGATTTGCTCGGTTTTCAAATAGTCGATCAGACGCGTGAACATGGAGTTGACCTCCTGCCAGTTGCCTAACCCATCCAGGTTGGTGATGGGATCCACCACCACCACCTGCGGTTTCAATTTTCGGATCTTCTCTTGAATTTCCAGCAAATGCAATTCGAGCCCCTGCTGGCTTGGGCGGACCGCATGAATCTGGAGGCGTTTTTGCGTAATCCATGGCATCAATTTGATGCCGATGGAGGCCATATTGCGGATGATCTGCTGGGGGGATTCCTCGAAGGAATAGTACAGGGTCGAATCTCCGTGCTGGCAGGCAGCTTGAACAAAGGCCGATGCCAGGCTGGTCTTGCCGGTCCCCGCACCCCCCGTCACCAAAATGCTGCTCCCGCGGTAATATCCCTTGCCGCCCAGCATGGCATCCAAGCGGGGCACACCCGTGGAGATGCGCTCGGACAAAGCTGGATAGGTTAAGGCTAGGGACGTGATGGGCAACACCGATATGCCGGTATGTCCAATCAGAAAGGGATACTCGTTCGTGCCATGGAGAGAGCCCCGGTATTTGACGATGCGCAACCAGCGTGTGGTAATTTGCTCAACGGTTCGGTGGTCCAGAACGATCACACAATCGGCGACATACTCTTCCAGTCCATTGCGCGTTAAGTGTCCTGTGTCGCCACGCTCTCCGGTGATGATCGCCGTAACCCCTTTCTGCTTGAGCCACTGCAAGAGGCGGTGCAACTCGGAACGCAGGATGGTTTCGTTGGGCAATCCGCCGAAAAGCGCCTCAATGGTGTCGAGCACGACACGCTTGGCTCCAAGGGAGTCAATCGCATGGTTCAAGCGCACGAATAAACCTTCCAAATCATATTGTCCGGTTTCCTGGAGTTCACCTCGATCCAGGTGAATGTGATCGATGATCAGCTTTTTGCTTTTAATGAGTTGTTTGAGATCAAAACCCAGGGAGGCTACATTACGGATCAATTCGTCCTCATTTTCCTCAAAGATCATCATCACCCCGGCCTCTCCCAATTGCGTTGCACCTCGCGCGATAAATTCCGTCGCCAGCAGGGTTTTGCCGCAGCCTGGTCCCCCACAAATCAACGTGGGGCGTCCCTTGGGCAACCCCCCGCTGGTGATCTCATCCAGTCCCGCAATGGCGGTTGGGGATTTCGTGATCGAGGGGGAGGTTACGTGCGATGGTCTTCGTTGCGCGGTGGTCATAATAGGGATACATGAGTTAAGTGAACAGAAATCGGCCCTGGAGTCATTGCGCCTAAAACGTGGATTGTAATCTATCTGCCGGTCTCATAGATAATAATTGCTAAATGGCAGGACGGGGGGAGAGATCACACATGCCGGCCACCCCGGGCGGTATTCGCTCGGTCAGAGAGGCCGCTGGGGAAAATCTTTTCGCCCGCAAAATGCAGCATTTCCAACCGACTTGCACCATGGCTCCTGCGAAACCATACTGGATCCAAACATACCTAAAAGGCCCGAAGTTGTCTATCAGCAGGGTTGTGATTTAGCCATCACAAATTTTGCGATGCCATGGCGCGTATTTCGAGGATGCGGCAGCCATCGCGGGCAGGCATTCCCGGGATGATGCGCTGGAATTCAATGCGGATCGGATTGGCGTTGCACCCACTGCGCGGCGCGACACGTCAGTTCGCCAAGGCTTTCAAGACGGAGTTTCTCCTGGATGTGGGTACGATGAGTCGCTACCGTATGCGGGCTGAGCTTCAAGGCAGCCGCTATCTGGGTGGTGCTTTGCCCTTGTCCGATGAGAGTAAATATCTCCAATTCCCGGTCACTGAGCAACTCGGCTTCTGAAGCTACCGCCGGAAAACGGCCATGGATCAGGCTGCCAACCAAATGTTCATTCATCCGCTTGCTCAGATAAGTCTTACCGTTCAAGACGATGCGAATGGCATCAAGAATCTCGCCGGTAGCAGCGGATTTCATGAGGTAACCCCGTGCCCCGGCTTGCAGAGAACGCCCCGCATACACGGTTTCGTCGAAAGTCGAAAGCACCAACAGGGGCAAGGCTGGACGCTGGCGGGAGAGTTTCTTGATTAATTCCAAGCCATTCCCGCCGGGCAGGGAGATATCGATAATAACCAAGTCCGGATTGGCCGCTTGCACGGCCGCCAGCGCCTCGCATTCGGTGCCCGCCTGGCCGCAGACCTTCAGGTCGGGCTCATAACTCAACAGTTTCGCGAAACCCTCGCGCGTGACCGGATGGTCCTCCACCAATAGTATGTGGCGTTTGGGCCCGATGGCGTCAGAGTGAAGGGGGGGATTCACAACTCAAGATAGATTTAAAATTGAATCCGCACGCGATGGGATCGGCCAGATGCAGGCCACTCGGGTGCCGCCTTCCGGGCGGGGCTCAACCTCCAAACGACCCTTAATGGCCTGCGCCCGCGTCCGCATGTTCGGCAAACCCATGCCTGGGGAAAAATCGTTCGCGGGAAGCCCTACGCCATCATCCAAAATTTCCATATTCCCTATCAGGTCATGCCCTGATAGGCGAACGACCAGGTGGCGAGCCTTGCCATGGCGCACGGCGTTTTGCATCGCCTCCTGGGCAATACGATATAAATGCAGCGCTACGTCTTGATCCGGAAGATCCACCGGCTGAGGATACTCACAAACACAGTCCAATTGGAAGGCTTTTGCCATGCTGCGGGACAACTCCTCCAATGCCGCCTTTAGTCCGTGCGAGATCAGAATTGCAGGATTCAAACCGTACGCCATTTCCCGCGCTTGCTCGATGGCGCTATTGATTTCGCATTCCAATCGATCGACCTCCGCGGCATCCACCGACACCTGGTATTTTAATTGCCGGCTTAAGATCAATGCCGTTTAGAAAATCATGAAAGAATCCGGGATATTTCATATTCGGGAGCCCCTGTTTGATATGAGTTTTCAAGCAGGCGCGGCCAACTACTGACCGGCTGGCGCAAGGC
>CAIMWS010000255.1 GCA_903845125.1 uncultured Verrucomicrobiota bacterium
CTGGAACGACCCGGTCAACCTGATGGATTACGTGACCCATGTCTTCCAGACGGTTTTCGGCTGGTATCGCAAGAAGGCGGAGTTCCACATGCTGCAGGTGCACAACCAGGGCAAGAGTGTGCTGGTCCGCGACAGCTTCGAGCGGGCTGAGTATTATGTGCACCAACTGCACAAATACTGTCTCCACGCCACGCTGGAACGGGACCAACCGTGAACCCCGCCCCCGCCATGCCCCTCATTTTCCGCCGCCGCCCGCCCGCCGGGAACCGCCAGCCATGAAGCGCGTTTCCGACAGCGCCGATAAAATGGTGTTCCACCTGCATCCGCGGGAACGGATGCTGCTGCAGGAGGTTTTGCAGTTATACCCGCTGGTGCCCGCCGGCCATCAAAAGCTCGACCGCCACGGGCTGGATGCCACGTTGGTCGAAGGGCAGCAACTGCTGGACGAAGCGTTGGCGGAACAGCGCCAGGAACATCGCCAGCGGGTGCGCCAATTCATTGAGGATCCCCACACCTTTGAAACCGTCACGGGTGGCTGTCACCTGGCCCTGACCAGGCCGCAGATGGAATGGCTGCTGCAGGTCTTGAACGATGTCCGGGTGGGGAGCTGGCTGAAGCTGGGCGCCCCGGAGGAGGAGGCACGCCGCAAAACCGTCCCCACCGAGGATACCGAACCGCTGCTGTACGCCATGGATGTATGCGCTTATTTCCAAAGCAATCTGATCACCTGAACCGGCTTTTTCCCACCCGGGCACGCCACCGAGTTTCCCGCCAGGTCCGGGCGGTTTTCCTGGTTTCCCTGGCCATGCTGGCCACCGCCCGGGCGGAAGATTGGCCCCGGCTGGGTGGCCCCGGTGGAAACGGCTTTTCCTCCGAAACCGGCCTCGCCCGGTCCTGGCCGGAAAACGGCCCCAAGGTTGGGTGGTCGCTCGCCGTGGGCGAGGGCTTTGCCGGGGCCGCCATCCGCGACGGCCAGGCCTTCGTGCTGGATCGCGCCGACGATCTTCAGGATGTGCTCCGGTGCCTGGAGCTGGCCACCGGGCGCGAGTTGTGGCGCGCGGCCGTGGATGCCCCGGGGCATCTCCCTTACAACGGCTCCCGCAATGTGCCAACGCTGGATGGCCCCTGGATTTTTGCCGTGGGGCCCCTGGGCCAGTTTTACTGCTTCGATGCGCATTCCCGCCAACTCGCCTGGTCCAGACACCTGGTGAACGATTTCAAGGATCCGCAAATCGACCGCGACACTCCGCCCGCCGACCGCGCCGACCAACTGGCCCGGGCGCAAGTGCCCATGTGGGGCATGACCCAGGCTCCCCTGCCCTGGCACGACGTGGTCATCGTGGCGCCCCAGACCGGGAAAACCGGCCTGGTGGCCTATGAAAAAACCACGGGGAAATTGCGCTGGCAATCGGGCAGCCTCGGCCGCAACTGGTATAGCCATGTCAGCCCGTTCCTCGCCACCTTGGACGGCGTGGAGCAGGTGATCATGCTGGCCCAGCCCAGCGATCCGGAAAAATCCCCCGCCCAGGCGCCCCCCGCCCTGGTGACCGCCGTGGATCCGCTCACCGGCCGCATCCTGTGGCAAATGCAAACTCCGCGGCCCTATAAAATCCCCATACCCCAGCCGGTGCAGACCGGGGCCAACCGTTTCCTGGTCACCGGCGGGTTCGGGCTGGGTTGCGTCTTTTTTGAGGCCGCCCGGAAAAATGGCGCCTGGGAGGCCGGAGTTGGCGCTGAAAACCGGAATGCTTCCGCTTTCATCCATTCGCCGGTCCTTTACCGCGACCACCTTTACGTGCTCAGCTTGAAGGAGCACGGCGGCGCCGCCACCGGGCTGGTGTGCCTGAACCGGGCCGGGGAAATCCAGTGGCAAACCGGACCCGGGCTGCAGTTCGACCAAGGCCCCTTGCTGGTGGTGGACGGCCTGGCCTTGGTGCTCCACGGCAAAACCGGGGTGCTACATCTGCTGGAAATCTCCCCGGCGGGCTTCAAGCTCCTGGCCAAGGCCAAAGTCCTGGATGGCAAAACACCCTGGGCTCCGATGGCTTTCTCCGACGGCAAACTGCTGGTTCGCGATTTGAACCGGATGAAATGCCTGGATCTGCGCCATCCGTGAGCCGTTCCAATTTGCGGAAGCTTTTATGAAACCAAACACCCAATGGCTGGCCGGCGTGAGCCTGGCCGGGCTGCTCGCCTCCAGCCTCTTCACGCCCCTTTTGCGCGCGGCGGAAGCCCCCGCTGCCTGGCTGCTGGCCAAACAGAACTCGGCCATCCATCGCTTCTCCACTTTGTTCACCGCCCAGGATATGCGGAATCACCTGGCCTCCGGGCCTGGCCTCGATCAAGCCGTGGCCTGGTGCAAGCAAACCGGTGTCACCCAGGTGTATCTGGAGACTTTCCGCGACGGATACCAGGCAGAACGCCCTGTGCTGGTGCAGGCCCGGGACCGCTTCACCCGCGATGGTTTTCTGGTTTCCGGCTGCGTAACCCCCACCCAGGTGGGCAAGCCTTCCACAGGCTGGAAACCAGCCATCAGCTGCTATACCGATGGCCCCACCCAGGAACGGATCCGGCAAATTTTCGAATTCACGGCCGGATTGTTCGACCGAATCATGATCGATGATTTTTGGTTCACCGATTGTGCCTGCGCCGAATGCGAAGCGGCCCGCCAGGCCAAACGGGTGCACGTGGGGGACCACACTTATCCGGTGGCGGGCAATTCCTGGACCGATTACCGCTGCGAACTCATGGTGCGGGTGTCCCAGGAACGGGTGATCGGCCCGGCCCGGGCGGTCAATCCCCAGGCGCGGCTCATCATCAAGTTCCCGCAATGGTACGACCGTTTCCAGGAGCGCGGTTACGACGTTATCCGCGAGACCGCGGATTTCGACCAGATTTGGGTGGGAACCGAAACGCGGGACTACCAGGACAAGCAATGGGGTGGCACCGTGCAGTACGAAGCCTATTTCATCATGCGCTGGCTGGGAGGGATCGGCGGCGCCAAGTGCGGCGGCGGCTGGTATGATTGGCTGGGCACCACGGAAAAGACCTACCTGGAGCAGGCGCGCCAGACCATCCTGGCGGGCGCCCGTGAATCCATGCTGTTTTGTTATGGCGGCCTGCAGCACAATACCGGCCCGAACAATATCACCGCTCTGCGCGCGCAGTTGCCGGAGCTGTTCGCCACGGCCCAGCAGATAAGCCGGCGGCAGGCCCGGGGCATCGCCGCCTATAAGCCCGCCGGCAGCCCGGGCGGCGCGGAAGCCCGCATCTTCGATTTCGTCGGCATGCTCGGCCTGCCTTTGCTGCCGTGCCACAAATTCCCCGCGGACGCACCCGCGGCCTTCTTCTCGATCCACGCTGCGCAGGATCCCGCCCTGGTGGAACAGCTGGCCCGCTTCATCCAGGAGGGGAAACCGGTCCTGGTGACCGATGGCCTCGCGACGAAACTGGCGGGCGAGGTGGCTTTGGATGCAACCAATGTGCAGGTCCTTCCGGTGCGGGGCGATCCCCCAGCCATCCTGCAACTGCCCGCCGAAAAACTGGACCGCCTCCGGTCCACGTTGCTGCCCCCCTTCCAAACCACCTTCCAGGCGCCCAGCCGGGTGGCCCTTTACCTGTTCACCGGCGGCGGCTGGGTGATCGAAAACTTCAACGACCGCGAGGTGGAAACCACCTTCAACGGCCGGCCGGTGGCAATTCCGGCGCGGGGCTGGAAATATGCGTGGGAATAAGCATTTGCACCCACCCGGCCCGCCATGAAGTTATCCGAAATAAAAGAAATCCTGGCCCAGCGAGGATTGGTTCTGACCAAATCCCTGGGCCAGAATTTCATGCACGACAGCAACCAGGTGCGCCGGATGATCCAGTGCGCGAGCCTGGCACCGGGGGATCCCGTGCTGGAAATCGGCCCGGGGCTGGGTCCGTTGACCGAGTATTTGTTGGCGGCCGGATGCCCCGTGCTGGCGATCGAAAAAGACCTCCGGCTTTGCGATTGCCTGCAGGAGCGGCTGGGCGGCCAGGCCGGGCTGGAAATCATCCATGCCGATGCCTTGGACTACTTGAAAGCCCAATCCCGGCCCTGGCGGGATTGGACGCTGGTTTCGAATTTACCGTACTCGGTGGGCTCCCGTCTGCTCATGGAGCTGGCCCTCGGCCCGGAGCCTCCCAAAAAACTGGTGGCCACCCTCCAATTGGAGGTCATCCAGCGGCTGGTGGCCCGGCCGGGAACCGCCGCCTACGGCGCGCTGACGCTGCTGCTGGGCCTGCGCTATCAGCCCGGCTCCTGGTTTAAGATTCCCGCCTCCTGCTTTCACCCGGAACCCGAGGTGGACTCCGGGTGCGTGGTTTTGGAGCGGCGCGCCAGCCCGCTTTTGACCACCGCCCAACAGCTGGATTATGACCGGATCGTGCGGCGGAGTTTCTCCCAGCGGCGCAAAATGATGCTCAAACTCCTGAAAACCGATTGGCCAGCCGCCGCCCTGGAAGCGGCTTTCGCCGGCGCCGGCTTATCCCTCCAATGCCGCGCTGAGGATGCCAGTTTTGAACAATACCTGAACCTGACCCGCCTGCTGGGCGGTTCCGCAACCCATGAGTGAAGAATATTTTGACGTAGTAAATGAACGGGACGAGGTCATCGGCCGCGAAGCCCGCTCGCAGGTGCATCGGCTGGGCCTTTACCACCGGGCTGTCCACGTGCTGGTGTTCGATCCCCAGCACCGCCTTTTTCTGCAAAAACGCTCCCAGTGGAAAGACACTTTCCCCGGAACCTGGGATTCCTCGGCCTCGGGACACCTGGCGCCGGGTGAAAGCTATGATGCCTGTGCGATCCGGGAAGCGCAGGAGGAACTGGGCATCACCTTTCAGCAACCACCTGAGAAGCTGTTCAAAATCGAGGCCTGCCCCGAAACCGGCTGGGAGTTTATCTGGGTTTACCGGGCGCACCACGCCGGGCCATTTATCCTGCCGCCGGAGGAAATCGAGTCCGGCGATTGGTTCGCGCCGGAAATGCTGGAGCCGTGGATGAGCCGCCGCCCGGGCGATTTCGCCCCGGCTTTGCCGCTCATTTGGAACCGGCTGCAGCACCTGCCCCGGCCTTGCCCCGCCCCAGGCCGCCATGCGAATTGACTAACCTCCCGCCAGCGGCCATAGTGAATCACGTGAATTTCGATATTTCACATATCCTGAATAATTGGGAATTTCAGCCCGGGAAGGTCATGGTCAGGCGGTTCAAGGGACGGGACGGCACTGATAAAATCCAACTGCGGCTGGATTTGGGCATTGTGCAGATGAATGCCGACGGCAGACCCGACGGCAAACAACCGCACGGCCATCCCACTTTGCTGGATTTCTACACCGCGAAGATTGCCGATACTCCAGAACCGGCCGAGCCCTTCGAGGTGGACGAGGAAGGATGCACCCAATTGCACCTGGAAGCCATGCAATACCACCACCGCTGCCTTTGCCAGATGGAGCTGGAAGATTACGCCGGCGTCATCCGCGATGCCGGCCGCATGCTCGATATCCTCGATTTTGTGAACGAATTCGGGGCCGTGGAAGACCTGTTTTGGCAGCGCCAGATCGGACCGCAGGCCATCCTCATGCGGACCCGCGCCTCCGGCA
>CAIMWS010000256.1 GCA_903845125.1 uncultured Verrucomicrobiota bacterium
TGAAAGCGGGATTCAGGCAGGCGTAAAACAAGGAAAATGAAAGCAGGCTGCCAGCAAACTTTCGCTGCAGGATCAGCATTAAAAGCGCCCCACTGGCCACGAGGTTCAGCACCGTAAACAATCGGTTCAGGGGGATGAATCGGTCCGCCAGCATGCCCCAGAAAAACGGAAAAAACAGCATGGTGGAGGCGGAAAAAGTCAGCAGCCAGCTGATCTGGGCGAAATCCGCGCCGCGGTCCCGCATCACCAAGACAATGAAGGGTATGACCGTGCCCCCGCAAGCGTATTGCAGCAGCATGGCCAGGCGCAGAGAAAACGGCAATTGCCGATTGGAATGTATGTGCCGGATCACTGGGTTATTTGCTCCCGGGTTGCTTTCACTTCCGATTCACCCGGCCCATAAAAGGGGCGCAGTCTGGCTGATTTCCGCCCCGTTTCAAGAAATTAATCGCACGGTAAAGCAGGCCCCACGGTCGGCTCAAGGAGGGGCGGAGTCTGTAGGGAAACCGGGCTTGTTACCCAGTCCGCCTTCAGGGTCAGCCCCAGAGCGCTTCACGGATTTGTCCGGGGCTGGCGGATCCGGTGGTACCCAATTGGTGGATGACCACCGAAGCGGCTGCATTGGCCATGGTGATGGCCTCCAAGGTTGTGGCCCCTCCGGCCAGGGCCGAAACGAGGTTGGCAGTCACCGAATCCCCGGCGCCAACGATGTCAATCTCCCCGCGGATTGGCAGGCACGGCACATGGCAAACAGCGCCATCCGGATCGGCTCCCAGAATCCCTCGCTCGGCAAGGGTCACCAGGACCCGCTGGCGGTTTTTCGCTGCCAACCGGGAGGCACTGGCTTTCACATCCTCCAAGTTTAGCTCGGTTTCGCACCCCAAAAACCGCCCCAATTCGGTGCGGTTCATTTTGAATATCACCGGCGGGAAATGCCGCAAGCCCCTCCGGCTGTCAGCCATTGCCAGCAAACCCGGGTTTTGCCGGGCGAGATCCCCCAGGATTTTCAGCAAGTCCTCGGTGATCACTCCGGTTTCCGCCACATCCACCTGCTCCATGAAAATCAGCCCATCGACCTGCCCAGCAAGGGATTGCAGATGCTGGATCAATTGGGATTGTATCCGGTGGGGAGTGGCGCTCCAGTTCTTGATATCCAGCCGGTTCAGTTCGCGGGGAGGTGCGCCCGGTTCCATCACCAAAGGCTTGGTATAAGTGAAAGTCCGGCGATCGTTTGTTTGGATGAAGTGATCCAAGCGCACACCCGGTTTGGCTTTAAGCGCCTGGATCAGCTCAAAGCCCTCGCCATCCAGCCCCACCACCCCCACCGGGTAGATTTTCCCGATGCCCAAGGCAACCAGGTTGTTCAGCACCGTGCCAGCCCCACCAGGTTGCGAACGCACCTGCGTGACATTGTAAACCGGCAAGCCGGTTTCGATGGAAGTTTCCCCAAGGGCCGGGTCGATCTCCAGGTAGCGATCAAGGCAAAAATCGCCGATGATGGCCAAGCTGAGAGCGGCATAGCGTCCGGTGATTTCCTGGAATCGATCGGAAGTCATAGTTTCTTTAGGTGGTGATAAAGATGATGCAGAAAGGTGATGTTGTCGCAGCAGAAATAGCGCATCGCGCCGCCCATGCGCGAGTAGCTTTTGCAGAAACGCAGGTAATAATCCGCGTTGCTTTTGGGTGGCTCTCCCTGGCTCCAATCCCAATGGCCGCCCTCCTGCAAATCCACCACGTAGATGGAGTGGCCAGACAGGATCGGACGCCCTTGCTGAAGCCGGAGGTTGTTGACACAGCTGACACTTTTTTCAAAAACCTGGGGTCCCATGATCGCTGAACCGATGGAAAAAACCACCCCACCAGCCAACCGCTCCACCGCCCCTGCGAACTGGCAAAAATCCAGCTGGGCAGCCCGGCCGATGGCACCGCCATTGAACAGCGGATGGTTGGTGATGATGTCATAGCCAATCCCCGGGTGAATGGTGGCCTGCACCCCCAGCCGAAAAGCATGCGCCAGGATGGAAGCCCGCGGCCAGGGATGCGGAACCGTGATCCGGCCTCCCGCCAAACCCAACTGGTTCATGGTATGGAGCAATTCGGCCCGGGCCGCGGCGAGCGGATGGCCCGGCTCAGCTCGCAAGGATTCGGCCAAGGCTTCAGGGACGGGCAATTCAATTCCATCCTCGGCGATGAAGCGGCCCAGGGATTTCCCGTAGCCTTCGCCCCGCAGGGCGCCCGCCTGTATGGCCAGCTGAAAGTTGCGGCCGGTTTCGTCCCAAGTCCCAAAAGTGCCGTTGGCTACGTTTTCCTTCACACTCTCAGTCGAGCGCCCCAGGAACGCATACTCCCAATCGTGAATGGAGCCGGCCCCGTTGGTGGCCAGCGCCGTGATCCAGCCCCCGGCCATCATCCGCTCCAGGATCAGTGCGGCGCCATTGCGCAGCAAATGGGCCCCGTATATGAGCATGATGCTCGCGCCTTTTTGCCGGGCTTGAACCAATGACGAAACACACTCCCGCATCCAGGAATCAATATCGGCACTGGTGGAAGGCGGCGGCGAATCTGGATCGCGTAAAACATCTTCCACCCGGCTGAGGCTCTTCCGCCCGGCCAGCGGATAAACCTGCAATCGTTTTAAATCGAAAGGGGGATAATTCGGGACAGGCATGGCAGAGCGAATATCGGTTAATGATCGTTTAGCACGTAATCCAACAAAACCTGGGCGTCGCGGAAATCCGGGATCACAACATCCGCCCCCACTCCCAGCAACCGCTGACGCTTCCATTCGTCCATCTGGCCGGAGCCGTTGTTGGCCTCGTCACTGGCCACAGCCACCGCTACTCCACCCACCTCTTTGGTGTTTTGGATTTCCACATACCCGTCGCCAAAGGCCAGCAATTGCTCACCCGGGATCTGGTTCTCGCGGAGGATGCGATCGATGATCATTTTCTTGGAAAAGTTCTTGTAATCGTCCAAGGCGCCATAAATATGCGTGCCGAAATAACGGTCCACCTGCAGCAAGGCCGCCTCCTGTTTTACAAAAGGCTCATCCGTGCCACTGGCCAGATACATTTTCAGGCCACGCTGTTGCAGGAGATCCAGCAACTGCCTCGATTGGTGCACCAGCAGGGAATCTGGCGCGATGCTGCCCTCGCGCAAACCATCAAGCCGCGAACGGATGCGCACCTCCAACCGGCGCAGGTATTCATGTTTATACCACAAGGGTTCCCGGGCCTGGCCGCCGCGTTCCTTTACCCGGTCGGCAAACTGGATCATTTGGTAAATGGTTTGTTTCCCGTTCAACCGCATGATGTCATCATAAAGCATCCGCCGGCGTTGATCCGTGGTTTCGCTGCCTTGGGAAGGGAGCATTTCATCAAACATTGGCAGCATGACCTCTGGCCATCCCTGCCGGATCAGCGACAAAGTGCCGTCAAAATCAAACAACACATGACTAATCTTGGCTCGTGGCTCAAACCCCTTGGCAAATTCCACCAAGCCGCTGAATTTTGCGTTTACCATATTGGGTATTGAGAGTGCGAAAATGTGGGCCAAAGTCAATCCTGCCCCCGTCCTTGATTTCGTGGGCCATTCCCTTGTGAAAACCAGCCTTTTTGGGGCGCGGCAAATCCTGACTCCAGCCCGGGAAGCAATGCGGAATCCATTTTGCGGGTTCACTCCGGCGCCCGAAAAAGTAAAAAAAACAAAACCAATCGAAAGTGCTTGCGGTTTTGCCAGGCGTCGGCATAGTTTTAACCCAACAAGGCAGTTGCCTTGTTCATTTGTAGTGGCTAGATAGCTCAGTCGGTAGAGCAGAGGACTGAAAATCCTTGTGTCGGCGGTTCAATTCCGTCTCTAGCCACCACTTCCAACCTACAACCTGAAACTAACTGTTTGCGTGGCATCAGCCGGCAAGGATGGCTGTTAAAATCGCTGAACAGCCGGAAATTCAGGGAGTGTTTTTATTGTCTTCCCGCAAAATTCCCCTTTAACGCCATTAAAGCTTGACTTGAGCACGCTGCCCTCTTAAATTAATGCTAGAAGTGAAATATGGCTGGGTAACCAGCGAGGTGAAAGTCGGAGATCATTCTACCGACTTTTTTGTTACCCTACCCGAACTGGCAACATTGAACTATGAACGCCGAATTATTGGCCGTATTGGAATTTTGGGAACGTGAAAAAGGCATCCGCAAGGATGTCTTGCTCGCCGCTGTACAAGATGCTTTGGTGTCTGCCGCCAAAAAAGCGATCGGCCCCGCGCGGAACTTGAAATGCATCATCGATTCCAAAAGCGGTGATATCCGGGCTTATGCCCAATTGATCGTCGCTGAAAAGGTCGTGTCCAAGCACGACCAGGTTTCGTTGGCCGACGCCCGCCGTGTGAATGCCAACGCCCAAATCGGCGATGACATGGAGATCGAAGTCACGCCAACCGGCTTCGGACGGATCGCCTCTCAATACGCCAAGCAGGCCCTGATGCAGCATATCCGCAAGGCCGAAAAGGAATTGATTTACTCGGAGTTCAAGGATCGCACAGGGGACATTGTCAGTGGCATTGTCCGCCGGTTTGAGCGCTCCGACGTCACGGTCGACCTGGGCCGGTATGAGGCTTTACTCCCCAACCGGGAGCGGGTGCCTACTGAAGAATACCAGATTGGCGAACGATTGCGTTGTTACGTAAAGGAAGTTGCGAACACTCCCCATGGACCGGAGATCATTTTGTCCCGAGCCGATCCCAAGTTCATAGAAAAGCTATTCCAATTGGAAGTCAGCGAAATCAGCGATGGAACTATTGAAATCAGAGCCATTGCCCGGGAACCAGGATATCGCACCAAAATCGCCGTTTATTCCCGGGACGAAAAAGTGGATCCGGTGGGTGCCTGCGTGGGCCTGCGTGGGCAGCGGGTCAAGAATATCGTCCGCGAGTTGAATAATGAGAAGGTGGACATCATCCGTTGGGATTCCAACTTGAAGAATTTCATTACCAACGCCTTGGCGCCCGCCAAATTGAAAACCTTCGACATCGATGAACGCCGCCGGCGCGTGCTGATTCATACCAGCGAGGATCAACTGTCACTCGCCATTGGCAAGCGGGGCCAGAATGCCCGACTGACTTCCAAGTTAACCGGTTGGCAGGTGGATATCGAACCCGAAGCCGTGGCCAAGGTTGGTTTTGAGGAAAAAGTTGCCCAAGCCGTTCAAGCTTTGGCCAGCATTCCTGGCGTTACGCCTGAGCAAGCGGATGTTTTGGTGCATGCAGGATTCCACAGTTTGGAAGCCCTGCTTCAGGCGGAAGATTCTGATTTGGAGGCAGTTCCGCAAATCGGGGCCAATGCAGGTATCATTCTTGAGGCCGCCCGGCTGGAGGCCCAAAGGCGGAGCATACCCATTGGCGACAACTGATCTGTATAAACACTTGATCTCCCCAACTCGTTACCTTTAAGCTTGGAAGGATATGAAAGGCGCCTGTCATAGGTGTCCAGTAGTGAATTTTTATGCCCGTTCGTATTTACGACATAGCACGCAAACTTGGGATAGAGAGCAAGGAAGTCCTTGTCAGGGCCAAGGAATTGGGTTTTGCTGGCGCTCGCGTGCCATCAAGCACCCTCGATAAAATTACCGCCGAGTATTTGGAACAGGAAATCGCCAAGACTTTACCTCCCCCTCCCCCGGTTCCGCCACCTGCGGAAATACCCGCTCCACCGCCTGCCGAACCTCCGCCCAGCGAACCGGAAGCCGTGGTTGTAATCCCAGCGGATGGACAGGTATCCACTCCCCACTCCGAAACAGCCGGGCCGGAGGTTGCCAAGAGCCACTCTCCCGCTGCGCCACCCGCCGCGGTTGTTGAAGTGAAAACCAGCGAACCGGCGCCAGAATCCGTCTCCCCGCCAACCGCAATTGAGCCAGCACCCGTTCAGGAATTAAAAGCCATTGAACCCTCCCACCCGGAACTGGCGGCAACGGTTAATTTAGATAATTTAACCACTCCTGCAGAACCACCTGCTCCCATAGTGGCTGAAACGGTGCTCCAACCTCCCATCCAGCACCAAATCTTGGTCCAAGAAGAAACCACCACAACCGCCTCCGAAGTATCCACTCCAACACCCACAGTGGAATCCAAATCTCCGGGGATGATTACCGAAGCTGCGCACACCGAAATTGCAGCCACCACTTTGCCTGTTGAACCGCCCAAAGCCACTCCTCCTGTTGAAACCGAGTCCAAACCGGTTCCGATGACCGCCACCCCTGACATCTCCGCTTTACCGACGCCTGTTGTCGAGGCAATCATGCCACCCTCGCCACCGCCGCCGCCGGCCCCACCACCGCCACCGCCAGTGCCCAAGGTGGGAGATAAAGTAGGTTTTATTCAATTGCCTCCCAAGCCCGCTCCGAAGGTGGGTGACAAGGTGGGTTCGGTTAAACTTCCCCCCCGTCCGATCAAGGAAGCTGATCGTGGACGCGGGGATATTAAATCCGGCAGCCGACCACCGTTTGCCCAACCAGCTCAGATGCAGGCCAAGGTCAAGCAACCGCACCAGAATCAACGGATGCCGATGGGTGCGCCTTCCAGGATGGGGGGCGGGGGCAAGCACGAGGCTGGCAAAAGCGCGGCCGCGGCTCCCGCGTTGGTGGGGATCATTACGATGAAACCCCCCATCGTCGTCAGGTTGCTGGCCGATCTGCTCAAGCGGAAGCCCTTTGAATTGATCCGCGATTTAATGGAACTCGGGGTTTTTGCCAATGTAAATCAAGCGATTGAGGAACCTACTGCGCAAAGGTTGTGCGCCAAGTATGGCTTCCGGTTTGAATTGGAGCGACGCAAAAGTGGCGGTGGTTTGGTGCACGGCCCCATCAAGCCCAAGGATCTAGACCCTGACGACAAGCCGGAGGAATTGAAACCGCGGGCGCCGGTCGTAACCATCATGGGCCATGTAGACCATGGCAAGACCACCTTGCTGGACGTGATCCGCAAGGCCAACGTGGCTGCTTCAGAAGCTGGCGGCATTACCCAGCATATCGGCGCTTATACCATTTCCATCCCCCATCCGGAGCGTCCCAAGGATCTGCAGCAGATCACCTTTCTGGATACCCCCGGCCATGCGGCCTTCAGCGCGATGCGCGCCCGCGGCGCCCATGTGACCGATATCGTGGTGCTGGTGGTGGCCGCCAATGATGGCGTCATGCCCCAGACAGAGGAAGCCATCAGCCATGCCCGGGCGGCCAAAGTGCCCATCATCGTGGCCGTGAATAAATGCGACCATCCCGCGGCCAACTCCATGGCCGTTCGCCAGCGCTTGCAGGCCTTGGGTCTGGCGCCTGAAGAATGGGGCGGCAGCACCATCTTCCAGGATGTTTCCGCCCTGCAGAAAAAAGGCATCGATAAACTGCTTGAAATGATCCTGTTACAAGCAGAGATGATGGAACTGAAAGCCAATCCAAACCGCCCCGCCAAAGGCAATGTGATTGAATCCGGTTTGGCGCCTGGCGGCCCCACCGCCACGGTGCTGGTTCGCAAGGGCACCTTGAAAGTGGGAGACGTGGTATTGTGCGGGCCTTTTTGGGGCAAAGCCAGGGCTTTGATCAACGAGGAGGGCAAACGCCTTCAATCCGTCGGCCCATCGGTGGCAGTCAAGCTGTTGGGTTTGAACGGTGTGCCAGTGGCCGGAGTGGAATTTTCCGTCCCCGAGGATGAGAAATCCGCCCGGGACATGGCTGAAAAGCGGGCCGAGGAACTGCGCACCAGCTCGGTCGAGGATCGTCCCAAGACCAGTTTGGAAGACTTGCTGGACAAACTGAATCCCGATGGGGCCAAGATTCTTAAAGTCGTGGTCAAAGCGGATACCCAGGGATCCGTCGAAGCCATCACGGAAGAACTCAAGAAAATCGATTCGGACAAGGTTTCGCTCGAAATCGCCCACTATGCGGTGGGCATTATCAGCGAATCAGATGTCAACCTCGCGGCCGCTTCCAAGGCGGTGATCCTGGGCTTCCACACCCGGATCGATGCTGAAGCGGTGGACGCCGCGAAGCGTCATGGCGTCCAAATCAAACTCTATTCCATCATTTACGAACTGATTGATGAAGTGCGCCTCGCCATGGCCGGCCTGCTGGATCCCATCATCAAGGAAGTTTCCTTGGGATCAGCCGAGGTAAAACAGGTTTTCAATCTTTCCAAGGGTGGCAATGCGGCGGGCTGTATGGTGGTCAATGGCCGGGTCATCAAAGGCCGCTGCCGGATTCTCCGCCGCAAGGATCGCATCTACGAAGGTGTGATCACCACGTTGCGCCGGTTTCAAGACGAAGTCCCCGAAGTTCGCTCCGGCCTGGAGTGCGGCATCCGGGTTGATGGTTTCGGAGATTTCCAGATCGGTGATCTGGTGGAATGTTACCAGGCTGAAAAAATCGCCCAAAAGTTATAAGGCGATCCAAGGAGGTTCCCATGCAATCGCGCCGGCATCAAAGAGTTCGCGAGCTGCTAATTCGCGCCATAGGAGAAGTTATCCGAAAGGAGCTCTCCATTGAGGAGGGAGGACTGATCACGGTCAACGATGTGGGTTTGTCGGGTGATCTGCATTCCGCAGTCGTGTTTGTCAGCGTCTTGGGCAATCCAGAGCAACAACGCAAAGGTTTCCATTTGCTTCAAAACCACCGCAAACACATCCAGTCCGTCGTGGCTGGCTCAGTGGTTTTGAAATACACTCCCCAATTGCGTTTTGAACTCGACGGCTCGGTGGAGCGTGGCAACCGCGTGATGAGCATTATCGAGGAATTGGATAAATCATCTGAGGCTGAATGACGCAGCGCCTGAAAATCATCGACCGGCTCCTGGCGGCGATCAACCAAAGCGAGCGGATCTGTGTAGTGGGACACGTGCGTCCTGACGGGGATTGCGTTGGATCCCAGCTGGCGCTCGCGTTCGCCCTGAAAAATGAGGGCAAAAATGTTCGTTGTTGGAATGACGATCCGCTCCCCCAAAAGCTGGCTTTCCTGGATTCTGAGCGGGTTATGCGGCCTTCCGCCCCGGGTCAGGAATTCGATTGCGTCGTCGCGGTGGACGCCGCCAGCTATGAGCGCATTGGTCGGACCGGCCTGAGGATTGCCAAACGAAAAGTGCTGATCAATATCGACCATCACCAAAGCAACACCAGATATGGCGATATGAACTGGGTTTCTTCCA
>CAIMWS010000257.1 GCA_903845125.1 uncultured Verrucomicrobiota bacterium
GCTTGAAAGCGCCGCCGGCGTGCCGCCAATCCACATCGCACAAAGCCACGATGTTTTCCGATGTCATATTTCCCAGGTCAGCCCCCCCCTGGCCGCCGATGCCAACGCCTGCAATATTCAGTTTTTCGTTGGGGGAAGTGGCCCCGTTTAAACCCAATACGCTTCCCGGCACCACGGAGAACAGGAGCGCTCCCTGGCTGGAACGGCTTAGGAATTGACGGCGGGTGAGACGGTTGGAAGGTTTATTTTCACTCATAGTTCATTATCTATTGGTTGCCTGCAATCAGTTGCCCCTTGCGCATGCTTTCATAGCGGTGGACGGTCGCCAAGCTAACCAGTGGCAGCAGGAATGCAACGAGAAAACCGATCGTGGATTCCATTGATGGGTTTTGCTGAGCGGGTTGGTTTTCCAGGCCTGCCAGACCCTTTTGGCGGATTGCTTTTCACGCCGGTTCATTCATGTTCTTCCTGTGAAACGAGATAAGAACTCCGCCCCGCAGCGGCATGCGCGTCCGCCCTTGGAACGGATGCTCCGCATTCATCGGGCCATTCAATCAGGCTCGCATCCCAATACCACATCTTTGGCGGTTGAACTTGAAGTTTCCTCCAAATCAATCCAACGCGATCTGGAATTCATGAGGGACCGTTTGGAGTTGCCTCTGGTTTATGTGCCGGACCGGTTCGGGTATGTTTACACGGAAGAGGTCAGTTCCTTTCCAACTTTACAGATCACCGAAGGGGAGTTGTTCTCTTTGCTGATCGCAGAAAAAGCGCTCCAGCAGTATCGGGGCACCAATTTCGAAAAACCGCTCATGAGCGCTTTCAAGAAAATGGCAGCAGTGTTGCCCGATACCATTTCGTTGAACCTGGCCGATTGGGAGCAAACCATTTCCTTCCATATCCGAGCCGAACCGTTGATCAATCTTGAGACGTTCAATAAACTCGCCCATGCCACCGCCCGGCGGCAACAATTGATCCTGGATTACCGCAAGCCAGGATCGAAAACGGTTGAGCAACGAGTGGTCGATCCATTTCACCTGGCTAATATTAACGGTGAATGGTTCCTTTTCGCCTTTTGCCATTTGCGCCAGGACATCCGGACTTTTGTTCCCGCCAGGATGGTGGAGGTTAAAATGACGGGTAAAACCATCAAACGACCTGCCGGTTTTTCGCTCAATCGACATTTACGGGATAGCTTTGGTGTTCACACCGGGCAGGGCAACTACTTGGTGACGGTCCATTTCAAAGGTTTTGCCGCTGATTACATCCGCGAGAAAAAGTGGCATCCTTCCCAGAAATTGCGTGAAATTTCCGACGGTTGCGTGGAGTTATCGTTAAACCTTTCAAGCCTGCTCGAGGTTCAGCGCTGGATTTTAAGCTGGGGCGCCAATGCCGAAGTCATCGAGCCGGTTGAATTGAAGGAAATGATCATCCAATCAGCCCGCAAGGTTTTAAACCAATACTCGTGCTGATGGGGGCCGCCAATGAGTTGTTTGCCAACGGGCTGTTTTACGGTGGGACTTTGAACTATGGATTGAATCGAAACTAAATGGCCATGAAATCACCCATGACTTTTCTGCCGGTGAAAAGTGCCGGTCTGGTTGGTTGGTTGCTTGTTCCCTTTTGCTTTTTTTGGGGGGGCGGTTGCGCTTCGCACCAGCCGGGTTCCTCACTACAGCATTTTAACTATGCCGAATTGCACATGGGGACCATGTTTGAAATCCAGTTTTTTGCCCGGGACAAGGGATTGGCGGATTGCGCTGCAGAAGCCGCGTTCACTCGGATAGCAGCGCTGGATCAAATCATGAGCGATTACATTCCGACCAGTGAACTCCGACAATTAAGCTCAAAACCAGCCGGCCAGCGCCTTGAAGTCAGTGCTGATTTATACCAAATCCTGGAACGTGCTGAAGAGGTCGCCCGGATGAGCAATGGTGCATTTGATGTAACCTTGGGGCCTTTGATCAAGTTGTGGCGCGATAGCCGGCGGACCAAAGTGCTTCCCCTCCCGGCACAAATTGCTGAAGCCAAGCAGGTTTGCGGCTATACCAATGTAGTACTTTCCAAGCCCACCCGCACCATCACCTTGCTGAAAAACCACATGGTTTTTGACTTGGGCGGGATTGCCAAGGGATATGCCGCAGACGCTGCCCTGGAGGTTTTGCGCCGGCGGGGTATCACCCGGGCCATGGTGGCCGCCAGCGGGGACATTGCCGCCGGGGATCCTCCCGTTGGCCAAAGAGGGTGGAAAGTAGGAATCCAATCCATCGACCAACAGGGCAGGGGAATCACTGAGTCCGTTTGGCTGGCCCATGCGGGAATCTCCACTTCAGGGGATACCGAGCAGTTTGTGGCGATTGGCAAGGAGCGCTATTCTCATATTGTGGATCCCAAAACGGGTCTGGGATTAACCGAGCGGATTGGGGTCACCATAATCGCCAGGAATGCCACCGCCAGTGATGCCTGGGCGACCGCTGCCAGTGTTTTAGGAAGCCAGGGGGCAAAAGCAGCCATTGCCCAACAGCCGGATAAAGCGGCCTTGATTATCAAGCTGCGCGGTGGGGAAAAAGAATGCATCCAAATTGGCCGGTTCAACTCCTTCGTCGGTCGGAATTGATGATCCGGTTTTCTTTTTCAAATCGGGTTGGTAGCCTTGGTCGTTTGGTGCATTGGTTGTTCGTTGCCTGCAATAGGCGTGTTTTTAACGCATTACCGCCAGGAAAACACCCTCCAAACCAGGCGCTTTGCGCGCAACCATGCTTCAAATTGGCTGCGCCATTCTTTTCCCAGTCCACCCTCACGAAAGGGCGGGGGTATAAAAATTAGTTTTGCAAATACTTAATCACTGGTTCCAGGCTTGGCCGGTTTAATGCTGCAAAGAATAGAGTGTGTCTTTATTTGACATATCCGCATGGTTTTTTAAAAATGCAGGAATCCCATGAAGAATGGTGTGAGAAGCATGGGCTAGCAAAAGATAGGCTGTGGCAACCAAAGACGATTATTTAATTGATTATTTGTCGGACATGGGCTTGGTGGCGGATGATGTTCTCAGGGCCGCCCGTTCCGAAGCTGATTCAACCGGCCAGGGTGTCGTGGACATCCTCCTTTCCCAAAAGGCCATTTCTTCGGCGGACGTAACCCGCGCGAAAGCGGCCCAATTTGGGGCGGAGGTGGTGGCGTTGGATGAAATGAAATTGTCGGATGAAGTCATATCCGCCATTCCCCGCCACATTGCCAAGAAGTATAAAGTCATCCCGATCTACCGCGATAACGGCAGCTTGATCGTGGCGCTGGCCGATCCGTCCGACTTGGATACCATTGACAGCTTGCACCACCTGTTAAACCAGGAAATCCAGGTGCGGGTGGCGCCCGAGGAGGAAATTGACGCTGCGATCGAGCGGTATTATGGGGGCGCCAAGGATGATTCCGTGGGCAAGATGATCCAGGAAATCACTGAGGGTGAAGTCGATATTGGGCAGATCGCGGCTGTCAAAGGGGACATGGAGGATGGCTCGGTAGTTGATGCCGATGCCCCCATCATCAAGTTGGTGAACACCCTGATCGTTGAAGCCTTCAAGTCGCGAGCTTCAGATATTCACCTGGAGCCTTTGGAAAAACGTTTCCGGGTGCGTTACCGCATTGACGGCATGCTCCATGAAATCAAGAGCCCGCCGAAACGCCTTCAGGCTTCCATCATCAGCCGTCTCAAGATCCAATCCAACATGTCCATTGCGGAAAGACGCATCCCGCAGGACGGGCGCATCCAGATGTCCGTGGGGGGCAAAAGCATCGACTTACGCGTATCCTGCCTGCCAACCACCCATGGCGAAAGCATCGTCATGCGTATTCTGGACAAGGAAGGCTTGAAACTCGGTTTGCCGGAATTGGGCTTTTTCACGGACGATCAGCAAACCTTTGAACGTTTGATCGGTCTGCCTGATGGCATCCTTCTGGTGACCGGACCTACGGGTTCAGGGAAAACCACCACCCTTTACGCCGTATTGAATTATATTAACCGTCCGGACCGCAAAATCATCACGGTTGAGGATCCGGTGGAATATATCCTATCAGGCATCAACCAGGTGCATGTGCATGAGGCGGTTGGCCTTAACTTCGGCGCAGCCTTGAGAGCGTTGCTCCGCCAGGCTCCCAACGTAATCATGGTCGGTGAAATCCGCGATATGGAAACGGCTTCCATCGCGATCAATGCCTCGCTGACGGGGCATTTGGTTTTCTCCACCTTGCATACCAACGATGCCCCCAGCGCGGTAACCCGTTTGATCGACATCGGCATCAAGCCATTCCTGGTCGCTTCCTCCACCCGGGCTTTAATGGCGCAACGGTTGGTTCGGAAAATCTGCAAACGGTGTACCGAGCCCTATATGCCCAAGGACACCGAGCTAAAGACTTTGCAGATTGATCCAGCCACAGTGGCCAATCCCAATTTCCGCCGCGGAAAAGGCTGTCCTGACTGTAAAAATACCGGCTACCGCGGGCGGTTCGGGATCTTTGAGATCTTTGTGATCGACGATCAGGCACGGAAATTGATCTACGATAAAGTCTCCTCCACTGTATTGCGCACCCAGGCGCGCGAGATGGGGATGCGCACCCTGCGCGAGGACGGTGTTCGCAAGGTTGTGGCGGGATTGACCTCGCCTGATGAAGTCATCCGGGCGTCCATAGGGGACGATGTTTAGGATGAGTTGCCAACACCCATGTGGATTCTGGCATCCCGTTCCTTGGTCCTGGGCTGGCGCTGGCTCACTTTATTATTAGAACGATTCATTTATTATGTCTTATTCAATGTCCGATTTGTTGCAGTTGGTGGTTCAGGAGGGAGCTTCGGACCTTCACTTGCGTGTTAATGCCCCACCCGTCATCCGGGTGCATGGTGTGTTAAGCCGCGTGGAGGGACCGCCGCTGCGTCCGGAAGACACTGAGGAGTTGATGCGCAGCATCACATCGGAAGATCATATCCAGCAAGTCCGCGAGCGCGGGGGGGCTGACTTGGGATTCGCGTTTGGTGAGATGGCCCGCTTTCGGGTTAGTGTTTTTAAGGAAAAAGGCCATTACGGGGTCGTGGCGCGGCAAATTCCAAGCCGCTTGCTCACCATGGAGCAAATCGGCTTGCCGCCCTCGGTCAAAGAGTTGCTTTACAAGCCCAGGGGTTTGGTCTTGGTAACCGGCCCGACCGGTTCGGGCAAGACGACCACCCTGGCTTCCATGATCGATATCATCAATATCGAGCGCGAAGATGCCCACATCATCACCGTCGAGGATCCGATCGAGTATTACCACAGTCATAAGAAGGCCTTGGTCACCCAACGCGAGGTTAATGTCGATGTGCCCACGTTTGCGGAGGCGTTGCGCCGTGCTTTGCGTCAAGATCCTGACGTGATTCTGGTCGGTGAATTGCGCGATTTGGAAACCATGGATGCGGCCATTACTGCGGCTGAAACGGGGCACTTGGTTTTCGGAACCCTGCATACCACCGGCGCCGCCAAAACCATTGACCGTATCGTGAACGCTTTCCCGGTCACCCAGCAGGAACAGATCCGGATTCAGCTGTCAACGGTGTTGCAGGCGGTCATTTCCCAGTTGCTCATTCCCCGTTGTGACAAACCCGGGCGGGTGGCGGTTTTTGAAATCATGGTCAACACGCCATCGGTGGCCGCGCTGATCCGCGATAACAAGACCTTCCGCATTAATTCGGACATTCAGACCGGCGCCAAGTACGGCATGGTTACGTTGGATTCCTTCCTGCTGGATAAGTATCAACTGGGAATGATTTCGCAGGAAGAAGTGGTTACCAAAGCCCAGGATCCGACCACGATCTTGCAGAAACTCCAGGATTTGGAAGCCGCCAAGGCCTCCGCAGCTTGACCTGATCATTATGGCGGACATTCACTCATTTCCTTTGCTGGGGATCATCAAAGATAACGGCATGGCCGATGACATGCAGTTGGAAGAGATCGTCCAGGAACATACCCGCACCGGCCGTCCGATCAGCCAGTTGCTGGTCGATTTCGGGATCATGGATGTCGATGGCCAACTCCAGTTGATTGCTTCGCAGTTGGGCACTGAAGTTGTGGATTTGCGGAGCCGCGATTTGACTTCCGAAATCCTCGGCGCAGTCCCCGCCAACACGGCCAAGACCTATCAATGCATGCCCGTAGCCCTCTTTGGGAATACGCTCCAGGTTGCTTTGGTGGATCCTTTGAGTTCCGACAAGGTGAACGAATTGGGCTACGTTTTGGGCAAGGAACTGCAGTTGGTGGTGGCGGACCCGGTGCAGATCGAGCAGGCCATCGCCAAGCATTATTCCAGTAGCGATGCTGGCGAGAGCATGAGCGACATCCTCAAGGAATTGGGGGCGGATGCCGACATTTCCAAGGAATTGGACGAGGTGACCGCGAAGGATGTCATTGGCTTGGAGGACTTGGCCAACGAGACCCCGATTGTCAAATTCGTCAATATTGTGCTCCAGCAGGCCGTTCAGGATCGGGCGAGCGATATTCACTTCGAGCCTTTTGAAGATGAATTCAAAATCCGGTATCGCGTTGATGGCGCCTTGTATGAAATGGCCCCACCGCCAAAACACTTGGCTTTGCCGGTGACCTCTCGTATTAAAGTCATGGCCAATCTGGATATCGCCGAACGGCGGCTTCCGCAAGACGGGCGCATTTCCATGAGCCTGGCTGGCCGGATCGTCGATTTGCGCGTTTCGACGCTGCCCACGCAATTCGGGGAATCGGTGGTGTTGCGTGTTTTGGACCGGGCTTCAGTGAATTTGGAACTCGAAACCTTGGGTATGCCCAAGACGGTGCTTGATTACATCAGCGAGTGCATCTTGCAGCCCAATGGCATCGTGATTGTTACCGGCCCCACGGGATGTGGAAAAACCACCACCCTTTATTCCTGCCTGCGCCGCATTAATACCCTCGATTCCAAGCTTTTGACCGTTGAAGATCCCGTGGAATACGATATCGAAGGTATCATGCAGGTGCCGGTCCATGAATCGGTGGGGATGACCTTCGGCAAAGCGCTACGTTCCTTTCTGCGTCAGGATCCGGATATCATCATGGTCGGGGAAATGCGCGACCTGGAAACCTCCCAGATTGCCATTCAGGCTTCGTTGACCGGTCACTTGGTGCTCAGCACGTTGCACACGAACGATTCCGCCGGTGCGGTTACCCGCTTGATCGATATGGGCGTGGAGCCCTTCCTGGTTTCTTCCACCTTGTTGGCGGTGCTGGCGCAACGTTTGGTGCGCAAAGTTTGTTCCAAATGCCGGACCCCCTTTGAGCCGACGGAACATCAGTTGGCTTTGTTGAATCTTTCCCCCCACGATCTGGGGGACAAAGTTTTTTACTACGGCCGCGGCTGTTCCTACTGCAATGATACTGGATACAAGGGCCGAAAGGGCATTTTTGAGCTGTTGCCGATCACCGATCAGGTCCGCAACTTGATCAATGAGCGCGCGCCTACGGTGGTCATGCGCCAAAAGGCGGTGGAATTGGGGATGACGACTTTGCGCGAGGACGGCATGCGCAGCATATTTGAAGGTGAGACAACCATTGAAGAAATCTTGAAGTATACGTAATCACTCAACCCCGAATCAGGACTAGTTATGCCAGTATATCAATACGTCGCGATGGATTCCCGGGGCAAAGAAACCAAGGGAACCCTGGAGGTGGCCAGCCAAAGCGAGGCGATCGGCCGCTTGAAAGAAATGGGTTATTTCCCCACCAAGGTGGTTGAAGCCGAAAAGGCCAAGGAAAAAGCGGAAAAAGGTAAAAAGGCTGAGAAGGGGAAGGGCGGTGGTGGCAAAGGTGCCGCAAAGGGTGGCATCAACATCAAGCTGCCCAGCATTAAAATCCCAGGCCTCGGCGGCCGTGTCAAACCCAAGGTTTTAACCACCTTCACCCGGCAGTTGGCCACCTTGGTGGACGCTGGCTTGCCACTGCTGCGGGGATTGCGGGTACTGGAGCGCCAGGAGAAAAATGCGAACCTCAAAGGCACCATCGGTAAACTGGCACAGGCGGTTGAAGGCGGCAGCACCTTCAGCGAAGCCTTGGGCCAGCATCCCAAGGTTTTCAATCGCTTGTTCATCAGCATGGTCAAAGCTGGAGAGATGGGTGGTGTGTTGGAAGTGGTGCTCAACCGTCTGTCGGAATTCATGGAAAAAGCCCAGAAGATCAAGGGCAAAGTAGTCGCCGCCATGTTCTATCCTTCGGCGGTTATGACCGTGGCAGTGGTTATTTTGGGCGTTTTGATGGTTTACGTGGTGCCCAAGTTCGAGGAAATCTTTAAAGACATGTTGGAAGGCGCTTCCTTGCCGCCTTTCACCGATTTTGTGCTTCAGATCAGCCGCACCATCAAAGGCAACTTCCTGGCCACGGGGGGGAGCATCGCCGCTGTGGTGGTGGCTGTGAAACTCGTCACCAAAACTCACTTTGGGCGCCGTTTGTTCGATAAGCTCAAATTGATCATGCCGTTGCTGGGGCCAGTTATCAGCAAGGTGGCTATTTCGCGTTTCACCCGGACGCTGGGCACCTTGGTGAGCAGTGGTGTGCCTATCTTGCAGGCGCTGACCATCGTCAAAGAAACCTCCGGGAATGTAGTCATTGGCGATGCCGTTTCCGCCGTTCATGAAAGTGTCAAGGAAGGCGAAACCATCACCGCCCCGCTGGATGCCTCCAAAGTTTTTCCGCCAATGGTCATCAGCATGGTCGATGTCGGTGAGCAAACCGGAGCGCTGCCGGAAATGCTCATGCGCATCGCCGATAACTATGATGAAGAAGTCGATAATGCGGTTTCCGCCATGACCTCCCTCTTGGAACCGATTATGATCGTGTTCCTGGCCGTCATCGTCGGCAGCATTGTTATTGCTCTGTTCCTGCCCCTGATCACCCTAATGGATAAAGTGGGTGGCCAGGAAGGCGAGCGTGGCAAAGGAGGCAAAGATTAGCCTCTTCCTCCAGCACAGCTTGGCAATCTTTCATCTATAACGTCAAAAAGTGGCCTTGGGCAGTCCTCCAAGGCCCTTTTTGTTGGTTTTTGTGCTTCGAGGTATTGACACCGTGAAAAAGGGGGTGTAAATACATTGTAGTTACAATGTGCTGGCGATGACATTACGGTTTAAACATGGAGTTCGATTGGAGCAACCCGCCATTCGCGTTGAATGGTTCTTTGACGCCGCAGGATATCGAAGAGTCCTTCGAAGATCCTTTTGCCATCAAATTGCTGCCTGATACCAAACGGTTTGCGGTGCAGGCCCGGTATTTTAATTTGGGGAAATCGGCCAATGGCACTGGAATATTCAGTGTTTATCGGACGAATGGGAAAATGATCCGAATCATTCAATCCCGGTCTTTTGTGCCGGAGGAGGAGTTTTTTTACCAACGGAAATTAACCCAGACGTTAGGGGCATGAATACTTTCACCAGTTGGGAAGATGTGCCTATCTTCGATGGGGAGGACGCGGAGGCTGCGTTTTGGTTTGAGAATCGGCCGCAATTGCGGCTCATGGAACAAGCCATGGCAGCAGGTACGGAATATGCTGATTCCGTCACGGTTACCTTGCGGATGGATCCCCGGATGCTGGCCCGGATCAAGCGCCTGGCGCGCAATCGGTTTTTGAATTACCAAAGCATGATCAAGCAATGGCTCAGCGAACGGATGGAACAGGAATTGAAAGATCGTAAGTAGTTGGATTGAAGGAATAATGATTGGAAAGGGTTGCATCGCCGCGGCGATTTTCGTATCTGATTGAGTACGTGTGAAATCGGCAAATGATACCATGAAATTTCGTGATAATATTTCAGTGCCCGGCCTCGATAGCCGCAGTGGGGGCGGCAATCCCAGGCCGTTGCGGGTTTGTTCGAGCTTTTTTCCGCGATGCCGGGTCCAGTCCGGTTTTACGCTGATTGAGATGCTGACCGTGATCGCAATCATCGGGATCATCGCCGGATTGCTGGTTGGTTTGGCCCCGGCAGCCACCCGCTCGATGCGCATGAAAAGAATCCAAGGTGAGTTGCAGCAACTCATCACCGCCATTGAAAGCTATAAAGCCAAGTTCGGTCATTATCCACCGGATAATATAGTTAACCGGCGCCCCTTGCTCGTGAACGACTCAACCAACCAATTGTATTACGAGTTGACCGGGTGGGTTTACTCGGGATCGGACGGCACCGCCCAACCTCTGGAGCGGGGGGGGGTATTCCATTCCGCCACCGCCAAGAAATATTTCAATACCCCCAGTTTTGTGAATGCCTCCACCAATGAAAGTGAGGTTCACAATTTCCTTCCCTCAGTCAAAGGGGATCAGGTCGTGAAGCTTCCACTTAATTCAGCCAACCCGGATGTGGCCTTGCTCAAAGTGGCGGTTCCGAGGGCGGGAGTGCTGGTCAATACCTGGCATTACCGGACCACCGATCCCACCAACAATCCCGGGCGCTTTGATTTGTGGGCGGAAATATCGGTAGGCAATGAAGTGCGAGTCATCAGCAATTGGAAATAAGTTTTAACAATAAATTCCTTGGCATATGAAAAATAGAAATCTGCATCGGATTCACCAGCGGCAGGGCTTTACCCTGATTGAGTTGCTGACGGTCATCAGCATCATCGCCATCCTGGTGGGATTGATCATACCCTCCATTTCGCGGGCCAAAACCCAGGGGAAAATAATGACGGTCAAGACCGAGATGAAAAACATCCAGGGTGCCATTCAATCCTATTTTTCGAGTTACAGCCGGTTTCCCACTTCAACTGAAACCATGAGCAATGCGGGGGATGCGCGTTACGCTGCTGCCTGCCCCGATTTTACCTACAGCATTTATAATCCCAATGGCACCCAGGTGGCCATGAAAGGCCAGGTGCCCCAGATTAAAAATGCGGCGAATCCCCGCAACGCGCCCAACGCCGAGGTGATCTCCATCCTGGTGGACAATGCTGAACTGCTGCTTCCGGGTGACAGTGGTCCCGTCAACGCCGGCCACAAAAAGAATCCAAACAAAGATGTCCTTTTGAACGCGAAAAGCGTGAGCATGGTGACCCAGCCGGGAGTCGGCCCGGACGGCGTTTACCGGGATTTGTGGGGTAATCCTTATTTCATCACCATGGATCTCAATGGTGACAACAAATGCCGGGATGCGTTTTACCGGATTGATACTGTATCGCGCGACACCACCGACACCACCGGTTTGCGCGGGCTCAATGGAATGGTGAAACCGGCGGCAAATATGGTTCAATGCTACGAAGTTCGTGATCAGTCCATGATTTGGTCGCTGGGGCCGGACGGCAAAGCCAGTGACTCGCAGGGAGCCAATACCGGATTCAACCGGGACAATGTTCTAACCTGGAAATGAATATGATAACCGGGAACCATCCAAACACCCTGCCCGGAGAGCGGACAGGATGGGCGGCCTCGGGGAAGGAACGGTCCGCCTTCAGCCTGCTGGAACTAATGGTGGTGATGGCAATCATCGGATTGCTGGCCACCATGGGCTTGCCGGCGCTCAAGGGCATCGGGCAGTCCAACGCCCTTTCGGCTGGCACCCGGCAGTTGTTGGATGACCTGTCGTATGCCCGGCTGCAGGCCATTAATTCCCGGAGTACTGTTTACATGGTGTTTGTGCCCACCAACTTTTTTTCCCAGTCGAATGTGGCCTGGTTCACCGGGCCGAACAACGTGAAGATAGATGACCGCATTCGCGCGCAAGCCACCAATATTGTCAATTACCAGTATTCTGGTTACGCCATCATGACCCGGCGCAGCCTCGGGGATCAACCTGGACATCCCACTCCAAAATACCTGGTTGAGTGGCGCAAACTGCCGGATGGGGTTTTCATCGCCCCCACCAAGTTCCGCGATCAGACCCAATTGAATTTCCGGGATTGGAGCGCGATCTCCGATGTTTATGCGCGTCCGTTTGCGTTCATGGTGAATAGTGGGCTGCCGTTCCCGGCGGCCAATGCCCCGAAATTTCAATTGCCCTACATTGCGTTCAATTCCTACGGTCAATTGGTGCGTGAGTCTCCTTATCTTACCAGTTTCCGCGATGAGGTCATTCCTCTCGCCCGGGGCAGCATTTTTTACCCAACGGAATATGATGCTGCAAAAAAAATTACCCGGCCCTCGCTGAACCTGGCTGATGTGCAGCTCAATCCGCCCATGAATCCCCTCAAACACACCACCTATTATACCAATTACCATTACGTCCGCATCAATTGGATGAGCGGTCGCGCACGGGTGGAGAAACCGGAGATACAATGAAATCAGGGACAATCCATGCAGTTGCGGTTCACCGCGCAGTGGGTGCGCGGCGTGGGCAGCTGGGTTTCACGATGGTGGAAGTGGCCATCAGCCTGGCGGTGATCGGCTTCGCGATGGTCGCCATTATGGGCGTCCTTCCCACAGGCTTGAATGTCCAGAAGTCCAACCGGGAGGACACGCTGGTCAACCAGGATGGCCCCTATTTCCTGGAGGCCATCCGCGGCGGTTTGCAGTTCCTGCAAACCCTGACCAATAATGTGGATGCAATCGTCGTGTTTTCCACGCCGGACAATCGGAGCTACCGGACCAACATCACCGTGGCCCAGAATTATCGCTGGGGCAGGGATGTTGTGGGCCGCTTGAGTTATCCGAGTTTTGAGATGCGGCCGGATATCGAAGGCGATACCAAAAACCTGATACCAACCTACCGCGAGGTATATGCGAAGGTCCGGGCGTTTGGAGGATCGGCCTCCTTGATGGGCACCAATGAGGATTCCCGAAACTTCGCCTTCAGCTACGAGCTGAAATCCGAAATCATCCCCTACAATGCGGGCTTCACCAATTCGTTGCGGATCCTGACCGGTGACACGGCGGCCGTTAAGGAGGAGAAAATGCGGCTCTGGCGGGAGCGGCAAAACGTGGCCACCAACCTATATGAAGTCCGGCTGACCATGAGCTGGCCCATTTATGGCGCCACGACGAATTGGATTACCGAAAAAATCAGCGAAGTCGGGGCCCGGATTAATAACAAAGCATTTACCCGCCGCGGCCGCAGCAACCAGCGGGTTTTCCGCACTTTACTTGCTGGACCGCCCCTGGTCGAAAGAGGCGCCCAGGATTTGTTTTTCTTTTCGCCAACCAACCAGTTCCGGCGCTAATCGCCGCCCATCCCATGAGAGCTAGAAAGGATCCAATTTTGAAATATCCAGGCCGGGAACGGGGTTTCACCTTGCTGGAGATGCTGGTGGTGATGACCCTCTTGTCCATGATCGTGTATGGCCTTTACCGGATGTTTGACCAAACGCAGCGGGCTTTGCGGGCCAACACCACCCAAGTCGATGTCTTGGAAGGTGGCCGTGCCGCGTTGGAAGTAATCAGCCGGGAAATCCAGCAGGCAGTCACTGGTCTCTCGATGAATAATACCCATTGGAGTTACAGCCATTTGTTCACTCATCCGGATTATCGGAACCCGCTGCTGCAGCGCTTGAATGACGGTTCACTGCGCACAAATTCCCTATATTCGTTCTTTTTTCTAACCCGCCCAGCCCAGATTTGGCAGGTTAATGGTTTTTTTGTGGGTTCCGCTACGAACGGGCCAGGGAATGTCATTTATTTCACCAATACCGTGGATCAACTCGGGGTGGGCACGCTATATCATTATCTGAAATCCATGGAGAAAACCCCCAACCAGTTTTACCTGGGCGACACGAATCGCCAATACTGGGCCCGCAATTTCGAATTGTCCAAAACCAAAACCTATCGCCTCAACTCGGACAATGTGGATACCCCTGGCTGGTTTTTAACCAATGAGTTCACCCCTTACCCAATTCTGGATGGCGTCGTTCATTTCCGGGTGCGGCCCTATGATTCCTGGGGAATGGAATTCTTTACCAATGTTTACACTACCAACCTGCTCGGCACCAACCTCGCGGTCTCGGTGGGGCAGTATAGGCCGGATCAACGATCCAGCTATTTTTTCAGCAATGCATTGCCTTCGTTCGTAGAACTGGAACTGGGGATACTGGAGCCGCAGGTTTACCAGCGGATGAAAGCTTTTCCCAGCCTGGCCGCGCAGCGAAATTTCTTAAGCAACCATGTCTCGGCGGTGCATATTTTCCGGAAGCTGATTCCTCTCCGCAACGCCCAACCTCTACGCCTTGCTCAACCATGAATCGATATGCCCAACGCGGTGTGGCACTGGTCATCTCCCTGATCATGTTGTCGGTGGTGACCTTCATGGCCATCGCCTTTCTCGCGCTGAGCCGCCGTGAACGGGGCTCCGTGAACGTCACCGCCGACCAGACCACCGCATCCCTGATGGCAGACGCTGCGCTGGCGCGTGCCCAAGCGGAGATGGTGGGCCGCTTGGTGGCCAATTCCAACCAATCCAGCTACGAATTGGCGGTATCCACCAATTTTTACAATCCAGCGGGATTTGCGAGTTCGCGCACTTGGGCCTTCAATCCCAATAACGTTAATTATGATCGCCTGGCTGGCCCCTTGGCCCAGCCGGTATACGGGAACGAGGAAAGCTGGATCCAGAATATTGCCAATCTGCAATACGATGCGCGTCCGCCGGTATTTGTGGAAACCAACCTGGCACCCCGCACTCTCGCTGGCCTGGGTTCGCCCGAATTCCGCTTTTTCTGGGACTTCAACCGGAACGGCTTGTTTGAAACCAACGGCTGGCAGGTCGAAATCGGCACCAACGGCCAGGCTTTGCTCACCAATGGCATCCGGGTGACCAACTTTTTTATCGGCGACCCGGAGTGGATTGGGGTCCTGGAAAAACCCAATCTTCCGCACTCGAAGTATAACAAGTTCGTTGGGCGGTATGCCTATATCGTGGTGCCGGCGGGGAAGTGCCTGGATCTGAATTTCATTCACAACCAAGCCAAGAGTATTTCGCGCCAGAGCGTGGGCGATAAATTTTTCCGCAATCAAGGCGTGGGCTCCTGGGAAATCAACCTGGCCGGCTTTTTCCGGGATTTGAACACGAACGTGTGGTACAGCTACGTTTATAATTCAAATGTGGCCCGGGCGCAGGCCAACCCCGGGGTGGCCTTCAACACGGCGCGTGGCATTCTTGATTACCGTTATTACACGAATTTCTTCTTTTCCTCAAACTCCTTGGCGAACTTTTTTGGCAGCAATGCCGTGTTCAGCTCCAGCAACGTGGTGGATAATTACACCGACGGCATCCTGATGACCAACGCCGTGGTGCAGCGGGGCAATGACAATGTCGCCCAACCCGGCTGGCCCGGCAGCATCAATCCCCGGCGCTTTGGCGACATCCAGGAATTGTTCAACGTCGATAAAGTAGGGGAAAACTTCACCCTCGGCATCAGCAATGCCAGCGTCAATGGCCGCAGTTCTTACGACCGCTACACCTATTACCGCATGCTGGCCCAATTGGGTGTGGATTCCACTCCTGCCATGGCAGGCAAGCTCAATATCAACTGCCAAAACGATTGGCCGGGTGGCATTCCGGACGGGCGGCCCTGGCCCAGTGCGCTGGCCTTTTTCGCCAATGCCGCCGAGCGGATCATGCGCAACCAAATCGGCGCAGGGATCACCAACGTGATGATTTATCCCACCAACCAGTATAATGCCGCGGTGCATCGCTGTTTCCAGGTGGCAGCGAATATTTACGATGCCACCCAGCCCAATGGTTCCAACTCGCCGCCTTCGGTTTTCAGGCCCAGATACCGCGTGATCAACAACCAGGTATTTTTAAATGGCTTCATCCAGGAAACCAATGCCGCCTTTTTGGGCTTGCGGTGGGTGGATCTGAATGTTCCCAGGGATCGCAGCGATTTCCTGAGCATTAAGGCGCTGGAAACCAATGGCTTGGTTTACGGGATTCCCTTGGTCATTGGGGTGAAGAAATACCTCCCCAATTTCAATGAGTATTCTCTGCAGACCGCCGTCCAGGTTTCCCGAAAGGTGGAGATTCGCAAGGACGCTCGCAGCCAGCGGCCAAACCAGACCAACCAGATGTACATGGTGGGCATCTCCAATGCGTTTGGCCTGGAAGCGTGGAATTCCTATGAGACCAATCTCAACCGGCAGCTTTATATGGGTGGGCGTGTGGATTTCAACATGGCGCTGACTACCCTCAGCAATTCCCCGCCACTGCCCCTGGCCACCAACTTCGCAGTGATTTCCACTAATCTGGCCGGCTGGCCGGCTGGCCGGTTTTTTGTGCCGCTGAACACGAATTTTGTGGTGCTCAGCAACGCGGTTTACGTCAACCGGCCCAAGCCCCACTTTGAAGCTTATAACACGAACTTTTTGTTCGAGGTGACCACCAATTTCAACATTCCCCAGTGGTCGTTGTTCGTCACTTCCCGCGTGCAATTCTACATCATCGACATGACCTTGGCGACCAACAAAACCGATTGGCGCAACGGACGGATTCTGGATTTTGTCAATCTGAATGGATTTGTGAGTCAGATCGATATTTCGCGTGAAATTGTCGGCAGCATGAACTTTGGCGAATCGTCCGGGGCGGGTGCCTTCTGGCAAACGAACCTGCTCTACGGCATGCCTATGGGCCTGCGGGAACAGGTTCTGACTTCCATGGGGCAGGGGACCAACAACAACGATTCGGTGTGGCGCAGCTATAACCAGCAAAGCGTGGAAGGCTTGGATAAGGAAAAAAGCATCGATCTTTTCCGGGTGTTCATGGGGCTCAATCCCCTGCGGTATCCGATGTATCAGATGCAGCAGGAAATCGGCAACACCCTCGTCCGCCAGGCGCCCTTCACCCCCACCCGCAAGATCTACCAAAATTATTCCTGGCAGGCCAACGATCCTTTGGTGCATTACACCATGGAGGATCTTTACGACATGGACCGCACCAATAATATCCAATATGCGGTGCCTCCCTCGGCGGTGCCCACCAATTCCAACCTGGGGATGATCAATCGCAATTATCGTCCTTGGGGTGGCAATACCAATGTCAGCAGTGACACCAACAAATTCAATATGGCCGTGAAAGATCCCATGGTCCGCAAATCCGATGATTGGGATTTTCCGACCAATAAATTCCCCACGATCGGCTGGCTGGGCCGGGTGCATCGTGGCACGCCGTGGCAAACTCTTTATCTTAAATCGCCGGTGGCCGAGTGGAGGCTCAACGATTGGCGGACCTGGATGGTTTATCGCTCCGCCCACCCCACTAATGATTGGCGGTTGCTGGATGTTTTCACCACGGCGTTGAACACCAATGCCGCCAGCGGCCTGCTTTCTGTGAATCAAACCAACCTGGCCGCCTGGTCTGCCATTTTCAGCGGGGTTTGTGTCGTCAGCAACCGGTCCACTTCGAGCTATCCGCCCACCAATACCGTCCACACCGTTATCCTGCCCGACTCTCCCCAGCTGAAGAAAATCGTGGAGGACATCAATGCCACCCGGGCTTCGCGGAAGAGCAAGGCCTTTTCTTATCTGGGTGAAATACTGGCCACGCCTGCCTTGTCCACCAATTCGCCTTATCTTAATCCGCAGTCTCCCAATATCACGGACCAGGCTTATGAGTGGCTGCCCCAGCAAATACTCTCCCTGCTGCGCGCGGATGAGCCACGAATTGTCGTTTACGCCTACGGGCAAACCCTGGCTCCGGCGGGGCGCCCGGTTATGGTCCCTGGACAAAATGATGTCAATTATCAGGTATACACCAATTATCAAATCATGTCCGAAGTGTTGACCAAACATGTGTTGCGGATTGATGGCGCACCCACAAATACCATCTTGGTGCCCGAGAGTTACCAAGTGATCAGCAACGATTAACCACCTGAGAATGGGTTGTTCCCACTTATAACCACTATGTCCTGGAAGAGTCGAACCTGGTTTATTGCAAGCATCCTCCTGTTTATAGCCGCAGGATATTTTTGGCGCTTGGGTGAGGTCCGCCGTTTTCAAGCCAAACCGCCCGCAGCGGCCTCAGAATCCCTTAAACAACCAGGAGTGATTCCTTCCTCGAATGCACCCATTTCCCTTTTGTTGAATACCAATTTCCCGGCCCTGACCGCAAACAGTAATGCCAGTGTGCCGGGCACTCCATCCGGGAATCGTTTTCCTTACCGGCTCAGTAATTCTCAGGCTTCACTCAAGGAGTTGATGCGGAGCGATTCCGCTATTTTGTTGCGGAATGCTTTCTGGGATACCACCCAAACAATCCCCGAGATTCCGGGTGCCCTATCCGCCACCAATTTCCCTGGCAGCGCTATTGTGCAATCCAAAGGGTTCCTCAACCAGGGTTTTCGTGATTTGCTGAAGTCAGTTGATGCGCAATTCATCAGCTATATCCCCAACAATGCCTGTTTGGTTAGGATCTCCGAGGCTGGAGCCTCACAATTGGCCAGCCATCCTCAAGTGCAGGCCGTGCTGCCTTATGAGCCATATTATAAACTGGACGAATGGCTCCTGCCCCGGGCGCTTCATGGCCAGGCATTGGCTGCGGACGATTTCCTGGTGCTTACTCTGTTTCCTGGCGCGGATGAAACCGGACGACTTGAACTGGCTTCCCATGGCGCTCATATCGTTTGTGAATCCCGCTCCCCCTTTGGGCCGCTAATCACTGTTCAACCAGATCCGCAAAACTGGGCCACTTTGGCGCAGTTATCCTCAGTTCAAACCGTCGAAAAATATGCTCCACGCCGTCTGGCAAACGACCTGGCCCGGCCAAACATGGGAATATCGGTCGATTCGGTAACCAATGGCAATGTTTTTGGGCTTACGGGAACCAATGTATTGGTAAACCTCAATGACACCGGTGTTGATGACACACACCCCGATCTCAAGGGCAGGGTTTTGGCCATGCCAGGTCGAAGCCAGGATCTGACGGACCCCGTTGGCCACGGAACCCATGTGGCGGGCACCATTGCTGGGGATGGTTCAAAGTCTTCGACTGTCACCAATGCCTTGGGATCAGTAACCAACGCCGACTTCCGCGGCATGGCGCCGCAGGCCAAGGTTTTCATATTGCCAGTGGATGTCGTCAACGGCAGGCCAACCATTGGTGACACCTATTTGCAGGAAAATGCCGCCCGCACCAACGCCCTGATCTCGAACAATAGCTGGAATTATCCTGGACGTGCCACGTACGATTCCTCCGCGGCCAGTTATGACGCAGCCGTGCGCGACGCCTTGCCGGAAAAGACCGGGGGCCAGCCGGTACTCTTTGTTTTTGCTGCTGGCAACGATGGCTTCGGCAAGGATGATGGCACCGGCGGGGAACCTGGAGGCATTTGTTCCCCCGGGACCGCCAAAAACATCATCACCGTGGGTGCTTTGGATCAATTTCGCAATATCACCAACGAAGTGGAAGTGCCAGATGGCGCTGGAAATCTGGTTACCAATGCTGCCTACCTGGCCACGACCGATAGTTATGACCAGGTGACGTCCTTTTCTTCCCGTGGCAATGTGGGCATCGGCACCGAAGGAGAGTCAGGTCGCTTCAAGCCCGATGTCGTAGCCCCGGGCGCCTTCGTCATTTCTGCCCGTTCCAAACAGTTTGAGTTCGATACCAACCCCGTTAAAAATCAAGTGGAATTGGTGCGAAACCAGGAAGTCGCCCCGGCTGCCTTGAACAATTATTACATCCTGGTGCCCAACAATGCGACGAACCTCCAGATTGAAATTGTTCCCCAAGGCATGCAGCGGGTGGATTTGCCAATTTACATCAAGCGCAATAATTTCCCCACCACCACCGATTACGATATAATAGCCACCAATTCCTTCACCTTGCCGTCGGATAATTTGGCGCTAACCCCTGGGGATTGGTTTTATAGCGTAGGCAACGACAATGGGTTTTATGTCACTTACGACATTCAAACCAAAATGACGCTGACCAACTACTACGGCTCTTATTTTGAGAAGCTTAAGGAGTTTGATGACTCGCTGGCCCCCTACTATCGCTTTGAATCGGGAACCAGCATGTCGGCGCCGGTGGTTTCCGGATTGCTGGCCTTGCTGAAAGAGTTTTACGAGCAGAAAATTCCCGCTGACGTGCGACACACCAATAGTCCGGCGTTGATGAAGGCTTTGCTGATCAATGGCGCCCGTTCCACCAGTCCCCGTTACGATCTCCAAGTGGGCAAAACCCTGAACCAGCAAGGGTGGGGCATGCCAAGCCTCGTTAATTGTGCCGTGGCGGGCTGGACCAATGGCACCATCAACGAATCACCGCTGCAAATGATCGATCAAAGCCTGACCAATTCTCTAGCCACTGGCGAGAGTGTAGCCTGGCAGCTTAAGTTGACGGAAGAGGCCCAAGCTGCGCCGCTGCGCGTAACTCTGGTATGGACCGATCCTCCTGGCAATCCGAATGCCGCCATCAAGCTGGTGAACGATTTGGATCTGGTCGTAAGTAACGAAGTCACGCACGAAGTTTACGTGGGGAACAACATCCCCACGGGCAGTGACTACAACTTGGTCGCGGATCCCACCACCATCACCAATGATGTGGTGAACAACGTGGAAAATGTTTTCATCTATTCACCCGGATCCAATTTGGTGGTGCAGGTGTCGGCCAGGCGCGTCAACGTCAATGCGGTCACCGAACACACCAATAAGATCGCCCAGGATTTCGCCCTCGTGATCAGCTGTGGTGACTTGTCCCTGACCAATGCGCTCACCCTGAAATATTTAACCAATTCTCTCACGGGCGCCGAAGTGACCACCCTGACCAACGGCGTGCCGCTGCTGGGCCAGCGGGTGGGCGCCAACTCGCCCCTGCTCGGCGGCTCCAACGGCACCGCTTCGCAATGGCGTTTTTACGTGTTCACGAATGAAATGGCGGTCAATAGCATGTCCAACATGACTAATGGCTCCAACGTCGCTTTCATTACCTTCATGCCGCCCAACCTGGCGTCCCTGCCCCGCAATGAAGAGGCAGACATTGATTTATATGTCAGCCGCAATCCCGCTTTGACGAACCTGGATCCCGTTGTTTTGGCCAGTGCTGACAAGGCCACCAACCGGGGTGGCACGGAAGTGGTGTTTTATACCAACGCGGTCGTGGGACCCGGGGAGGTTTATTATATCGGTGTGAAATCGGAGGACCAACGGGCTGCTGAATACGGATTCATTGGATTGTCCAGCAACGCCCCCTTCGATGAGGATAATGGCGATGGCCGGTTGCTCCATGGTTACCCAATTCCTACCGTCATTCCTGATGGCTCTCCAGAAAAACCCGGGGCGAGTCTCATGTTTGCCATTGGCACCCGGTCTTTCCGGATTGGGAGGACCGTCGTAAGGACTTCCATTTCGCACCAAAATCTGGGCGACCTGCTGGGCAACCTCAGCCACAGTGGCCAATTCGTCGTATTAAACAACCATTCCTTGAACGACGACAACTTCACCGGCACCAACTTTTTCATATTCGATGACAGTAACCAGGGCGATATTCGCTTCAGCCGGCCGACCGATGGGCCTGGCCGGTTGAGTGATTTCACCGGCGGTAATTCCATGGGAGTTTGGATTCTGACCATGGTGGACAACGCCATAGGCCAAACCGGGCAGGTGAACAATCTGCAGATTCTCCTCGATCCTGATGCTGGCCTGCAAGGTTTGGTGGGCACCGTGGAACCCAAGAGTTGGGACTATTACTTTATCGATGTGCCGGAGGAGGCTACCAACCTCATTGTCCGGGTTTGGGACATGGATCCCGCGTTGCCTTTAAATGTTTATGTGCGGAGGGGTGATTACCCTACGGCGGAGTTTTATGACAAAATGGCGATTTTTGATCCCAACTCGGTGACTAATGTTCGCGATCTTTCATTAACTGTGGGGTTATATGACGCCCCACCTCTGATTCCCGGCCGGTATTTTATTGGCGTTTACAATCCCAATAATGTCTCGGTCACCTACCGGGTCGATGCGGAGTTGAAGTACGATCTCTCGGGGGGGAAATCGCAGGTCTTTCTCTCCACGGACACCCCCATGCTGATCAAAGACAACGCCACAATTTATTCCACGAACATGGTGCAGGTGGATTTGAATTTGATCGATGTGCGAGTGGGTGTGCGAATCGATCATCCGCGATTATCAGACCTGATTCTGCATCTCATCAGTCCGCAAGGCACGCGGGTGCTTTTGGCTGAGGCGCGGGGCGGCACCAATGCCACCGCCTTTGGCACGGGTGACACCAATTCCACCATTGGATATACGGTGTTCACTGAAAATACCAACGTGGCGTCAACCCTGATTAAATTTGCCCAGCCGCCATACACCAATGCCCAGGCAAAATTCCAGGTCTATAAAGAGGATTTTGAAAAAATCACCCCTGGAGTTTATACCAATTCGCAAGTTTTTGGCGGATGGAGCGTGCTGACCAACCAGGTCGAGGTGTTGGATTCCCTCAATCTGGCCCAAACGGGAAAACAGTTGCTGGACTTGCAGCAGGGATGGCTCAAGCGCGGACTTCCCACCAAGCCTGGCAACTCCTACATTTTGGAATCCCATTATCGCACCAAAACCTCCGATCCTCGCCTGGTCAGTTGGTGGCCCGCTGAAGGAGACGGCCGGAATCTGGCAGGCACCAATACGGCCAGCGTCCTGACCGGTTTGGGATTCAGTCCCGGTATGTCCGGACAAGCTTTTGATTTCAACGGGACCAATGGGCATGCGGTCGTGGTGGCTGCCCCCACTTTAAATCAGCCGAGTTTTACCTGGGTGGCTTGGATCAAACCTCGGCAAACCACCAATGCCATGCCGATCATCGAATATGGTGGTAAATCCGGTCCGCCGGGAGTCAGCCTTTGGCTGGGACTCAATTTTACCAATGGAACCCAATCTCCGGGCAGCCTCTTTGCCAACATTCCAGATGAGTCTGGGAATGCCCATCAGCTAGGCGGAACTGGGCTGGGCCAACTCCAACCCGACCAATGGGCACATGTGGCTTTGACTTACAATCACACCAACGGCGAGGCAGTGCTTTATGTCAACGGTTCGGTGAATGACTCGGCGGTTTTTGCGCCTGCTTTTGTTCCTTACACCTTTGCCACCAACAATGTCTTTTTTGGTTTCCGGTTGAGCAGCGTGCCGGTCCTGGGTGGTACCCACTTTAATGGTTTGCTGGATGAGGTTTCTTTGTTCAATGCCCCGCTGACTTCCAGCGAGGTGCAAAGCATCTTTCAAGCCGGCACCGCCGGTTTGTGCGGGTCCGCCATTTACTCCAGCCTTTGTCCTGCTCAAGCTCAAATCCAAATTCCAGGAACTGCGACCAATGTCGTTACCGGCACCAATATTTGGCAGACCAACCTGCTTTCCTTCCGGGCCTCAACGAATGCCACCTCCGTGGAATATAAGGCTTTGGAATCCGGCCTGTTATTTGACGATATCATCCTGTGGGAACTTTCCTCGGATAGTTACTTCCTCCCCGAGGAGTCACTGGATGTTTTCCAGGGGCAATCCGGGCTGGGCGCCTGGACTTTGGAGGTGGCCGATACCCGGGCCGGCCCCACCAATAAACTCGACGGCCGTTTGATCAGTTGGGAGTTGCAACTGCTCTTTGCCACCCCGGCCCGTACGGCCATCACCCTGACCAACGGTGTGCCTTATTTATCAACGGTTGCCGGCGATGAAATCCGGTATTTTGTCGTTGATGTGCCCCGTTCCGCCCGTTGGGCGACCAACCTGCTCTTCAGCACCGGCGATGTGATCCTGGTTGGCAACCGGGCGGGATTGCCCGTGGGCGACCCATTATTGGATGACTACTACGTGAACAACATGGCCGCCAATGCTTGGGAATATTTGCTGCTGGGGACTAATCAACCTCTGGCCGCACCGTTACAACCCGGACAGCGTTACTACCTGGGCGTGAAAAACGCCAATCCCACGGAGACCAATCAATTCCTGATTTATGTGGAATTCGATCAGGTGGACTTCCCGATTACTTACATCACTCAACTCGGAAACAACGTGCCCCTGACCCGCACCATCGCGGCGGGCACAAACCTCGATTATTACTGGTTCAGGGTTACCACCAACGCGGTTTCCCTGCAGTTCGACCTGTGGCCCACCAATGGGAACGTCAACCTGCTGGCCCGGCGCTATCGTCCTTCTCCGGATCCGCTGCCGTCCCTCAGTGCTTATGATTTCATCAGCCAAAATCCTGGCTTGATGACCGACCAGATTGTGGTCAACACCAACAGTTCACCGATCCCCCTTACGCCGGGCATCTGGCTGCTGGGCGTGGCCAATACCGAAACCAATCCGGTGACCTACACCATCCGTGCTTTGGAAACCAATGCTTTTCTGCGGCCAATCATCGATTTGGTGGATGGCGTCTCCTTGGATTACCGGGTTCGTACCGGGGGGATCAACGAATATTTCCGGTTCCGGATCAGCGACACGAATTCAGCCGCGCGTTTCTCGTTGTTCAATCAAAATGGATTGGTGGACTTGATTCTACGGCGGGGCGCCCCGCCCAGCCCATCCGTGCTTGATGCCGGCAGTTTCCTGGATGGCTTGGAACCTGAAGAAATATTGCTCAGCACCAATGGCACACCCACGGTTATTGGTTCCACCAATCGCATCACTTATCTGCCGCCGATTGTCACCAACAACGTTTTTGTGCTGAGGTGGAATTCAATTTCCAACCAGGCTTACTTGGTGCAGGGCAAGACCAATTTATCCGATGGTGCCTGGACCGACATGTCCAGCCCGATCCTGGCCACCAATGATGTCACCGAGTACTTAATACCACTGCCCAGCCCTTATCGCTATTTTAAAGCGGCATTCTCTGCTCCGATCACCAACCAAATCGTGATGCCCGATCTCAATGGGGACTGGTATCTCGCAGTCTTGAACCGGGATTCAGTTCCGGTGGATTTCACCATTCGCGCCAAAGTGACTCCCCCGGTTGATGTTTTGTCGAAAGAAATTCTCCGCACCAATTTATTTATCCAGCCGGGATGGCACTATTACGAATATAATGTAAGTACCAATGCCACCATGGCGATGTTTGAGCTGACCCCCGCTAATGGCGACCTGGCTTTGTATGTTCGCAAGGATTCCGGCAGCCCCGAGCCGTGGCCGGGCACCAACCAGTTCGATTATTTCAGTGATTTGGCGGGGAAAATTCCCGAGCAAATCATCCTGTTCACTAATTCCACTCCGCAGCCGCTGGCACCCGGCAAATGGTTCCTGGGGGTTTATAATCCCCGGACCAACCAGGTGGCTTACACCATTGGGGCTTGGGAATACACGGATTCGGTGCCGATGATCCTCGCCCTCAACAGCGGCGAGACCGTGACTAATCTGATCACCGGTACCAATGGCATGGATTATTATCAATTTGTGGTTTCCGCGGCGGCGGAGAAGGTGGTCTTCGGGACTTCCAGCGCCGATGGCAATGTGGACCTTTACCTGCAGCGAGGCTTGCCGCTTCCGGGGCCGGGCCGCTACCATTATACCTCCGCTCAAACCAACACCAATGATGAGCAAATTGTAGTCACCCGCGCTTCCACCCCTGTGGCTTTGACTGCGGGCACCTGGTTCTTGAGTGTCAGCAATGCGGATACTCAGGCCGTCTCGTATGCAGTCACGGCCACCGAATACCAGACCCTACCGGTGACGAACATCGACGTGCGGGTTCAACTTTCCATCACCAATGGCTTTGTCGTGCTTAATTGGGGATCAATCATTGGCGCCAGTTATCGGGTGGAGGGCAAGGTCCAGCTGACTGATCCGGCCTGGAATATCGTGGCCAGCAACCTCGTGGCGGTGTCCACCAATACCAGCTATCTGCTCTCGCTCACGAACACGAATCACTTCTTCCGGGTGATGGCCGAATCTGGCGCACCGGTGGAGCAACCCAAACCGGTGTTTGTCATCCCGTTCCGCAGTCTTGATAGCAACGGGTTCTCCATGCAGTGGACGGCCGCGCCCAATCTCCGCTTCGAACTGCAATTTTCCACGAATTTGGTCGATTGGCTCACGCTGGCCAACCCGGTGACTTCCACCACAGGCAATTATTCCTATGTGGATCCGGTGACGCCCGTTCCGAACGACCGGCGGTTTTATCGGGTCATCCCAGTTCCTTAAGCGATTCGCCGGTTCGCGGGCTTGCTTTTGGACTCCTTTGGGAATCCAAAAGCGGGTGCCGAATTAAAGCCATGATGGAACCGCTGAACGCCGGTTGATCGAAGAACATTCCCAGCGGAATCCCGGGGGCACCACGCAATGGCCATCCGGTTGCGTTGCGCATCCAGCAGTAAAACCTGCTTCCGGATGGCATGGATGGCGGCAGGCATCGCGCACCCACGCCGCCGGGCAAATCCGCCAAACTGTTTTTATCAGCTTGGCGGATAATATTATCAAAATTAATTCGGGGCCGCTCCTATTCTTCCATTTCGGCCCGCAAGGTGACGATACTCCAGGCGGGAACATCCACAGTGTTTTGGGTGGCTTTGAGGGCGCGTTCGCTGTTGTCGCTGAGCCATAGGTTGGGGGACCTGTCTTTGGGCCAGGAGAGAGTTGCCTGGGAATCCTTCCCGGAGCCTCCGAACAGCCGCACGATCAAGGCCTGCCCGTCGTCGCTGGGCTTGCAGGTGGTGACCGTGCCGGCCGCTCCGTTCCAGGTCACTTGCGGCAGCGTGGGATCGGGGGCGGTGCCCCGCGCGGGCAGCACCAGCAGCGGTTGGCTTTGTTCCAGGGCCAGGCGGGTCGCCTGCCCGGGCTCGAATCCTCCGTTATGCGGATGGATGGAGAACCTGAAGGTGGTGGGGCCTTCCTGCTCCGCCCGGTAGTTGGTGTGCCAATGGTTGTTCATAATCCAGGCATACCAGGTTTGGGTGGGCTCCAAATGCGCCAGCCAGGAGCGTGGATTGGAGAGTGAGCCGATGAGGTTGGCCGTGACGCCACCCACCTCCACCAGCGGTGCGTCGGGGGAGAGCCAGGTTACACCACGGCTTTTATTTGATACATCCACCCAACGCTGGATGGTGATCCAGTTCTTGCAGGCGCCGGGGATTTGGTCCACCTCGGGCCGCATCACCGCCCAGGGGATGTCCATGTGCATTTCCCCTTCCGGCACGTTGAAGGCGAAGCCCAGGTGCACCCCTTCTTTGGCGCGGATGGCTTCCTTGTCCAGGGTGTCGATGATTTCCACATAATCCTTGAGCGCATGCAGCCGGACTTCCCGGGTGAGCTTGCGGCAGCCCGGAGCGCTGGTTTCAATGAGCAGGGAGGCGATCAAAGGGCCGTTTTCCTTGACCCGGATGGTTGCCGGTCCACTGGGCTTGAGTGACTTCAGGTCGCTGCCGGGCAGATACCAGTAATCATTCAAGGCCGCTGGCGGATTGGCGCACACCCATTCCTCGCCGGAGCTGGACGATTTGAGGCTCCCAATGGCTCCGGTGCGTTCATCGATCCGCACGGTCAGGCTGGCGGATGACAGCTGGTTTCCCGAAGCGCGGGCCGGTTGGAAAATGGGTTCCCGGCCAGCCCCGGAAGTGACCTGGAAGCGATGCCCCATGAAGGCTCCGAAGCTGGCCCGGAAGACCAGTTCGCCGGAACTGAGGCGCTGGGAGGGGAGGAGCCAGTCGTTGGTCAGTGAGCTCTTCACGGCATCCCCCGCCGCCGATAATTCCCTGGGGATCACTACCAGGGCATCAGAAACCGAATGGCCGGTGGTGTTGAACACATCCATCGCGCCCGTTTGGCCTGTCTCCGAGCCCACTAGTGGCCCGCGGCTTTCATTGGCGGCCACCACCAGCGCCCGGGATTGGCGATCCGCCTCCAGGGCAAAGGCCTGTTTCACCGCCCACTGGCTCTTCACAAACGGATTATCCGGCTCGCTGATGCTGTTGTGGGCGCCCCAAGTGTGTTCATCATAGAGGATGGCATTACGCCAGGCCTGGTAAAAGTCCTTCGTTTTGTAAGCATGTCGATTGACCATGGCGAACAGAGTTTCCGCTTGCACCAGGCGTTCAGCCGCGGCCCGGTTCAACGCCGTTTCCCGCGCGGAAGATCCTGCCCCATCCTCCCAATAGGGCGTGAAGTCCCCCTTGGCGAGCGGGATTTGCCCGCCATAACGGCTTTCGAAATCGCGGAACATTTCGGCCGTGGTGGCGATGACGAGTTTGGGATAGGCGTGGGTGGCATTCCAATCCCGGACTTTGCCGGCGAAATTGACATCCGGCGCCCCGTTATCCCCGAGGCAGTGGCGCACTTGGACGTAGTCGTAGGCATAACCGTCCCGCTCGAGACGATCCAGGTAATTCATCAGGTTGTCCGGGGATTGGAAAACTTGGTAATAACCGGTGCCTGTCATCCAGACCAGCACCCGGTCGCGTCCGTTCGGCCCCACCCACCAGAAGGGTTTATCACCCCAGGCGGCGATGGTGTGGCCAATGCGGTCCCCGCCGTTCGGTCCGATGGAAAAATATTTGACCCCACTGTGGTTGAAAGCCGGCACCATGCCCCAGGTGTACCCGGGCACATCCGTGATCATGGCGGATTGGATGGGCACGCCGGTCAGCTGGCTGAGCACGGTGGCGCCCCGCAGCAGGCGCAGCAGTTCCTCCGGCCGGCAGAGCCCGGTCAGCATGTTGCCATACAGCGCATCCAGGCCCACTTGGCCCGCTTTGACGGCGTCGATAAACGACTGGCGCTGCTCCGGGGTCGCCCGCCGCAGGTAACTGTCCACCGCCCACAAAACTTCCACGTTCCATTTGAAGCGCGCACCGGCGGGGTTGCCCGCCGTTTTACGGGCGGTTTCCATCGCCATCTCAAGATATTGGCATTGGGCCTTCTCCACGTCGGCCTGCACGTGGGTGTAGCCGATATCGACGTGCGAGTGGGGCAGGAGGTAAACTACCCATCGGCGCACCGGTTTGAGGGTTAAGGACCGCTCCACCAGGGGTTTTCCCGCTGCCTCGACTTTGACGGTGATGGTTTGCTCGCGGGTAACGGCAGGCACCGCCACTTCCACTTCCTGGGTCACCGCCCGCAGCGTCAGGTTGGTGGCCACCTGGCCATTGACCAGGATGCTGGCCGGGGTGTCGTTCCCCAGGTTGCGGATGCCCACCTGGATGGTTTGCATGAGCCGGCCATTCCGCTCCACCAATACGGGGGCGGAGCGGAGCGTATTGACGATCGTGCCCTCCACTTCGGCCAGCTCAATGCCGCGTGGGGCACGGAGACCGAGCCAGTCATAGAGCATCCAGCTGCCGGAGGCGGTGGTCAGTGAAATTTCATTGCCACCCGTTTTCAGCAGCCTCGCCGGAAAATTGACTTGCACGGCGCTTCGTTTTCCTTTGGCTGGATCGCCAAAGATGGAGGCATCTCCTGCTCCGCGCGGCACCGGTCGTTGGAACACCTGCCCGTTGACCTCGATGCGCAACGCCGGGGGAGAACTGGCATGGGCATCCAGCAGCTGGATCTGCAGCTGGCAATCACCCGCGGGCACTTCACCTTTGATCCCGAAGACCACGCTGAAGGTGTGCTGCCGCGAGCCGGCCCAGGAGTCAGAGGGGCCGGGATGCGCGTATGGCCAGTCCCGGCGGGAATCTGAGCGGCCCACCACGAACAAACCGTCCTCGCGGAATTCATGGCTCCGATTGGGCGCCAGGGCGAACTCCTGGTTCGCTCCATCTGGCTGGCCGATCTGCCATAACCAGCTGCTGGCGGCCGCGGGGGAGCCGGTTTCACCAGCCGTGGCCGACATGGGGAAAACCGCCAGGCAGGACCAGCAGCTGGCCAGCAGGCGGACGGGGAGTTTCTTGGTGGTAATCATGGATTCAACCTACCGGTTTCCACGGGCGCCATTCAATGAAAAATATCGGCGTCGGGGGATGACCACCGGATGCTGATACCTCAGTAAACCAGCCAATTTTAACGCCGCCGAAGCGGTCAGCCTCCCTGCGCGTTCCAGCAAATGTTTGACTTCATTATCGTTATCTGATTGATTACCTGAACTATTGAATTGCGGGCTGGCATAAGTCCGCCAACTGAGAAAGAACAAAGAACATGGCAAATATTGATTTTGGTGGAGTCCAAGAAGAAGTGATCACGCGCCGGGAGTTCCCGATGGCCAAGGCGCTGAAGGTATTGAAGAATGAAACCATCGCCATCATTGGCTACGGCGTGCAAGGTCCCGCTCAATCCCTGAATCTTCGGGATAACGGTTTCAACGTCATCATCGGGCAGGCCAAGCAGTTCCAGAAAGATTGGGACCGCGCCCGCAAGGATGGCTGGGTGCCCGGCAAAACTTTGTTCGACATCGAGGAAGCGGTGCAAAAAGGCACCATTATCCAGATCCTGGTTTCGGATGCCGCCCAACGGGCCATCTGGCCGTTGATCAAGAAAAACCTCAAGCCCGGCGACGCCCTCTATTTCTCCCACGGCTTCTCCATCGTTTATAAAAAGCAGACCAAGGTCATCCCTCCGGATTTCGTGGACGTGATCATGGTGGCGCCCAAGGGTTCAGGCACCTCGGTCCGGCGTAATTTCCTCTCCGGAGCGGGCATCAACTCCAGCTTCGCCGTGGGGCAGGACGCCACCGGACGCGCCCAAGAGCGCTGCCTGGCGGTCGGCATCGGCATTGGTTCTGGCTATCTCTTCCCCACGACCTTTGAGCAGGAAGTTTACAGCGATCTGACCGGCGAACGGGGCGTGCTCATGGGAGCTCTGGCGGGCATCATGGAGGCCCAATACGACGTGCTGCGCAAGAATGGCCATAGCCCTAGCGAAGCTTTCAACGAAACCGTCGAGGAACTCACCCAAAGCCTCATTCGTCTGGTGGATGAGAATGGCATGGACTGGATGTATTCCAACTGCTCTGCCACCGCTCAGCGTGGCGCCCTCGATTGGAAGCCCAAGTTCAAGAAAGCAGTTCTCCCAGTCTTCAAGGAATTATATATGCGCGTCAAGACCGGTAAGGAGACCGCGCGCGTGCTTTCCGCCTGCGGCAAGCCTAACTACCAGGAACAACTGACCAAGGAATTGGCCGTTATCGGGAACTCCGAAATGTGGACCGCCGGCAAGGCTGTGCGTGCTCTCCGTCCCAAGGAATCCACCAAGCAGGTGGGCAAGGACGCCAAAGGCACTGGCGGCCGGGCTTCCAATTAATGCGAGTCCATTCAGTATTTTTGGCGAGGGGCGGCTTGGGCCGCCCCTTTTAATGTACGCCGGACCTGACTCAGGGCTGATGGGGTTAAAGTCCCCGGTAGGCCGAGCTGGCGGAACTCCGAGCCAAAGGCAACGGCGGAGTTAACAGCCATCGGAAGGAAACCGGAGGTAAGCCTACCGCCCCGATGAACCAGCACCGCATCGAAGGCCGAGATTGGTCGGGCGAGGGAGCATGGGATTCCGAGCCCCAAAACTGGTGCGGAGACCGGCACGGTAAATTTCGGCGCGACCGGGAGGGCAGCACTGAACCTTTTTTCGGGAAGCCCGACCCGCGGCCAGCAAGGCCAGGGAGGTTGCGAAGCGTTCGGAAGGAAGGTGGGGAGTCAGCCGGGGGCATCGTAGCGGGAGCGCACCTTTGCCCCGCCAAGGCCCGAGCCGAAAGACCAAAGGGAGAAGCAAGCGTCAGTCAAGCAACGGACCACCGAAACAACTCAGTTTCAACTCAGAAGGGCCAGCCCAACCGGATTTATGAGGTCGACCAGGCGGGTGCCCGGCCCAGCCGGGAATTGCTTGGCCCCCGTTTGCCCCTCCAGCCCTATTTTTCCAAAACCATTGCGCCGCTGAACCATGCGCACACCGAGGAGGCTTTTGATGATTGGAGCCTGCAGCCGTTGCTGCCCCGCCGCCTCAGCCGGTTGGGGCCGGGGGTGGGCTGGTGAACGGGGCGGTTTTTTTTGCGACCTGGATGGGGATGGGGCGCCGGATCTGGCACTGGCGCTGGAGTGGGGGCCCATAAGGATCTTTCATAATGAAAACGGGCGGTTGGTGGATCGGACGGTCCAATGGGGATTGGCCGAAACCAGAGGCTGGTGGACCAGCATCGCCGCGGGGGATTTTGATGGTGACGGACGGATGGATCTGGTGGCTGGCAATCGGGGGCGCAATTCCTTTTATGAACTGCACCAGCCGGGGCCCTGGCGCATTTTTTACGGCGATTGGAACGGGGATGGAACGATTGAGTTGGTGGAGGCATGGCGAAATGCCGGCCAGTGGTTGCCGGTCCACAGCCGCCAGTGGCTGGCGGTTGGCTTGCCCGATGTACAGGAGGTTTTTCCCAGCCACATGGCCTACGGCAAGGCCACCGTGCCGGATATTTTAGGAGTTCGTTTTCCAGGAGGCGGTCCTTGTTGAAGCGGCCGTGTTTGAATCCTCCTTGTTTCTCAATCGTGGATTACGCTTCGAACGCCGGCCTTTGCCGGCGGAAGCGCAGCAAACACCCGTATTTTCCGTGAACGTGGGCGATTTCGACGGGGACGGAATCGAGGACATTTTCCTGGCGCAGAACTTTTTCGGCGCGGCCTCCGATCTTTCGCGTGACGATGGCGGGCGCGGTTTGTGGCTGCGCGGATCGGGCGATGGAACTTTCGTGCCGGTGGACAGCGGTATTTCCGGGATCATTGCCTACGGCGAGCAACGGGGCGCGGCCCTGGCGGATTTCAACCACGATGGCCGGGTGAATCTCGCGTTGTCCCAGAATAACGCCCCCACCCGGCTGTTCACTAATCAGCGTGCCCGGCGGGGACTGCGGGTGACACTCAAGGGCACGGTTGCAAATCCCGATGTCATTGGCGCGCAAATACGGTTGGTGTATCCTGGCGGCGGGCGAGGACCGTGCCGGTCGGTCCAGGCCGGTTCCGGATATTGGTCCCAGGATGCTCTGGTGCAGGTGCTCGGACTGCCGCAAGCGCCAGGCGCCTTGTGGCTTCGCTGGCCGGGGGGGGCGGGAACAAACGGTGCCCCTGCAACCGGGGGTGTGGGAACTGGAAGTCTCATCGGGAAGCCGGTAAATCCTGTGCGCTGTTTTGGCATTCGAGACTTTCCTTCGGCTTGGGTGCGGTCTATGGTGGAATGGCAACTTTGAATGCAACCGCAGCGGAAAAACGAAGACCATGGTGAGTATGGCCAGAGAGTTAGATATGAGCACGGTACACGAAAGGGATTTTCAGTGTCCGGCGGCCTGGGCATGGATTCTGGCAATGGCGGTGTTTTGCCCCTTGGGCTGTGGTCCGGATCAATCGATACCGGACCGCAAACCGGCAGTCGAGAGCCCTTTCGCTTTCCGAGGTTTGACGCCGCCAACCAACATGGTGCTGATCCGTGCCGGCACGTTTTTCCGAGTAAAATACCCGGTGGTGGTAAGCCGCGATTTTTGGCTGGGCAAGTATGAGGTGACCCAGGAGGAATACGCCCGGCTGATGGACAAGAATCCCAGTAAATTCACGGAACAATCCAACGCCCCAGTCGAGAAAGTAAGCCATGTGGAGGCAGTGGAATATTGCCAGGCTCTGACGCGGCGTGAACGCCAGGCGGGGCGGTTGCCAACCAACTGCGTTTACTGCCTGCCCACCGAGGCCCAATGGGAATATGCCTGCCATGCCGGCAGGACTAATCTTTTCAGTTTTGGCGATTCGGCTGATACCGCCGGCCAATATGCCTGGACTTGGGAAAACAGCGAGGGCACGACGCATCCAGTTGGCCAGAAGCAGCCCAATGCCTGGGGATTGTATGACATGCACGGCAATGTGCGGGAATGGTGCCAGGATTGGTTCAGCCCCTATCCGGCAAAGGAGGTTACCGATCCGGTGGGACCCACCTCAGGAAACTCAAGGTTTTCCGGGGTGGGGGATGTAATAATGAAGTCAAAATGGCCCGGTCAGGCAATCGCTTTATGATGGCTCCCACGAACGGAATCCATTTTGTCGGTTTCCGGGTGGCGCTCGTCCAGGAGGTTGAATCGGATGGGAAGCCTCATAATGATGGGCCCTCGCCCGCTGGGAGGCAATGAAACAGGCCTTGGCACATGAGGGGCAAAACCAGTACGATTCTTGCCTGTGACGTGGGAGGCACCCTCATCAAGCTGGGCTTGGTGAACGCCGGATGCCTGCTGGCACGGGAGGTCCTGCCAGCTGAAGCGCACGAGGGGCTGGCCTCGGCGTTGAAGCGCGTGGAGTTGAGTGCCCGCGGGCTTTGCCTGCGAGGCAGTGTCCAACTGAAGGACATCCAGGGCTTCGGTCTGGCCTTTCCCGGGATTATCGAGCCGGGAACCGGCAGGATCCTGTCCACCCCGGCGGGAAAATTCGACGATGCCAAAACCCTGGATGTGCCCGGCAGGGTGCGGCAGTTGCTGGGTTTGCCTGTCCAGGTGTGCAACGACGCCAATGCCGCCCTGGCGGGGGAGTGGCGTTATGGTGCAGCGCGTGGATTTCGCAGCGTGGTGATGATGACTTTAGGCACCGGCATTGGAACCTCGGCGATCATTGATGGCGTTCCGCTGCGCGGCCAGCATGGCCAGGCAGGCTGCCTGGGGGGACATTTTATGGCGAACGCCAACGGGCGCCGGTGCCGTTGTGGCAATCTCGGCTGCGCCGAGGCCGAGGCTTCCACGTGGTCCCTGCCGGAGCGTGCCCGGAGGCATGGCGCCTTCCCCGCGAGCCGCCTGGCGCAGGAGAAAATCCTTGATTTCGCCGCGGTGTTCCGGGTTGCGGCCCAGGGGGATGCGGTGGCGGAGGAAATGCGCGGTGAAGCCATCCGCCTCTGGGCGGGAGCCTTGGTGTCGCTCATTCATGCCTACGATCCGGAGTGTGCCATCATGGGCGGCGGCACCATGGCCAGCGGCGCCTTTATTTTGCCCCGGTTGCGCCGTTACGTGGCCCGGCATGCCTGGACTCCCTGGGGCCGGGTGAAAATCAAGCCCGCCGCACTGGGCGATAATGCCGGATTGGTCGGGGCCGCGAGTTTGTTTGAAGGACGCTCATGAGATCATCCAATTACGATAAAGCGCCGGTCCTCGATGTCCACGGGGCAGCCGATGCCTGTTCTGTTGGCTGGAATGCCATCGCCCTCCGTTTGCAGGAGGCTGTGGCCAGCCGGTCGGCCATGCGGACAGTGGTGGCGGTGGAATGCTACCCGGGGGTGGATGAATCCGGCGTGCTCCGCGAACTGGCGGCACGCTTGCGGCCGGTGCTGGCCCTGAATACCACAGAAGCGTTGCGTCCGCCGCAGGAGCTGGAATCCATTGTGGCCCCTTTCCTGGGCGGTGAAGATCCGGTTTTCGGATTTCTCTGCGGCTTGCAATTACCGGAATTATTCAACCTGGAGTTTTGCCGGCAGTGGCGCGGGGTGATTGAGGGCCAGGCCCGGGGCCTGGTATTGGTCGTGGGCTGCGGCGCCACTTTGCTGCATCCCGGCGATCTGCTCGTATATGCGGATCTCGCCCGCTGGGAAGCCCAAGGCCGGTTCCGCCGCCGGGAAACGGGCAACCTGGGCACGGAAAACCGCGGACAGCCCGCCGGCCCCAAGTATAAGCGCGCCTTCTTCGTGGATTGGCGGGTGGCGGATCGCTGGAAGCGTCCGTTGATTGAGCGCTGGGATTTCGTCCTGGACACCAACTGCCCGGCGGAGCCGAAGCTGGCCAAGGGGGAGGCGGTTCGCCAGGGACTGCGCCAGGCAGTGGCGCGACCGTTCCGGGTGGTGCCGTTTTTCGATCCCGCCCCGTGGGGCGGACAATGGATGAAGGAGGTCTGCGACTTGGACCGCAGCGCAAGCAATTACGGCTGGTGCTTCGACTGCGTCCCGGAGGAAAACAGCCTGCTGCTCGGTTTGGGAGGCGTCCGTTTTGAAATCCCCGCGATTGACCTGGTTTTCGACCAGCCCCGCGCCTTGCTGGGCGAAGCCGTGCATGCGCGGTTTGGTGACGAATTCCCCATCCGCTTCGATTTCCTCGACACCATGGGCGGGGGCAATCTTTCCTTCCAGGTGCATCCGTTGACCGAGTATATCCAGCATCAATTCGGCATGCATTACACCCAGGATGAGAGCTACTACATCCTGGACGCGGAGCCAGGGGCCTCGGTTTATCTCGGCCTGCGGGAGGACCTCGACCGGGCGGCGATGGTCCGCGACCTCCGGGCGGCCCAGGCGGGAGGGGCGGCTTTTCCAGCGGAACGTTACGTCAACCGGTGGCCCGCTAAAAAACACGATCATTTTTTAATCCCCGCGGGCACGGTTCATTGCAGCGGCGCGGGCTCGATGGTCCTGGAAATCAGCGCCACGCCTTACATTTTCACCTTTAAAATGTGGGACTGGGGCCGACTCGGGCTGGATGGCCGCCCGCGTCCCATCCACCTGGAGCACGGACTCCGCAATATCCAGTGGGATCGAACCACTGCCTGGACCAGGCACCAACTGGTTAATCGGATCGATCCGTTAACCAGTGGGGATGGCTGGCGTGAGGAGCGGACCGGGCTGCATGGCCGGGAGTTCATTGAAACCCGGCGGCATTGGTTCACCGGGCCGGTTGCTCACAACACGTGCGGGGGGGTGAACGTGCTCAACCTGGTGGCGGGCGAGGAAGTGATCGTGGAAAGCCCAGGCCACGCTTTCGACCCTTTTATTGTGCACTATGCCGAAACCTTCATTGTGCCAGCCACGGTGGGCAGCTACACCATCCGTCCTCACGGCGGGGCCGCCGGCTCGGAATGGGCCACGGTGAAAGCCTCCATCCGGGCCTGAACCGGCTGCAAACGAACGACTTGGCTGGGCAAGAGCGGGCTGGGTGCAGGCCGGAAAAATCCTCCTTCCGGCCGCCCGTTGTTGCACGCCGGGTTGCCAGCCGCCCGGATTTCTGTTAGAGCAACCGCTGAATTGAAAATATTAGTGGCTATTACTGGGGCGAGCGGGACGATTTACGCGCAGCGGTTGCTGGATCAATTGGATCCCAGCCAGCACGAAGTGCACGTGGTCCTGAGCCGCTATGCCCAGGCGGTGGTATCCGCCGAACTGCCCGCTGGCTTGCGCCTGCGCGAGGGGGTGCCGATGCATTCCCTCAAGAGCATGAACGTCCCCTTTGCGAGCGGATCCAACCCGGTGGATGCCATGGTGGTGATCCCTTGCACCATGGGTACCCTGGGCCGGATCGCCCACGGCCTCAGCGATGACGTCCTGCTGCGGGCGGCCGATGTCACCCTGAAGGAGCGGCGCAAGTTGATTCTGGTGCCGCGGGAAACGCCGTTGAGCTTGATCCACCTGCGGAACATGGAGTTGCTGCTGCTGGCGGGCGCCCTGATCCTCCCGGCGAACCCCTCATTTTATGCCAGGCCGGCCACGGTGGAACAAGTGGTGGATACCGTCGTGGCGCGGGTTTTGGATCACCTGGAAGTGGCGCATACGCTGGCTTCACGCTGGCAGGCGGAACCGGAGGGGGCGTGACATGGCAGCTCTAAACTCACCGGTGAAGGGAGCCCCGGGCTTCCTGGGGCAGATCTGGAAGTGGGGGGCTTTTGTCAAATTCTCCCACACCATCTTCGCGCTGCCTTTTGCGCTGGCCGCCATGATTGTGGCGGCCCGGGAGACCCATGGCTGGCCGGGTTGGCGCCAACTGCTTTTGATCCTGGGCGCCATGGTGTGCGCCCGGACTTGCGCCATGTCTTTTAACCGCATTGTGGACCGCGATTTCGACCGGCAAAATCCCCGCACCTCCATGCGCCATCTGCCCACGGGCGAGGTCTCCCTCGCCAGCGCCTGGCTGTTGTGCATCCTGAGCGGGCTCGGTTTCATGGGAGCCAGTTACCTGCTGCGCCCGCTCTGTTTTTATTTGTCGCCAGTGGCGTTGTTGATTATTTGCGGCTACTCCCTCACCAAGCGCTATACGGATTACACCCATTTTTACCTCGGGGTGGCGCTGGCGGTGGCTCCGGTGGGCGCCTGGTTGGCAGTCCGGGGTAGTCTGTCGTGGTCCATCCTGGTGCTGGCCGTGGCGGTGGTTTTCTGGCTCGTCGGATTCGATATCATTTACGCGCTGCAGGATTATGAATTCGACCGCCGGCATGGGCTCCATTCCCTCGTGGTGGCTTGGGGGGTGGAAAATGCCCTCAAAGCCGCCTTCCTGGCACACATGCTCATGTGGGGGCTGTTGTTCCTGTTCGGGTTGCTTTCCGGCTTCCGCGTGGCATATACTGTAGGACTGGTGATCATCCTGGGATGCCTGGTCCTGGAACACTGGCTGGCCCGGAAGCGCAGCTTGAAATGGATCAATGTCGCTTTTTTCCGACTGAATGCCTTGGTCAGCATGGTATTCCTGCTGGTTACCTTGTGTGAAGTCCTGTTTCCCTGGCGGCGTTTGTTGCAATGAATTGGGCGATCCATAACAGCTCCCTGCAAGACCTCCACGCCAAAGTGGCGGCGGGGGGGCGTATTACCGACGAGGAGGCGTTGCGGTTGTTTGAAACGCGGGAGGTTCACGCCCTGGCGGCCATTGCCAGCGAGGTGAACCACCGCAAAAATCGGGGCCGCGCCTCCTATATACTCAACCAATATATCAATTACTCCAATTACTGCATCCTGAGCTGCCAGTTCTGCTCTTTTGCGCGCAAAAAACGGGATCGGGATGGCTTTGAACTCACCATCCCGCAAATGGTGGACAAAGTCCGGTCTTCCCCCCAAGCCGGCATTACGGAGTTGCACATTGTGGGCGGATTGCACCCCTCCCTGCCATTTGAATATTACACCGGGCTGCTGCGGGCTTTGAAAGAGGTCAATCCCAAGCTGCAACTCAAATGCTTCACCGCCATCGAAATCCTGCATTTGGCCTGGCTGGCAAAAAAAAACGTGGGGGAAACCCTGCGGGAATTGCGGTCCGCCGGATTGGATGCCTTAACCGGCGGCGGCGCCGAGATTTTCCAGCCCGAGGTCCGGTCCGCTATTGCCCGCGGCAAGGAATCGGCCGCCGAATACCTGGATGTGCATCGTACCTGGCATCAATTGGGTGGGCGCAGCACCTGCACCATGCTTTATGGACACTTGGAAACCCCGGCCGATCGTGTGGACCACCTGCGCCAATTACGCGCCCTCCAGGATGAAACGCGCGGTTTCGTGGGTTTCATACCTTTGCCTTACCAGCCTGAAAATAACGGCATCCCGGTGGACCACCCACCCACCGCCTTCGACACCTTGCGAACCATCGCGGTCAGCCGCATCTACCTGGATAATTTCGACCATATCACAGCCTACTGGGTGGGGTTGGGGCTCAAACTGGCCCAACTGGCGTTGCAATATGGTGCAGACGATCTGCACGGCACCATCCAGGAGGAAATGATCTTTCACATGGCGGGCGCGGCAACGCCGCAGTCCCAGCCCGAATTGGCCATGGTCCGCGCGATCCGCGAAGCGGGATTTACACCCGTGCAACGCGGCACTTTTTATGAGCCAGTCAAAGTCTGGGAGGCTGCTGGTGAGCCAGTTCCCGCGGGAGGAAGTTTCCCGATCCTGGCCCGCAATCTGGCCACTGCCTGAGCGAGATATGTTAAACCACTCTACCATCGGTTCCCATTGCTTCGTCCGCGGCATGTCCTCTGAATCAACTTAGACCATGTCCAATCTGCCCCCCGATCCGCCACTCAAATTACGCCTGGCTCCGCGTACCAGCGCCGAGGAACTCCTGCACCGTTCGCAGCGTGAACAGCGCGCTGCCATTCTTCAGCGTGAGAGCCAGTTGGAAAATTCCCTTGCCCCGTTCCGTGTGGGATCGGTCCCCCATTTCAACGCCGTGCCCCTGGTACGCGGCTTGGAGAGCCAGGTCACTTATGCCACCCCGGCGCGGTTGGCTGAACGGCTGCGCAGCCAGGAACTGGATGCCGCTTTGGTCAGCGTCACCGAGGTCCTCTTCAATGACAGTTATGATATTCTGGATGGCATCGCCGTGGCCTCGTTGGGGGAGGTTCTTAGTGTTTTTCTTGCCCACCGCCAGCCCTTGGAACAAATCCGCGAGGTGTATTGTGATCCGGCGTCACTCTCCAGCATGACCCTGCTCAAGGTGCTGCTGGCCGAACGCGGCCTCCGTCCGGAATTTAAAAAACTCGAACAGACCGACCATGGGCCTTGGCCGGATAATTTTCTGCTGATCAGCGATCAAGCCCTGAACTTCCTCCGGAAGCCGCACGAGCATGAAATCTGGGATCTCGGGGCCGCTTGGTATGAGGCGAGCCAACTACCCTTTGTGTATGCCGTGTGGGCGTTGCGCCGGATCCCCAACGAACCACTGCGGCGGCAGTTGCGCGAAGCCCGTGATTTCGGCCTGGATACGCTGGATTACATCATCGATCACAGCCCGTTGTTCGACGCCGATTTCCGCCGCGATTACCTGGGCTGGCACATCCACTACCACTTGGGCTCGGATGAAAAACGCGGCATCCAGCGCTTCCTGGAACTCTTGCACAAACACGGGTTTGGGCCGGTTTACGAGCCACGCTATCTGCCGTGAGCCGGGCCGGCTAATAAAACACTCGCCGCCACCGGCCGCCACCGGTATATTCCGGCCATGCGTTTTCCTGCAATATATTTTGGATTGCCGAATTGGGTTGACCAGATGGTGCCACCGCTGGACTACGTTTACGCCACCGCGGAAGCGCGCATGGGCTTGGCTATTGATCTGGCCCGGACCAATGTGGCAAAGCGGACTGGCGGCCCGTTCGGCGCCGCCATCTTCGACACGGAAACCCATCGACTCCTGGCGCCGGGACTTAACTTGGTGGTGTCCAGCCAGTCTTCCGTGGCCCATGCCGAAATGGTGGCCATCATGACGGCCCAGCGGACCTTGGGGAGGTTCGATCTCGCCAGCCTTCCGCCCCGCCGGTTTGAGCTTTTTACCAGTTGCGAGCCATGTGCCATGTGCTTTGGAGCCATTCCCTGGTCGGGCATCCACCGGGTGGTTTGCGCCGCTTCGGAACGGGACGCCCGGCAGATCGGTTTTGACGAAGGTTCCAAGCCTGCTGATTGGCAGGCGGAACTGGAGAAACGGGGCATTGAAGTGGTGCGGGACCTGTGCCGTCAGGAAGCGGCCGCGGTCCTCGAAAGCTATCACCAGGGTGGGGGGATGATCTACAACGCGGCGCTCCAGGCATAGGTGTCGGAGGCCAAGGTCTTCCAGTTGCCAAAGGATACCTCAAAATACGAAAGGCACCCCTTCCTCCAGGATTTTCACCCGGTGGGAGAGGCGGTGCTGGGCGGCCAGATGCCGCAGCCAGCGTGGAGGTTCCTCGATATCCTCAAAGGAAAGTTTGAAACTGCCGAAGTGCATGGGAATGAACCAGTGGGAGTTGAGGTCCTTGAACACTTGCATGGCATCATCCGGCCCCATGTGCACATTGCGGAATCCTTCCGGTTGGTAGGCTCCGATGGGCAGCAGGGCGATCTCTGGCTGGAAGCGGCGGCCGATCTCCTTGAAACCCTCGAAATAGGCGCTGTCCCCGGCGTGGTAAACCCGCCGGCCTTGGTGCTCCAGGACAAATCCACCGTAGCCCCGGTGGCCGTCGTGCAAGGTGCGCGCTCCCCAATGCCGGGCAGGCACTAACGTGACCTTGCAGTTCCGTTGCGATAGGCTTTCCCACCATTTCAGCTCGATAATCCGCTCGAAACCCAGCCCGTTCATCAAGTCCTTCATACCCCACGGAGTGATGGCCATCTTCGGTTTGCGCAATTGCCGCAGGGTGCGCCGGTGGAAATGGTCGTAATGCGCATGGGTTAGCAACACCAAGTCGATGCGGGGGAGGTCCGCCAGCCTCATGCCCGCCCGCTTAATGCGTTTGAGCAGAAAAAGCCAGTTTGCAAAATTAGGGTCCACCAGCACGTTCATGTCCGTGAACTGGATCAGGAATGATGCGTGCCCGATCCACGTCAGCGCCACCTGGCCGGTTTTCAATTCGGGGAATACCGGATCCTTGTGGTCCCCGGTCCGTTTGGTCAGCAGGGATTTCCACACCATCTCCCGGAAAAAGGTCCGGGGGTTAAAGGAACGGGAAGGAGTCAAATCCTTGAACGAGCGTGGGAACTTGCGCCGCTTGGAGGGCGGCGTAGATGCGTTGGTGTCAAAAGGCGGATCCATGTATCAGGTTAACGACCAAACGCGCAGTTCCTCAACTGCGTGTATCCATCCATACGCCACCCCTGTTCAAAATGCAAGCGGCCTGCCGCAGCAAAAAAAGCTCCCAAGCACCTGTTCAGCGGAGTTTCAGCCCGGAGGTTGGCTGATATTTTCGCCGGCGGCCAGGGCCGCCGGCCCGTTCCGTACCTCCACATCCGAGTTGTCGGACTCAATCCCTTGGGAGATCACGCGGTCAGTGACTTCGGCGAGGAAGGTCGAGAGCGTTTTGCTCAGCTCCAGGTATTCCGGCCAGAGGGTTTCATCCAGGAAACGTTTGGGCACCCGTGCCATGATCGTCGTGTGACGCTGGCGGCGATACCGGTAAGGGCGGATGCCATACCGGCGCAGCAAGGCGATCATCAATCTGTGGGACCAGCGGTCGTGCAGGTTGAACGTATATTCCAGGGGTGGATCCACCACCTGTTGTTCCCGAAGCCGGGCGCGGATGCGCTCCCGGGCCTGGGCGGCGGCTTCGCGCTCGCCGGGAGTGGCAGCTCCGGCAAAGAGAGCCTCGATCAATTGCAGTTTTTCAATAAGCCGTTGCTCGTCGGTCATGGATTGAGGGAGTTAAGTTTTGGCTTGGGAATTTGGATCAACTGCGCTTCCCGGTTTATTCCGCAGCCTGCACGTCTTGCCAAAATGCGTTTGGAATTCTCGGCGTCGAATTGAGCCGGATCCCAATTTCCCAACCCCCATTCCTCTAGCGGCCAATAACATTCGAGGTCCGGGTGGCTCAAAACTTTAAGCAAGCCTTCCAGCGCCCAGGGGTCGCCACAGTCCTCAATCGGATTGGCGCGCTCGCCCGCGGTGAGCCGGGGATGTTGGATTCCCGGTTCGGCGGGGAGGGTTTGCTCCACTTCGATCTGGTGTTTCACCTTCATAAAACCAAATGCACTTCAGGGCACGAATCCTGCTTTACGGCACCCGTCGAGACAAATGAAAAAAGCACTGAAATCGGCTGCGGCGGCCAGTATTCAGGGGGAGCCGAATGATCCAGCGGCGGATCGGCCTGGGGGCGTCTCGGATGCGGTGGGGGTCTGTGTCCTGCCGAGTCAGGCGGCCTTCTTTGGCGGGCGGGGGTCGGCTGCGGAAATTTCCCATAAACTGCGGCCTGCTTAAGCTTGCCGATTCGGCCCGGTTATGTCTCTATCGGAGCATGGAGACGTGCTTGGTGAACTGTTTTTTCGGCAGTCATGGCTATGAGTGACATTACTGGCTTATTGCGTGCTGCGGAGGGGGGAGATCTCCAGGCTCAAGCGGATTTATGGTCCGCCCTTTATCAGGAATTGTGCTGTATGGCTGCTCACAAAATGGCCCGGGAAAAACCCGGCCAAACCTTGCAGGCCTCGGATTTGGTGCATGAAGCCTGGCTTAAATTGGGCGGAACGGGATCCTGGGAAAATCGATCGCACTTTTTCTCTGCGGCGGCCGAAGTGATGCGCCGCATCCTCATCGATCGCGCCCGTCGGAAACAGGCCGTGCGCCACGGCGGTGGCTGCGAATCGATTCCCGCCGACGAGGTCGAAATTGCGGTTCCGGAAACCGCGGATGAAATATTGCAGGTTGATGAAGCGCTCCAGAAATTGGTGGAGGTGGATCCCCAAAAGGCGGAATTGGTCAAATTGAAATACTTCGCCGGGTTGACTAATGAACAGGCGGCGGAAACGCTGGGCATTTCTGAGCCAACCGTCAAACGATATTGGGCTTATGCCAGGGCGTGGCTGCTCCGGGAAATCAGCCGCCAGCGACAAAGTTGACGCTCCGCCCGGCCCCGGGTGGGGCGTGGAACCGGGCGGGCAAACGGGGGCTCCCAGGTATTCACTTTCGGCTCCCTGATTGTGCCAGGTGGATTACGCCTCAAAAAGTTGATCCGATCCGGGCGGAGAATACGCATGTAGAGATGGAGTTGCAGGTTGCGCTGGACCACAAATGAACCTTCCAAAGGGCGCGGACGATGCCCTTGGATGGGTTGTGCCTGAAGCGGCGAATCCGCCACGAAGTTGCGGGGGGGAGTATCGTGGTGAACGATACGCCCGGTGTTTTAGGTCTTGCTAGCGCGGCCGGCGATGGTTTGGACGCAGGTGATTGCCGTTGTTAAAAAACTGAAATAATGCATGGAATCGTGGACGGCCCAGAGTGAAGCGATATTTGAGGCGGCATCCGGCATTCAGGACCCCGTGCAGCGGGCCGCCTTTTTGGAGCAGGCCTGTGCCGGCCGTGAGGATTTATTGCGCGAGGTCCAAAGCTTGTTGGAAGCCAGCCTGAGGGCGGGCGATTTCATGCGGACCGCGGCGGCTTTGGCGCTGGCGGGAACCGCCGGCGGCATGGAAAAGCCCGGCTCCCGCATTGGCCGCTACAAATTGCTGGAAATGATTGGGGAAGGGGGCTTCGGCGAGGTGTGGATGGCGGAGCAGGAGGAGCCCATGCGCCGCCGGGTGGCGTTGAAAATCATCAAGCCAGGCATGGATACCCGGCAGGTGGTGGCTCGTTTTGAAGCCGAGCGTCAGGCCTTGGCCCTCATGGACCACCCGCATATCGCCCGCGTTTTTGACGGTGGCGCCACGGAATCGGGCCGGCCTTTTTTCGTAATGGAACTTGTGCGGGGTGAGCCGATCACGCGGTATTGCGACCGGCGGCGAATGACCGCACGGGAACGGTTGAGCCTCTTCATCGAGGTTTGTCTTGCAGTCCAGCATGCGCATCAGAAAGGGATCATCCACCGTGATCTCAAACC
>CAIMWS010000258.1 GCA_903845125.1 uncultured Verrucomicrobiota bacterium
ACTTCACGAACCCGGCGGGCAAAGGACTGGTCCTGAAGCCGAACCCGCAGTTCATAATCAGACACCTCGTGAAGGATGGCCACCGCATTGTGGTAGAGATTCTGCCAACTGCGGGACGATAAGGCCTGGAAAACCTCCTGCGCCTCCAGGTTCCAAGTCCACCAAAGGTTGCGTGCCAGCTTGTTGAGGCCCACGGTCAAAGCGGTCAGCTCCGAGCCCGTAAGCGGGGTATCACTCATAATATATTTCTTCTTCCAGTTTGATCACCTTTACCGAACCGATCGGAAGCGAGCTTAACACCCGGCCTTCCCGGCGTAAATATCCGGGTGCTAAAATCTTCAGGGCGGTCGGGATTGCCACAAAAAGCCCGGCCGCCCCGCCTGCGGGGATGGCCGGCTTTGACAAACCTGGATCGCCGTTTTCCGCCCGTGGGCCAGCCGCAAAAAGGCGGAAAGCCAGGATCATGGACTGGGCAGGCGGATCGGGATGGGAACTGGCCAAAGGGTGCAGACGATGGCGGGTGGGGGCGGCCGGGGGGGCAACGAGGGTTTCCGCCAGTCGTGACGGTGGCTCAGCAGCAAATGCCGATTCAGGGCCACTTTTTCCTTCATGTTTGGGGATCTACCAGCCATGCTCCGGGGCATGGACTCTTTGATGAGCAAAGATATGGACAACCTGATCCGGGCGGCCTTGGAGGAAGATGTGGGCCCCGGGGATGTCACCACGCTGGCCACCATCCCCGAGGGGATGGTGATGGAGGCGGCGATGGTGGCGCGCAAGCCGTTGGTGGTGGCGGGGCTGCCAGTGGTGGAGCGGGTGTATCAGAGCCTGGATCCGGCCGTGTCGTTGGAGCCTCTGGCAGCGGATGGACAGGCCATGAAGGCGGGGGAGGTGCTGCTGCGGGTGCGGGGGGCGGCCCGGCCGATCCTGAGCGGCGAGCGCGTGGCGTTGAATTTCATCCAGCGGCTGTCTGGCATCGCCACCTTGACGGCACAATACGTGGCGGAGGTGGCGGGCACGAAGGCGCGGATCCTGGATACCCGGAAGACGACCCCCGGCTGGCGGCGGCTGGAAAAATACGCGGTGCGGTGCGGCGGGGGGCAGAATCACCGGTTCGGCCTGTTCGACATGGTATTGATCAAGGATAACCACCTGGCGGCGCTGGGCCATGAGCTGCCGAATCCGGTGGCGGCGGCGGTGCAGCGGGCCCGCCAGCAATATCCGGGGCTGAAGGTGGAGGTGGAAGCGGATACGCTGGAGCAGGCGGTGCAGGCGGCCGAGGCCGGCGCGGATATCATCCTGCTGGATAACATGACCCCGGAGCAATTGCGGGAGGCGGCCGGGCGGGTGGGAAAACAGGCGCTGACGGAGGCCAGCGGGGGAGTGAACCTGGGGACGGTCCGGGCGATCGCATTATCCGGGGTGGATTACATCTCGGTGGGGGCGCTGACCCATTCGGCGGTGGCCGTGGACATTGGATTGGATTTCGCCTGATGTCGATCGACGCCAAAATCCTAAGGGCATTGCGGGCGGGCAACCAGGGGGTGTCCGGCGCGGAACTGGCGGTACAACTGGGGATCAGCCGGGCGGCCATCTGGGCGCGGATCGAAGAATTGCGGACGCTTGGCTACGAGATCACGGCCAGCCCGCACCGGGGATATTGCCTCGTGAACACGCCGGAGACGCTGCTGGCGGATGACATGCTATCGCGGCTGGGGGAGGAGCAAATGATCGGGCGGGACATCCGGGTGTTCCAGGAGACGACCTCCACGAACGACGTGGCGGAAAAGCTGGCGCAGGATGGCGTGAAGGAAGGAGTGGTGGTGTTCGCCGAAACCCAGGCGCGGGGTCGCGGGCGGATGGGACGGAACTGGCATTCCACAGCCGGGAAAGGGTTGTGGTTTTCGGTGCTGCTGCGACCGCGGATCGTGTTGGCGGCGGCCAGCCAGCTGGTAATCGCCGCGGCCGTGGCGGTCGCCCGGGGGATCGCACGGCAGACCGGGAGCCACCCGGACATTAAGTGGCCGAACGACCTTTCCATCCAGGGGCGGAAAGTGGCTGGCATCCTGACGGAGCTGAACGCGGACATGGACATCATCAAACACGTGGTGCTGGGTATCGGCATCGACGTGAACCATACGCTGCAGGATTTTCCCTCGGCGCTGCGGGAGCAGGCGATCTCCCTGCGGATGGCCAGCGGCTCCAAACTGAACCGGGCGGACTTGGCGGTGGCGATCCTGCGGGAGTTGGACCAGGTTTACGCGCGGGTGCATGCCGGCCAGTTCGGCCAGGTGGCCGAGGAATGGGCGGCGCACTGCGTCACTTTGGGCCGCCAGGTGGTGATCCAGATGGGCACCCGCACCATTCGGGGCCGGGCGGAAGGATTGGACGAAGACGGAGGCCTGCTGGTGCGGACCCAGCATGGGCGGCTCGAATGCATCACCAGCGGCAACGTGACTTTGGAAAAATGATCCTCCTGGTGGACATTGGCAATACCCACACCCATGTGGGGTGGGCGAAGGGGGAAAAAATCACCAAAGCCATGGATGTGTCCACTGGCGATTGGTTCAACGGGCAGATGGCGGCAAAAGTTACCGGCTGGGCGCGCCGGAGCCGGGTGCAGGGGGTGGCCTATTGCAGCGTGGTGCCCAAGGCTACTGTGGAGGCCCGGAAATGCCTTCGGCCGCTGGCTCCCGGCCGGAGCCTGGAATTGACCTGCCGGAATCCGGGGAACCTGGTGATCGATTATCCCCAGCCCAAAACCATCGGTCCTGACCGCCTGGCCAATGCGGTCGCCTTGAAAAACCTTTACGGGGCGCCCGCCATCGCGGTGGATTTTGGCACGGCGGTGACCTTTGATGTGCTGGACGGACGCGGCCAATACGTGGGTGGCATCATCGCGCCGGGGGTGTCGGCGCTGACGGATTACCTGCACGAAAAAACCGCCTTGTTGCCCAAGGTGGCGATCGCGGATGTGCCTTCAGCCATCGGCAAAAACACGGCGCAAGCCATGCAGATCGGGGTGGTGCACGGCTACCGGGGGTTGATCCGGGGGCTGCTGGAGGAGTTGTTCCGGGAACTGGGCGCGAAGCATTTGCCGGTGGTGGCCACTGGTGGTTATGCGGAGTTGATTTCGGCGAAGATCCCCGCCATCACCCATTTGAACCCCAACTTGACGCTGGAAGGTTTGCGCCTGGCGTGGCAGAATGAATTTGGCGTCGGGTGATTCCGGGGAATCAACCCTGCAAGAAACCATGTCTGACATGTATCATCAGCTGCTGGAAGCGGCCATCGATCATCTGCGGGATTTGAAAAACCGCGGCGAGAAGTATGTCCACCTGGCGCCCGAAACCTTGAAAGCTTTGAAAACCACTCCGGCGGCGGGGGCCGCCCGCGCCCCGCAAACAGCCCGCCCCACCTCCACCAAACCAATCGGCAGTCAGGAGGTGGCGGTCTCCGCGCCACCCCGGAAAACAGCGGCCCCGGCGCAACCCCTGGCGGTGTCAACTCCGACCATCCCCGCTGCTGTTCCCAACCCGGCCAGGGAAGCCGCGCAACCCGGCGCATCCAAAGCGGATGCCACCGCCGGGATGGAGGCGCTCCGGCAGCGGATCCTGACCTGCCAGAAATGCCCGCACCTGGCCAGTTCCCGGAAAACGGTTGTGTTTGGCGTAGGCGATCCCAATTCGCCCCTGATGTTCGTGGGGGAGGCTCCGGGAGCTGACGAAGATGCCCAAGGCGAGCCATTCGTGGGCAAGGCGGGCCAGTTGCTCACCAAGATCATCCAGGCTATGGGTTTCACGCGGGAGACGGTATTCATCGCGAACATCCTGAAATGCCGGCCGGACACGCCCGGACAGGAGAGCGGCAACCGCAAGCCAACGCCGGAGGAGATGGCCACCTGCATCCCGCATCTGCTGGAGCAAATCCAGCTGATCCAGCCGAGGGTGATTGTGGCCTTGGGCGCCACGGCGGTGGAGGGATTGTTCGGCAAAATCGGCGGTATCACGCGGTTGCGCGGGCAATGGCACGATTTCCGGGGCACGCCCGTGATGCCCACCTACCACCCGGCTTATCTGTTACGCAACCAGTCCCTGGCAACCAAGCGGGAGGTGTGGGAGGACATGCTCAAAGTATTGGAAAAATTGGGCTGCCCCATCTCGGAAAAACAGCGGCAATTTTTTACCAAAGCGGCGTAACTCTAAACCAATCCCTTTATGGCAATACCGAAGGATCTAACCCTGGGCTTTCTGGGCAGTGGCAAAATGGCATCCGCCTTGGCCAAAGGGTTCATCAAAACGGGCCTGATCGGCCCGGAGCGCATCCTGGCCAGCGACCTCCAAGCCGGGGCCCGGGAGCAATTCCAGCGGGAAACAGGCGCCAAAACCACCGCCTCGAATCCGGAGGTGGTGCGGTTTGGCAAGGTGCTGGTGCTGGCGGTAAAGCCGGCCCAGATCGTCAGCCTGCTGGGGGAAATCCGGCCATATTACACGGAAAACCATTTGCTGGTATCGATCGCCGCCGGGATCACCCTGGCCACGCTCGCCTCGGAATTGTTTGAAACCGCCCGGATCATCCGGGTGATGCCCAACACGCCCGCCTTGGTGGGGGCGTGCGCCGCTGGGTATGCGCTGGGGGAAATGGCCACGCCGGAAGACGGCGCGGTGGTGCAGGAACTCCTGTCAGCCACCGGCTATGCCTGCGAACTCAAGGAAAACCTCCTGGACGCGGTCACCGGTCTGAGCGGGTCCGGGCCGGCCTATGGATTTGTTATCATCGAAGCGTTGAGCGACGGCGGCGTGGCCGCCGGATTGCCCCGCGAGTTGGCCACCCGGCTGGCGGCCCAGACCCTGCTGGGCGCTGCCAAGATGGTGCTGGAGACAGGGCTGCACCCGGGTGCGCTGAAAGACATGGTCACCAGCCCGGGCGGCACCACCATCGACGGGGTTCACGAGCTGGAGAAAGGGGCCGTGCGGGCGTCCTTGATCAATGCGGTGCGCGCTGCCACCGAAAAAGCACGGTGGCTTGGCCGGAAATAAGCTGGGAGCCCGGATTATGGATTTCCCCCCGCCATCACCCAAGCAGGCCAAAATCTTCTGGCTGTCGGTGACGGCCCTGGCGTGGGCGGTCATGCTGGGGCTGGTGGGGTTGCTGGCGTGGGGAGGGGCTTTCGTGTTGGACCGTCTGTCCTCGGTTTTAATGCCGCTGGCGATTGCGGCCATCCTGGCCTACATCCTGGATCCGGTGGTGGATTTTTTCGAGGGCAAGGGGCTGTCGCGGTTCCGGGTCATCATTTTTGTTTATTGCCTGTCCACGCTGTTGCTGTTGACGTTCCTGGCCTGGGTGATGCCAAGGCTGGTGGTGGAAACCGGCGATTTGGTGCAGAACCTGCCCAAGTATGTGGCGCAGCTGAACACGAAGATCCGGGACTGGCTGGCGCAATCGCATTTGGGCGCCCAGGCCCGGCAGATGTGGGAAAGCCAGGCGGGGGCCTCGTTCCAGAAGTGGCTGGCCCAAGCCTTGCCGGAAGCTTCCAAGTGGATGCTGTCGCAGGCCACCCGGGCCGCCTCGTGGGCGGGATTGATCGTGGGCCTGGCCCTGGTGCCGGTTTACGTGTTTTACTTTCTGCTGGAAAAAAACAGCATCATCAGACAGTGGAAAGCTTACATCCCGCTGCGGGATTCCCCGCTCAAAGATGAGATCGCCTTCGTGATGACCGCCATCAATGATTGCTTGATCGTCTTCTGCCGCGGGCAGGTGCTGGTGGCTTTGTGCGACGGGGTGATCCTGACGGCGGGATTCCTGCTGGTGGGATTGAATTATGCGGTGTTGATTGGCCTGGCGGCGGGGTTCCTGAGCATTGTGCCCTACCTGGGCATCACGATCAGTGTCATCCCGGCGGTGGCCCTGGCCATTGTGCAATACGCCGACTGGCTGCACCCGGTGCTGGTGGTGGGCGTGTTCATTGCCACCCAGCTGATTGAAGGCTTTCTCATCACGCCCAAAATCATTGGGGACCGCGTGGGCATGCACCCGTTGACGGTGATGGTGGCCGTGATTGTAGGGACCACGCTCCTGGGCGGCCTGATCGGCGGCGTGCTGGCCATCCCGTTGACGGCCGCGCTGCGCACACTTATGTTCCGCTACGTTTGGAAAAAGCCGGGCGCGGCGCCCGACGAGGCTTTGGCCGCATGAATCCGGACCTCCATCCAGGCGGCCCTCTCGACACCCATCAGAAGGCTTTCCAGATCAATCTGGATGCCCATCGTTACGGAACCATCGCGGAAATCGGGGCGGGCCAGGAGGTGGCGCGGGCTTTCTTCCACGTAGGTGGGGCGGCGGGGACGGTGGCCAAAACCATCTCTGCTTACGACATGACCTTCAGCGACGCGATCTACGGTCCGTGCGAGCGTTACGTAAGCCGGCAGCGGCTGCAAACGATGCTGGATTATGAGTTTGCCCTGCTGCTGGAGCGCTTGAACCAGCAGCGCGGGAGCGGTTCCCTGTTTTTCGTGTTCGCCGACACCGTTGCCGCGCGCAGCTATTCCCGGCAGCACGACGCCCACGGGTGGATGGGCATCAAGTTCCAAACCGAGCCGATGGGTTCCCCTTCGCAAATCATCCTCCATGTTCGGATGTGGGACAAGGAGAACGTCCAGCAACAGGAGGCGGTGGGCGCTCTGGGGGTCAACTTGATCCATGGCGCCTTTTACTTGCACCAAGCCCCCAACCAGCTGATCAGTTCGCTCCTGGACAATCTGAGCCCGGAGCGGATCGAGGTGGACCTTGTAAAATTTTCCGGGCCCGCCTTCCGGGAGGTGGACAACCGATTGATGAGCCTGCAGTTGCTCCACCACCAGCTGGGGAATACCGCCTTGTTCATGCCCGGCGGCGAGGTGGCGCAGCCCGGGGAGGTGCTTTATAACAAGCCCATCCTGGTGGAGCGCGGCAGTTTCCGGCCGGTGAACCTCCTGCATCTGGATATGCTCCGGGGCGCGCGGGAGAAATTCGCGGGCGAAGCTGGCGTGGAGGGCCAGGAGGTGGAGATCCTCATGGAAATCACCATGCGCAACCTGGTATCCCCCAGCTCCGGGACGATCGATCACCAGGATTTCCTGGCCCGGGTGGATCTGCTCGGAGCGTTGGGACTCAACGTCATGATCTCCAATTATTCCCGGTTTTACCGGATGGCGGCCTACCTGGCGGGCCTGACCCGGCAAAGGATCGGCTTCGCGGTGGGCACCCCCACGCTCAAGGAGATTTTCGACGCCCGTTATTACGGCGACCTGGAGGGCGGCATCCTCGAATCGTTCGGCCGGCTGTTCAAGAACGCGGTGCGGCTGTACATCCATCCCTGCCGGGAAACCACGGGGCCGCTGGTTACGGTAAAAAACCTCGAAGTGGCACCCAACCTGAGGCATTTGTATGCCTTTCTCCTGGAAAACCGGCACCTGGAATTCATCGACCATTATGATGAATCCCTGCTGCCGATCCGCTCCCGGGAATTGCTGGAAAGAATCCAGTCGGGAAAGCCGGGTTGGGAGACGATGGTGCCACCGATAGTTGCCGGATTGATCAAGGAAAGGGGCTACTTTGGTTCCGCCCTACAGCCTGCGTCATGAACCATCTCGCAGGTTATGGGTTGGGAACCCGCTTGGGAAAGCAGGCGATTAACAGCGCCGCATTTTAACGTTCATGGCTTGCGAGGACATAAAGGAGTCTTTGATATCCAACAAAGCAACCGCCCTTACCAATTCACCAGGGGCCGGCGAAGCCGAATGCCAACCCGCTGCCCGCGTCACCCGCCGGGGATTTCTGCGGGCGGCGGCGGGGGTGTTGGGAGTGGGGATGGGGACGGGCCTTTACTCCTGGCGGTGGGAAACGCACTGGCTGGAGGTGGTGGACCGCCCGCTGCCGGTGGCGAATCTGCCGGGCCGTCTGCAAGGCGCCCGATTGGTGCAGATGAGCGATCTTCACATCGGCCCCATGGTGGACGATGATTATTTGCTGCGGACCTTCAAACGCGTTCAAGATCTGGCCCCGGAGATCGTGGTTTACACGGGCGATATCACCACCTACAGCCGCAACCTTTTCAGCCATGCGGGACGAATGTTCCCCCATTTGCCGCTGGGCAGCCAGGCCACCTTGGGGGTCCTGGGGAACCATGATTATGGCCCCTTCTGCACGCGGTCGGAGGTGGCTGACCGGATCGTGGCCATGGCTGGCGCCGTGGGAGTTCGGATATTGCGCAACGAAGTGGCGGAGGTGGATGGCTTGCAGGTGTTGGGATGCGATGAGTTGTGGGCACGGAGGTTTCAGCCCGGGCGAGCCTTGGCCAGGCTCCAGCCGCACCGCGCGGCGCTGGCCTTGAGCCACAACCCTGATACGGCCGATAAGCCGGTCTGGGGCCAGTATGCCGGTTGGATATTGGCCGGGCACACCCACGGCGGCCAATGCAAGCCCCCATTTTTGCCGCCCCCGTTGCTGCCGGTGCGGAACCGCCGTTATACGGCGGGCGAGTTCGCGCTGGATGGAGGACGCCGGATGTATATCAACCGGGGTGTCGGGCACACCTTGCCGGTGCGCTTCAACGTGCGGCCCGAGGTCACGGTTTTCCGCCTCGAACCGGCTTAAATTTCAAGCCAAAGGAATGGGCATAAGCTGGGGGATGCACCCGTGGTTATGGATCGCCGCCCCGGGGTTTCCGCAGCCCTCGCTCGAACCGAATTGCGAAGGAATTTTTTGAAGCTGGAGAGCGGCCGGGTAACCGGCAAGGCCTATTCCGCGGATTGAATGGGGAAGGACGGCCCGCAGGCCAAGGCGCGTCGTGAAAACCAAATCGTGGCCAGCCGTTGAGGGGGGGCTTCCGCCGGCTTGGGGCATCGGTTCGGACAAATACTGGTTTGCCACCCCGCCACCATGGGGTTAAGGTCTTTTCCGGATCGTTGGTCATGAATATTTTCAAGCTCTTATGCATCGGGGTTGTATTTTGCCGGGCCACGCAGGCACAAACGATACAGACCCCCGCGCCCGTCCCCCTTGGCCCCACGCTGCCTCCCACCAGCCAGTTCCTGGTCGCGCGCGCGGCCTTGATGCAGCAGTTGATCCGGGTGCTGCCCGCCTCGGAGCCGTGGGAGCAATGGCTGAAAGCCAGCGGTGAATTGCCTCCGGATTTTGACCTGATGCCGGGCCGGGCCGGCTTGCCGGAGGCACTCGAGTTTGCGAATGGCAGCCCGGTGCAGGCCGTGGCCCAATGGCCCTCCCGCCGGCAGGAATTGCTCAACCTCTTTCAGTATCTGATCTGGGGCCAGGCGCCACCGGCGCCCGGCAATGTGCGCGCCGCGGAGGCCCGGACCAGCACTCAAGGCGGCGTCACACGCAAGTTTGTGATGCTGGAATTCGGCCCGGAAAACAAAGCCCGCCTGTTGATTGCGTTGATGATCCCCCCCGGCAATGGACCGTTCCCCGTATTCATGACCCAGGACAACCATGTGGCCTGGGCACGGCTAGCCGCCAACCGTGGCTACCTCGGCTGCGTGTATGCAGCGGCAGATTCACGCGATGACACGGAGGCCTTTCCCGCCCTTTATCCCAAGCAGGACTGGGGCAGGCTGGCCCGCCGCGCCTGGGCCGCCAGCCGGTGCCTGGATTACGTGCTGACGCTGGCCATGGTGGATCGCACCCGTGTGGCATTGGCGGGCCATGCCCAGAACGGGAAGGCCAGCCTGATCGCGGCGGCGCTGGATGAACGGTTCTCGGCGGTGATCTCCAGCAGTTCGGGAACGGGCGGCGCCTGCAGTTGGCGGCTCTTTTCCGAAGCCCAGTCCGGAGAGGGCATCGAACTGGTGACCCGGGCCTGGCCGGATTGGTTCCACCCGCGGCTGCGGTTTTTCGCCGGCCGGGAAAACAAGCTGCCGGTCGATCAACATGAAGCCATCGCCTGCATCGCGCCGCGGCCGTGCCTGATATCCACCGCTTTGAACGACCCCGCCGAGAGTGCCTGGGCGGTGGAGCAGACGTATTATACCGCGCAACGGATTTACGCCTGGCTCGGGGCGGGGCAGGCGCTGAATGTTCGCTACCGGCCGGGCGGCCACGCGGTGACCCCGGAGGACCTCGAAGCTTACCTGGACTGGCTGGACACCAAATTCGGCCGCCGGAGCCAGACGTTTGCCTTCACGCCAGTGTATCCCACCCTGGCCGATTGGCAGAAAGCCAGCGGCGAGCAGATCGATCCTTTCCAATTCCCCAAAGCCGGCCTGGAGGGTTTGTTGGCCACGCCGGGGGGGAATCCCATCGTGGATTTGGACACTTGGAAAGGCAAGGCGCAGGAGATCCGCCAGCGGGTGGCCTGGGGCTTGGGCAACGCCCCGGCGCAATGCCGCGACGCGGGGGGGATTTCCGGCGCCGAGCCGGAGTCCACGGCGGCACTGCTGAACCGGGCCGGGCCGTTTCAGGACATCGTCAAACAGAGCGTCAACATCGGGAACCATGTGCCGGGCGATCTCTACCTCGCCAAAAACCTGTTCAAACCGGAGGTCAAGTTCGCCACGGTGATCTGGCTGCATCCCTTATCGTCCGCCACGGGGTATAATCCGGTTTTTACCCAGGGAGAAGCGCCTCACCTGGCCCTGGTGCGGCGCGGATTTGCGGTGTTCGCCTTCGACCAGATCGGCAACGGCAGCCGGATCCTGGAAGCGCAGCACTTTTATCAGCGGTATCCCCATTGGTCGCTGCTGGGGAAAACCGTGCAGGATGTGCTGGCGGCGGTGGATGCCCTGGCCCAGGTGAACTATCTCGATGCCCGGCGGATATTTGTGCTGGGCTACGGAACTGGCGCCATGGCGGCGCTGCATGCCGCCGCGCTGGATGAGCGCATCGCGGGGGCGGTGTCCGTGGGCGGTTTCACCCCCATGCGGCTGGATGCGGCTGCCAAAGGGACTGGCGGGCTGGCCCGCTGGTCGCAATGGTTGCCGCTGCAGCCGCGGTTGGGGGCTTTCGTGGGTCGGGAAGCCTGCGTGCCGTATGATTACCATGAGGTGCTGGCCTTGATCGCTCCGCGGCCGCTGCTGGTGGTGGCCCCGCGCATTGATTACCAGGCCAGCGCCGGCGAGGTTGCCCAAAGCGTCAACGAAGCCGGGAAGGTTTACGAATTCCTGAAAAGCCGGTCCAAGCTCGCCTTTTTTGCGCCAGAGGACTACCATCACTTTTCTCCCGCGGTGCAAAATTTGGTTTTTGAACAACTCCAGTCCATGGCCGGCAAATAGTAAAAAATGGGAACCCCTTTTGAACTTTTTTTTGCCAGGCTCCAGGAGAGCCTGGAGCGTGGCACGTTCGTCCGGTTGCGGCTCACCCCGCGGCGGGCCAAAATGGAAGGGGCGGACCGTGATTCACGGGCGGAAGCCCGGCTGGTGCAGTTGAAAGGCCAAAACCAATTGTCCGTCACCGTCCAGCAGGGGAGCCAGACCGAAACCCGCAACCACCCGGTGGCGGAGGGCCTGTCGTGGATCCGGGAAAACCTGGGCCACCCGTTTGGCAACGCCTGGCTGGGGACCACGGCCAAAGACTGGCAATTGACGGTCCAGGATGGCGGCGCAGCCCGCCTGGTGGGCCATAAGCCCGCCCAAACCACCGTGCCCTCCCGGGTGCATGATGAGCGGCGGGAGACCATCCTGGATGACACCGCGGGGGATTGGATGAAGGCCTTGGGCATCCTGAACGCCGAGGGCCGGGTGCTGCCCGGTAAAACGGATAAGTTCCACCAGGTCAATCGCTACCTGGAGATCCTCACGCACCTGGTGCGGGAATGCGGCTGGCTGGAGCCGGCTGCGGTGCCAAAGCTGACCCTGGCGGACATGGGCTGCGGCAAGGCTTATTTGACCTTCGGCGCCTGGCACCTGTTCCGGCGGGTGTTCCAATGGCCAGTACGGGTAATGGGTGTGGAACAGCGGGAGGCTTTGGCGGCGGCGGGCAATCGCGCCGCCCGGGCGATCGCCGCCGACGGCTTGGAATTCGTCACCGGCGCCATCCAGGAGGCGCCTTTGCCGCCCCTGGATGCGTTGATTGCCCTGCACGCGTGCAATACTGCCACGGATGACGCCATCCGGCGCGGTATCGCCCTGGGGGCCAGGCTGATCGTGGTCGCTCCGTGCTGCCATCAGGAGGCCCGGCCACAGATGCAGCGCCCGGAGCCGCTGGCCCCGCTCCTGCGGCACGGCATCATGGAGGAACGGCTGGCGGAGTGGCTCACAGACGGTCTGCGCTCGCTTTACCTGGAATGGGCGGGCTATCGCACCAAGGTGTTTGAATTCATCGACACGGGGCACACCCCGAAAAACCTGATGATTTCCGCCATCCGCTACCGGGAGCCGTTTCAAGCGGAAGAGGCGCGCGAAGCCATTTTGAAGTTGAAGCAATTCTTCGGCATCGTTCATCATGCGCTGGACCCGTTGTTGGGCAGTTGAGCGGTCCTGGCAACCCGGTTCGGCGAAGTCCAACCGGCGGGTTGCGGAAGGAACGATGGCGATGAAAAACAGAGTAATTGAAAGGCGAGGCTGGGCGTGAGCTGGGAAAAGATCGATTGGAAAACGCTGGAAAGGATGCGTTCGGTTTTCCTGCGAGGTGATCCCAGCCAGGCTGACTATTGGAAAACGGAAAGCGACCTGGAAAGCTACGACCAGACGTTTGCCCAGCGCATCGGCTGGAAGTGGGATTTCGTACTGGAGGATTTGAAAAGTCGCCAGTGGCGTCCCGCACCGGGGGCGGTGCTGGACTGGGGTTGTGGCAGCGGGGTGGCGAGCCGGGCCTTCCTCGACCATTTTGGCACCGCCGGTTTCAGCCGGTTGATCGTGTGGGACCGCTCCCCGCTGGCCATGCAATACGCCGTCCGCAAAGCCCGCCAGAAATATCCCGGGCTGGCGGTTGGCTCGGGCCAGGGCGAGGGGGAAGCGACCGCCGGACTCAATCTGGTGATCAGCCATGTGCTGACCGAACTAACGCCGCAACAGATCAACCAGCTTGTGGAATGGGCCAGGCAGGCCACTACCATCCTCTGGGTGGAGCCCGGCGCTTTCGTCCCTTCCCGGGTGCTGATGGGTTTGCGCGACCGTTTGATCGACGAGTTCCAGGTGGCCGCGCCCTGTACCCACCAGCAGGCCTGTGGTTTGCTGCATCCTGATTGCAGCGACCATTGGTGCCATCATTTCGCCGACCCGCCACCGGAGGTGTTCATGGATGGCGATTGGTCCCGTTTTGCAGCCCTGGAAGGGATCGATTTGCGGAGCCTGCCTTTGAGCTGCCTGGTCTTGGATAAGCGCCCGGTTCCACCCTGTGTTCCCGGTTCCGTGCGGCTCATCGGCAGGCCCAGGATGTACAAGGCCTATGCCCAGCTCCTGGGTTGTGACGGAGAGGGCATCCACGACAGCAAATTGTTCCGGCGGACCCTGCCGGCGGAGTTCCGACTCGCCCGCAAAGGCGAGCTTGAATCACGGATGATCTGGAGCCAGGCGGAGGGCGAGGTGCGGAGCCTTTCACGCAGCACCGCCGGCGAGCCGCCGGGAACATGAACGCCAAACCCCGTTTGAACCTGTTCCGCGATTACGCCCGGCGGCGTTGGGGGCGGTGGGTGGGGAAGATCATCCTTAGCACGGGCATCCGGTGCCCCAACCGCGACCTGGGTGGCTGCATTTATTGCTCGGCGAGTAGCTTCCGCCCCACTTATCTCCAGGAGGGGGATCCGGTGGCGGCGCAGTTGGCGGGTGGCAAGGCTTATCTCCGCACGTTGGATACCCAATTGTTCTTCGGATGTTTCCAGCAGGAAACTTCCACCGCAGGCAACTTTGATGCCTTGGTGGAACAGGCAGCCATTCCGCTCCGGGATCCGGATTGTGCCGGCCTGGCCATTAGCACCCGGCCGGACCAGGTGACGGATGCGGGCCTGCGTCGGTTGCGGGATGCCCTCCAGTGCGCGCCGGACAAGCCGGTCATCATCGAGTTGGGTTTGCAGTCCGCCCGGGAGGATACCTTGCGCTTCCTGAACCGGAACCACACGTTGCGTGATTTTGTGGAAACGGCCGCCTTGGTGAAAGGGCATCCCCGCTTCGAACTTGGCGCCCACCTCATCCTGGGCATCCCCGGGGAATCCATGAGCGACATGCGGCGGAGCGTTCAACAAGTGGTCGAATCGGGCATTGGCCATCTGAAATTGCACCACCTGCAGGTGGTCAAAGACACGCCGTTATCCGAACTTTACCAGAAATCGCCCTTTCCGCTGCCCAACTTTGATGAATACCTGGCGATGCTTTGCGAACTGATTCCATTCATTCCCCGCCCGGTGGTCATCCATCGCCTATGGAGCACCGCCCGCAAGGACCTGCTGTGTCAGCCCCGCTGGCTGATTAATTCCGGGCAATTGCTCGGCCGCTTGCTCCGCCTGCTGGAACAAAAAAACCTGGCCCAAGGACAAGCCGCCTGAACCGAGCCCAAACAATGGGCGCCGTCGTGCTGGCGGGATTTTTTTGGCAAAGCCTTCGCCATTCGCCACGTTTCCCGATGCGATCGGGACTCGTGACTCACGGCGCGGATGACGCAAAACCCTGCGGCGCAATGTTTCCCATCTTTCATGCCGGGGCACGGCGGAGCTGGGAGCGTGGCTCGTTGCGATTACCTTCCAACCGCACGCAGGAAGGCACCGCCCTTTGGCATTGAAATTCTCCACCATTTGAAGAACCAGCTCCGAAACCAGGCGGCGTCCAACCGGATTTAATGCGAGGGTTTGCCATTATAAGACCGGGTAATTATTGGATTTAAAACCGACAAAAAATTTGACCGGTAGACGAACAATGGTAATATACGATTCAAGTGGTCGTATTAAACAGTAAGAACGATGATAACCGCTAAAATTGTGACAAGTGCGGAAGGGTGACGACCGGGTGGTGGCCGGGTTGGGTTGGCCCGGTGCAACTTGGATACGCCATTGGGATTCGTTTGCTTCTGGAGGTTTGAGGGTTTTTCCAATGACTTGTAGCCTGGGCTTGGGCCATGAGTTCATCAGCCCCGGGCGAGGTTGAGAAATGCATCAGGAATCTCTTTGGGTGGACTAACCATTGAACCGCATCAGAGTAGACGGCTAATTGGAACTGGAGTTGTTGGATTAATGATATTTCGGCTTAAACAACGCAGCGTTTTGCCCGGCTTCAAGCTGACCTTGGGGTATAGCCTGCTGTATTTAAGCTTGGTAGTACTGATCCCACTGTCGGCGGTGTTTCTCAAATCGGCCACCAACGGGTGGCAGCATTTTTGGGAAGCGGCCACGGCTCCCCGGGTATTGGCCTCCTACAAGCTCACTTTTGGCATGTCGCTGCTGGCAGCGCTGGTCAATTCCGCATTCGGATTGGTGGTGGCCTGGGTGTTGGTCCGGTATCATTTCCCCGGAAAGCGCATCGTGGATGCCCTGGTGGATCTGCCTTTTGCTTTGCCAACGGCAGTGGCGGGCATTTCGCTTGCCGCCGTCTATTCCTCACATGGCTGGATCGGGCAAATCCTGGAGCGGGTGGGCATCAAAGTGGCCTTTACCCCGCTGGGGGTGTGGGTGGCCTTGACCTTCATCGGTTTGCCGTTTGTGGTGCGGACGGTGCAGCCCGTCATTGAAGATCTGAATACGGACCTGGAGGAGGCGGCGGCAAGCCTGGGAGCCAGCCGCTGGCAGATCCTCTGGCGGGTCATCTTCCCAATACTGCGGCCGGCGCTGCAAACGGGCTTCGCCCTGGCTTTCGCACGGGCGCTGGGGGAGTATGGATCGGTGGTGTTCATTTCAGGCAATATGCCCATGCGCACGGAAATCAGCTCGCTCCTGATCATCACCAAGCTGGAACAATATGACTACGCGGGAGCCACCGCCATCGCCGTGGTAATGCTGTTGGTTTCGTTCGCGCTGTTGTTTTTAATCAACTGGAACCAGGCCCGCAGCCACCGTTTCCTATAATTACCATCCCGCATGAGCAGCCTGCAAACAGCCAGCGAAACCAAGATCCGGCCGGTGCCCCGGCATCCCAGCGCGGAGCCCCGCTGGCTGCGCTGGTTGCTGATTGGGGGGGCGCTCAGTTTCCTGGCGCTGTTCTTATTCGTGCCGCTGGTGGCGGTTTTTGTGAACGCGTTTCATAAGGGGTGGGAGGCTTATTGGCAGGCTTTCCTGACGCCTTCGACCCAATCGGCGATCTGCCTCACGCTGCTGACCGCCGTCATCGCGGTGCCGCTGAATCTGGTATTTGGGGTGATGGCGGCGTGGGCGATCGCCAAGTTCGATTTTCGGGGAAAAAACCTGTTGCTCACCCTGATCGACCTGCCATTTTCGGTTTCGCCGGTGATCGCCGGATTGATGTTTGTGCTGCTTTTTGGACGGCAAGGCTGGTTTGGGGCCTGGCTGGATGAACAGGAGATCAAGATCATTTTCGCGGTGCCCGGGATTGTGTTGGCGAGCGTGTTCGTGACCTTCCCGTTTGTCGCCCGTGAGCTGATTCCGCTCATGCAAAGCCAGGGGCGGGATGAGGAGGAGGCGGCCACGGTGCTGGGCGCGAGCGGCTGGAAAACTTTTTGGCGCGTCACCCTGCCCAATATCAAATGGGGCCTGGTCTATGGCGTTATCTTGTGCAACGCGCGGGCGATGGGGGAATTCGGCGCGGTGTCGGTGGTGTCCGGCCATATCAGCGGGCTGACCAACACGATGCCTTTGCAAATCGAGATCCTGTATAACGAATACAATTTTGTGGCGGCTTTCGCCGTGGCCTCCCTGCTGGCGATGCTGGCCTTGGTCACCTTGGGAATCAAGACCCTGGTGGAAAGCCAGCATGCCTCCGCCCTGCGCCACAAGCATCCCGTCCAGCGCCCCACCTCATGAGCATTGAAATCCGCAATATCAGCAAAACTTTTGAAAGTTTCCAAGCCCTGCAAGGGGTCAGCCTGGAGGTCAAATCGGGCGAGCTCATGGCCTTGTTGGGCCCGTCCGGATCGGGCAAAACCACTTTGTTGCGCATCATTGCCGGCCTGGAATTCCCCGATCCCGGGTCGGGGGAGGTGGTATTCCACGGGGAGGATGTGACCGGCCAGGGAGCCCAGCAGCGGCAGGTGGGATTTGTGTTTCAGCATTACGCCTTGTTCCGGCACCTGACGGTGTTCGAGAACATCGCCTTCGGCTTGCGGGTGCGTCCGCGGAACCGCCGGCCCACCGAAGCCAAAATCATCGAGAAGGTCACCGAGTTGTTGCGGTTGATCCAGCTGGAAGGGCTGGCGGGCCGTTATCCGAGCCAGCTCTCCGGCGGGCAGCGGCAGCGGGTGGCGCTGGCGCGGTCGCTGGCCGTCGAGCCGCGGGTGCTGCTGCTGGATGAGCCCTTTGGCGCGCTGGATGCCAAGGTCCGCAAGGAACTGCGCCGGTGGCTCCGGCGGCTCCACGATGAGATCCATGTCACCAGCCTGTTTGTGACGCATGACCAGGACGAGGCCTTGGAGGTGGCCGACCGGGTGGTGGTGATGAATCACGGCCGCATCGAGCAGGTGGGCACCCCGAAGGAAGTTTACGACCAGCCAGCCAACCCGTTTGTATATGACTTTTTGGGCAATGTGAACCTGTTCCGCGGGCGGCTCAATAGCGGACGGGTTCAGATCGGCTCGGCGAATTTCCAGGCGCCGGACCATCCCGAAACGCTGGATGCGCCGGCGCTGGCTTTTGTGCGGCCCCACGACATCAAGCTGAGTCGGCAGGCGAGCAGCGAGGCGAGCATGTCGGCCACCATCGTGCAGCTCAGCGCGCTGGGTCCTTATGTGCGGGTGGAGCTGCGGCAGGAGGATGGCGAACTGCTGGAGGTCCAGCTGACCCAGGAAGAGGAACGCCAATTCCTGCCCCGTCCGGGCGAAACGGTATTCGTGGAGCTGCGCAATTTGCGCGTTTTCGCCAGCGACTATTCGATTTAAAATGCGAACTGTTATTGTTAATCGAGCATGACCACTGAACAAATAGCACAATGGAACCGGCAACTCAGTTCCCAGACGGCCGCCGAAATCACCCGGTGGGCGATCGCCCAGGCTCCGGGCAGGGCCATCGTGTCCACGAATTTCCGGCCCTACGAGGCAGTAATCCTGCACCTGTGCGTCCAGGCGCAGCCGGACATCCCGGTGCTGTGGGTGGACCACGGCTATAACCGCCCCGCCACCTATCGGCACGCCGAGCAACTCCGGGCGCAACTGAAATTGAATGTCCACCCTTATTTGCCCCGCCTGACGGCCGCCCACCGGGACGCCATCCACGGGGCCCTTCCCACGCCGGACGACGAAGCCGGCCTCCGGGAATTCAGCCGTTTGATGAAGCTGGAGCCATTCCAGCGCGGCATGCGGGAACTGGCGCCGGCGGTTTGGATCACCGCCCTGCGCAAAGTCCAGAATCCCGGCCGGGCCGGGCTGGATATTGTGGGCTGGGATGCCAACTTTGGAACCTTGAAAGTCAGCCCCGTATTGAACCTTGGCGATGCGGAGATGGATTCTTACCTGGCCCAACATCAGCTGCCCAATGAATGGGATTACTTTGATCCCGCCAAGGCGGATGAGAAACGTGAATGCGGCCTGCACGCCGCCTGGGGGGCGGGCAAGCACCATTCCTAAGCGCGGCATTCGATTCGAAATAAACATGAGCAACTATTACCTCGATCATCTGCAATACCTCGAAACGGAAGCCATTCATGTAATGCGCGAAGTGGCGGCCGAATTTGAACGCCCGGCGCTGATGTTTTCCGGCGGCAAGGATTCCATTTGCCTGTTGCGCCTGGCGGAAAAGGCGTTCCGGCCCTCCGACATCCCCATGCCGTTCCTGAATGTGGACACCGGCCATCATTTCCCCGAGCTGAATGATTTCCGCGACCGCCGGGCCGCCCAGCTCGGCGCCCGGCTGATCATCCGGAAAGTCGAGGATGCGATCCGGCAGGGGATCGCCGTGCCCGCCCCGGGGGAGGTCAGCCGCAACCGGTTGCAGATCCCCACGCTGCTGGCGGCGATCGAGGAGTTCCGCTTCGACTGCTGCATTGGCGGCGCCCGCCGGGATGAGGAAAAAGCCCGCGCCAAGGAGCGGTTCTTCAGCTTCCGCGACAGCTTTGGCCAGTGGGATCCCAAGAACCAGCGGCCGGAGATCTGGAACCTATACAACGCCCGGCTCAATCCCGGGGAAAACATGCGCGTCTTTCCCCTCAGCAATTGGACCGAGCAGGATGTCTGGGAATACATCCGGCGGGAGCAGCTCGAAGTCCCCACCATTTATTTCAGCCACCGGCGGAAATGTGTCCGGCGCCACGGACAGTGGCTGCCGGTGACGGATCTGTTGCCCCTGAAGCCCAACGAGGAAATCCACGAACTGGTCGTGCGGGTGCGCACCATCGGCGACATCATCAGCACCGGGATGGTGGAGAGCCGCGCGGACAACGTGGACGACATCATCACCGAAATCGCCGCGGCCCGAGTCACGGAACGCGGCTCGCGAGCGGATGACAAATCCTCGGAAGCCGCCATGGAAGACCGCAAGAAAGCCGGTTATTTTTAAGCCCCGCCCCTCAATTTAATACCAGCATCATTATGTCAGTGCCCGCCAATCACCCGATCGATATCCTGCGTTTCAACACCTGCGGCTCCGTGGATGATGGGAAGTCCACCCTCATCGGCCGCCTGCTTTACGACTCCAAATCGTTGATGGAGGACCAGCTCGAGGCCCTGGAACGTTCCGCCGACATCACCGGCAAGGGACAAATCAACCTCGCCAACCTGACCGATGGCCTCCGGGCTGAGCGCGAGCAGGGCATCACGATCGATGTGGCCTACCGCTATTTCGCCACGCCCCGCCGCAAGTTCATCATTTCCGACACCCCGGGCCATGTGCAATACACCCGCAACATGGTGACGGGAGCCTCTTCCGCCAACCTGGCCATTGTGCTGGTGGATGCCCGCCAGGGGGTTATCGAGCAGAGTCGCCGGCACACTTGCATTGCCTCGCTGCTGCGCATCCCGCACTTGATCGTGGCGGTCAATAAGATAGACTTGGTGGACTGGCGCGAGGAGCGGTTCATCGAAATCCGCAGCCAGTTCGAGCAATTCCTGCCCCGGTTGGACATCAAGGATGTTAAATTCATCCCGCTCAGCGCGCTCAACGGGGACAACGTGGTGGAGACCTCGCGGCACACGCCGTGGTTTTCCGGCCCCACGCTGCTGGGGCACCTGGAAAGTGTGCACATCGGCAGCGATTGGAACCTCAGTGGCTTCCGTTTTCCCGTGCAGTGGGTCAACCGGCCGAACAACCCGTCCGATCCCCAGTTGCACGATTTCCGGGGCTATAGCGGCCAGGTGGCGGGCGGCATCGTGAGAGCCGGTCAGAAAGTAATGGTGCTGCCCAGCGGGCAGGTGAGCACGGTGAAGCGCATCTGGACCCTCGACGGGCCGCTGGAGGAGGCTTTCTGCCCGCAATCGGTCACGATCGAATTGCAGGATGATATCGATGTGAGCCGCGGCGATATGCTCATCGGCCCGGAAAACCTGCCCGGGGCGGGGGATGAGTTGCAGGCCAAAGTGTGCTGGATGCACCCGCGCGCGCTGTTGCGGGGCAAGAAATACCTCTTGAAACACACCACTTCCACGGTCCAGGCCATGGTGACGGCTATCAAGAGCCGCGTGAACATGACCACTTTCGAGCCGGAGCCCGAGCCCCAGGAGCTGGCCATGAACGACATTGGTGAGATCCAGCTCAAGACCTCCCGGCCGCTGGTTTACGACGGCTATGCGCTGAACCGGCTGACGGGATCGTTCATCCTGATCGAACCGGGCACCAATGCCACCATTGCCGCCGGGATGCTCAATGCCCCGCAGCAAGCAATCCATCTCGAATACACGGATTTTGTGATTTAGCGCACCCGGCCGTGCCCGGGGCCCGTTTTTTGTATGCCGGACATGATTCAGGGCTGAAGGGGTTAAAGTTCCCGGCAGGCCGAACCAGCCGAACTAAGAGCCAATGGCAACCGCGGAGTAAACACCCGTGGGAAGCAAACCGCAGGCAGGACTACAGACACGATCAACAAGCTTGACCGATCATCGAGCTGGAAGGAGCTTGAAGCATGGTTCGAAGATGGATGGTAATTCTAATCATCGGCTGCGTTGGAGTGGTCCAGGCTGGAGAGTCAATACCTTCGGAAACGCAGCGATGCCGGTATGCGGCGGAGATGGCCCAAGCGCAATTGGGCTGGGAGGCGAAAGAGCCATACCGGGTGCAACTGGCGTTGGAAAATACCAGCAGCTATCCGGATCGCGGGTTCGAATGGTATTTCTGGCATAACCGATTCAATAGCGACGCGATGCCCCTCAAAGGCCATACCCGCTGGGTAACCTCCGCCGCGTTTTCACCGGATGGCACCCGGTTGGTCACTGGTAGTGGCGATGCCACCGCCAAAATCTGGGATGTAAAAACCAAGCGCGTGCTCTTATCGCTCAGTGGGGTGGACGAAACGCGCAAGTATCTCAACCAAACCGCGGCCAAATATGATGGGGTTTTTGCCAATGCGGAACCGCATGGTGTTTGGTGCGTGGCTTGGTCGCCCGATGGCCAATGGGTCCTCACCAGTGGGGATGAGTTTTATGCGAGGCTATGGGATGCCAATTCAGGCCAAATGGTTCGGACCTTTCCCGAGCTTGAATCCAGAGATTGGTTGGAGGCCACGGCTTTCCGCATGCCGAAGAAGCTAAGGCATGGCAATCGAGTGGTGTTGGCGGTTTTTTCTCCAGACAGCAAGCGTGTGCTCAGTGGGGATAATGACGGCTTGGTTATTCTTTGGGACCTCGAAAGTGGCAAGGACCTATATTCATTTAAAAGCGGCGGGTTTACAGAGGCGCGTTCGCGCGCAGTTCACGGGGCAGCCTTTTCGCCCGATGGACGTACGATTGCGGTGGGAGATTATGGCGCCCAATTGAAATTGCATGACGCCAGAGATGGGCGGGTACTGCTGGTATTCTCCACCCAGGACAAATTTGGCCTGTATGAATCGCTCGCCTTTACGCCCGATGGATCCAAATTGATTACTGTCGGAGACCGGTGTGACACCACGGTTTGGGACGTTAAAACCGGCCAGGCTCTGCGCACTTTCAAGGGACTTGAAAATGTTAAGAGCGTGGGAGTGTCCCCTGATGGTCAGTTGGTCGTGATTGGCGGCGTGGACGGCAAAGTCAGGATAATGAATTTGGAAACGGGCGAGGAAGTGGCTTGTAGGAAAGGCCACTCCCGTGCCATCAATGCGGTAGCCTTTTCTCCGAATGGCCGCCAGTTCGTATCGGGCTGCATGGAGGGCCAAGCCAAGCTTTGGAACCTCTCGCCCAGTCCGGACCGGATTGAGTTGTCAGCCGATCGTCCGGGGCAACTGGCCTTTTCGCCGGATGGAGAGAAATTGGCGGTTGGCGGCTTGGAAGGGGGAATCCAGATTTGGGAAATTCGGAGTGGCAAGCAGGTCGCAACTTTGAAGGGGCATACCTCCATGATCACGGGACTCGGATATTTATTGGGAGGATGTCTGTTGGTTTCGGGATCTTCCGATAGCTCCATTAAAATCTGGGATCCAATCCGGACGAATGTGCTGCGCTCGATGGTTGCTAACCAATCTCATGTGGCATCGCTGGTCCTATCGCCGGATGGCAATCGGATTGTGGCGGCCGGAATAAATGGCCTTGTCAAAGTATGGAATGCTGGCAATGGGCAGGAGCTCTTAGTCACAACCAATCAGGTCTATATTAAACACATGGCCATTTCGCTGGATGGGCAGTGGGGAGGCATCTCCGATCATTCCGGTTCGCTGAAAGTGTGGGGTCTGGCCGATGGCAAGGAGCGGCTAACCATAACCCCTGGCAGACAAGAGCGTATTGATAAGTTTGCTTTCTCCCCGGACGGAAATACCCTGGTGGCGGGTCACAGCGATTTCGCGCTCCGTGTATGGGAATTAGCTACTGGCCGCTCAATCCGCGTTCTGCGTGGCCATAGTAATCCGCCCACTTCTGTGGCTTTTTCTCCCGATGGCCGCCGCATTCTCAGTGGCGACTCAGACGCAGTCCGGATTTGGGATGCTGAAAGTGGACTGGAATTGCTCTCGCTGCCAGTGAAATGGGTCTCCCATGCGGTATTTTCGCCGGATGGCAGCATGGTTGCCGTGGCCGGCGGTGGATCGGTAACCCTCTGGTTGGGTGGCCATTCGAGCGAATCGGATTTGGAAAAATGAAAACGTACGAAGGTCATGGCTATGAAAAACCTTAACCACGTTCACTGTCTGGTCAGCATACGGTTTAGGTTCACTGCTTATATCAAAGCGCGCCTTTACCACACCTGGTTGATTTCATTAGTGGTGGCCATTCGAATTGGGGCCGCCGAAGGCAAGCCCTCGGATGGCAAGCTTGAGTTTGATGTCGAAACCGAATACTACCCGAATTTCATCGAGCTGGGTAACGCCTCCCCGTACCGCCAAATTGGGTCCATCCATATCCAGGGTATGGTTCCAGCCGCAGGCGATGGCCAGGCGGAAATCCAGTTTGATAATCGGCCGGCGGTCCTTAATGAGTATGGCGATGTGGTGACTCGTGCTGGCCCCACCATAAACAAGGTGCCAGTCGTGCTAAAAATGGTTTTGAACACCACGGTGGTGAACGAATCCAAAACGGGCAAACCAGGATCCAACTCCTCCCCGCTCGACCGTATCTATGAACTGGTGCTCCCTGAGAACACCCTGGAAAGAAAAATGCGCTTTGTCCTTTCGGAACATAATTTCTTCGGCCCGAAAAGAATGGTTGTGATGCCAAACAGGCCTCAATCCTTCGGGCAAAAATCGGGCAGGTTACTCCTGATGACCGGATTTCCGCCGCGGATTACACGGCCTGATTTGCCGCTGGGAACCAATATTGATCTATACGGGCATTACCTGGCTATGGACGGTAACTTGCGGGGCATCGGTCTCACTGGTCTTCTTGGCGGCCCAGGGCAACTGGTGTTGGATCCTAATGATATCAGTTATGAAGATTTCAGGGGCCTTTACTCCACGTTTGGAGGTTTTTCGAGATTGCCGGTCGAGATTCGGCGGGAAAACATATCCGATCCGCTCCAGCGAGATCGCCAACTTTACCAAATCATCTCCTCGAACCCGCAAAATACCAACCGCTGTTACCTGGTAACGTGCCCCACCGAAGCGGGGCGGCACAAAATGCTGCTATACCAGGGGCATAAGCTGATGATTATTGTTCCGATGGTTTCGCGAAAGTCGAAGGAGGATAATTCCGCGACACCTCGGCGGCAGGCCCCACCGGATGCGACCACAGCCATGCGGAATTCCTGTCGTGCCAACCTGCGGCAGTTGGAAGGGGCGAAAGAAATATGGGCCTTGGAAAACCATAAAAAAATAGGTGATTTAATCACCCTTCCGGATCTAGTTCCCCATTATATAAAGGCTGCGCCGGTCTGTCCGGCGGGTGGCCAATACACTCTGAATGTCCTCGGACAAGAGCCCGCATGCACGGTTCCTGGACATCGATACAACGAGTAACCCTGACGTGAAGCTGCATAAGCTCGGGACTTCTTAATAAGTTTTGGGATGGTCTCTCCCGCAGAAGTGGTGATTTCCACGAGCATTGTGCAGTAACGGCCAAGGCAATAGACCGCCAAACGCTATAGGTCCGTGGAACTCATTCCTAGACTGTTAATTATTACTATTCTTCACGTAATCGGATTTTGGTTGCCATCATCTCAATCATTAGGGTTTCCTCAGCCATAATGCATGGCTACAAATGAAACGAACTGCTCACGCTTAACCTGTTGTATTGCAAACGCTTGATCGCGGTTTTTACGAAAAATCCAAGGGCAAAGGGCGTTTAAATCCGGACCTCAGTTCTGTTGGGCGCATTGGTTTTCGCCAACCAGGCTGCCGGTGTGGTGCCAGGCCGGCACGGAACCGGCTTCCCATTCCGTGGAGTTTCCCCATACTGGGGCGATGAAGTTATCAGGACTGATCTTTGCTGGCTGGCTTTTGATCCATGTTGCCAGCGTGGCGCACGGCGAAAATTGGCCCGGTTTCCGGGGCCCAACCGGACAGGGCAATTCTTCTGAAACCGGGCTTCCGGTGCATTGGACTGCCACTTCCAATGTGCTCTGGAAAGCCGGGATTCCGGGGCTGGGCTGGTCTTCCCCCATTGTTTACGAGGACCGGTTTTTGCTTACCACCGCCGTTGAAGAAGGGGCCTCCTTGAGGTTGATCTGCCTGGACCGCAGAACGGGCAAAGTGCAGTGGGATAAGGAAGTGTTCCGGCAAAAAACCACCCGCAAGGAAAACCAGAATTCCTTCGCCACCCCCACGCCGGTGACCGATGGCCGGAAAGTTTACGTGATGTCTTTCAACGGCGGCCTGGCCGCGTTGAACCTCGATGGATCCCCCGGTTGGGTAAACCAGGACATTCATTTTTATGGCCAGCACGGGCCGGGTGTTTCGCTCCGCGTTTATAAGGATATCCTGGTGATCCCCTTCGATGGCAGCAGCGAAGGGGAGGATAAAACCGTCGGCTGGCAGAAGCCGTGGGATAAATCGTTCCTGCTCGCCGTCGACACGCAAACCGGCAAGGTGCGCTGGAAAACTTACCGCGGTCTCTCCCGCATCGCCCATGTCACCCCTGGTTTGGTGTCGGTCAACGGGCGGGACCTGGTGGTCAGCGGGGCTGGCGATGTGGTCCAGGGATTCGATCTGCAGACCGGGGAGTTGATTTGGACCATCCGCAGCCAGGGTGAAGGCGTGGTGCCATCCGTCGTCGTGGGCCGCGGTTTGGTTTATGCCACCACCGGTTTCTATTCGCTGGTTTTGCGGGCCATGCGGCCGGATGGCCGGGGCGATGTCACCGCCACGCACATTGCCTGGGAGCAGAAGAAAAACACGCCCACGGTTTGTTCGTTCACCCTGGCTGAGGCGCGCCTGCTGGTGCTGAACGAGTCAGGGAACCTCGCCTGCCTGAACGCGGACACGGGTGAAATCATATGGAACCACCGGATCCAAGGGCATTACTCCGCCTCCCCCGTGGCGGTCGGCAACCGGCTGTATTGCCTGTCTGAGGAGGGGGATACTACCGTGGTGGATACCCAGCCGGAGTTTGAAGTGATTGCCCGCAACCCCCTGGAACCCAAATGCCAGGCCTCCCCAGCGGCATCCCAGGGGTGCCTTTTCATCCGCACAGAAAACAATTTATACTGCATCGGGGAACGTCCTTGACCTTCAAATCCGCAGTGCGCAATTTTTTTCACCAACCAATTATGAAAATCATGAACCGAAACCTGGTCTGCGCGGCGCTCGCTGCCGCCGTCTCCACGTCCGCCTGGGGCGGCATCCAAATCGCCATTGGGCACAATCCCAATGACCAAGCCACGGCCAAATTCCATTTCCCAGGCATTCCGGCGCCGGCCCGCAACGACCCCGCCACCCAGGCCCAATTCATCCTGGTGGATGGCCGCCGGGATGCCAATGGCGGGAACCTGGACGTGCTGCACGATGGCCGGGCGCCCACTGAGGAGGACCAGCCGGGGGATAATTTCTTTTTCACCGCCGGCACCGATGGCGGTCGATTGTTGATCGATCTGGGGGAAGCCACCGATGTCAGCCGGATCAACACCTATTCGTGGCACCCTGGCGCGCGCGGGCCGCAGGTCTATAACTTATATGCGGGGCAGGAGGGGGATACCCATTTCGTGGCCCGCGTCCAGCGGGGGACCGATCCCGGAACGTGCGGCTGGAAATGCCTCGCGCAAGTGGATACCCGGCCCAAGACCGGTGAACCCGGCGGCCAATATGGTGTCTCCATCCATGATCCGGAGGGGGTCCTGGGCCGCTTCCGCTACCTTTTGCTGGACATCTTCCGGACCGAGAGTGGCGATGGCTTTGGCAACACCTTTTACAGCGAAATCGACGTTTGGGGCCGTGGCACTCCCGCGCCCACGGAAGTCTCTTCCAATCCAGTCCGGCGTCAGACGGTGCCCATCGAAGGCGGCAAATATGAGGTCACCCTCGACACCACCGATACGCCCGACCTCCAGGATTGGGTGGAAAAGGAAGTCATCCCCATGGTGCAGAAATGGTATCCCAACCTGGTGCAGTTACTGCCCAGCGATGGCTTCGAGGCGCCACGGAAATTCAGCATCACCTTCAGCAAGGATATGCAGGGCGTGGCGGCCACCGGTGGTACACGGATCCGGTGCGCCGCGCAGTGGTTCCGTGGCAATCTGAAAGGCGAAGCCAAAGGGGCCATCCTCCACGAAATGGTGCATGTCGTGCAGCAATATGGGCGGGGGCGCCGAGGCAATCCCACCGCCGGGCGGGTGCCCGGGTGGCTGACCGAAGGCCTCACGGATTACATCCGCTGGTATCTCTACGAGCCGGCTTCCCACGGTGCCGAGATCACCAGCCGCAACCTGGCCCGCGCCCGATATGACGGCAATTACCGGATCACGGCAAATTTCCTCAATTGGGTGATCAACACTTGCGACCGCGATCTGCTGTTACAGTTGAATACCACCATCCGGGAAGGGCGATACGATGAAGAGTTCTGGAAAAAACGGACCGGGCGCACCATCCAGGATCTCGGCGCCGAATGGCGGGCCGCCCTGGAAAAGAAGCTCGGTGACGGCGCCTCCCCCAAACCGGTCTCCTGAAACCGCCGGTTGGGAGTGGTTGGGAAATAAACCATACCCGTAGGGCGCCGGAATTTTGGTGGCGGGCACGGCACGCGCGAGGAGCAGATCCAGGGCGATCCGTAGCGAGCGCACAACGCCGCCAGTCGCCAAAAAAACCAGCCCGATGGCAAAGGCTGCTTCCGGACGGCTCCTTAGTGCAGATCCGCCCCTTTCAAGCCGCCGGCGGTCCAATCGAAATTATATTGCGGATCGCTGCCGTTGTAGCCGGTGGGGTTTAGCTGGCCCCACTGGGGGAACTGGCTGTGCGCGTCCACGAACAGCAGGGACATTCCTTTGCCGCCGTGCCCGCCGTTTTTCCTCGCCTGGGCGGAAACCACATCGAAATATTTGCCCGGCACGCTGGCGAAACAGGCGCGCATCGCCTTGCGCGTCGGGAATTTCACCTCGGTGGATTTGCGCTGGGTCAGGGCTGATCCCGCGTCATCGGTGTAAAATTGCTGGTAATAGGCGTAGGAGCAGGGGAACGGCAGTTGGTTGGTGGACAGCCCAATGGCAGAGGAAATCTCGAAGTTCCAACCCTTCCCGCGGTCTGCCGGGCATTTGTAGAAACCCCGGTTGTTCGTGCTGATATACACATCGGTCATTTTCAGCACCTCGATAAACGGCAGGACCGGCCAACCGCTCCGGGTGAAGGGGAACTTGTCGGTATTGTCGTTCAAATACAGGGAGTTGGCGATCCCCAATTGCCGCAGGTTGGAAAGGCAGTTGGATAGCTGGGCCTTCTGCTTGGCCTTGCCCAGGACCGGCAGGAGCATGGAGGCCAGGATGGCGATGATGGCGATCACCACCAGCAGTTCGATCAGTGTAAAGGCCAGCGAGGCGGACCCGCCGCGCCACCCGCCCATCCTCAATCCCGGCAGCGTAGTGCAGGACCATCCAGCGGCAGTCGGCCGGCCAGGACGCTTCGCACGGGGGAGCGATTCAGACGGTGCGTTTCTCATGCCTTCTTGATACCAGATGCCGTCCGATTGACAAGACAACTCGCCGCCGTCGACTCCCTCCCCGCGGAGCATGGCCGGGGTAGCCCAGCCAGCATGGCAATCCCGGGCCTGGTTGCGAAATCCGGTGAGGATTCCCAGGGGAGAACACGGGAATCCCCATAAAAAACGCAAATTGAAAAAAATGGAGGAGATGGGCAACGGTCTGCCCGGATCATAACCGACCAGGGGCCCGCCCGCCCTTTTGGAATAACCTGAATTAATCCAACGTTGACACCTCCCGGGCCTTTGTTAGAGTCACGTCCCGATTTAAGGAAATCTTTTCAGTTGATTACGAATCGAGCTTGGAAAATTTATGGCAACTAAGACAAAAGCACCCAAATACGTTTATTTGTTTGGCAATAAAAAAGCCGACGGCGATGGCACCATGAAAGCCCTCCTGGGCGGCAAAGGCGCCAACCTGGCGGAGATGACCCGCATCGAACTTCCGGTTCCGCCGGGATTTACCATCACCACTGAGGTCTGCACTTATTACTACGACAATAAGCGGACCTATCCCCAGGATTTAACGGCCCAGATGGAAGGTGGGGTGGCCTTCATCGAGAAGCTCATGGGCAAGAAGTTTGGCGACAAGAATAAGCCGCTGCTGGTGTCGGTACGTTCCGGAGCGCGCGATTCCATGCCGGGTATGATGGACACCATCCTCAACCTGGGGCTCAATGACGACACCGTCCTGGCCCTGGCCAAAGCCAGCGGCAATGAACGTTTCGCCTGGGACTGCTATCGCCGGTTCATCCAGATGTATGGCGATGTGGTCATGGGGGTGCAGAAAACCGGCAACGAGGAACATGAGCCATTCGAAACGGTGATCGGCGGGCTGAAGGAAGAGCGCTATCACGACCACAATGTGGAAGACACCAAGCTGACCGCGGAAGACCTCCAGGAATTGGTCGTCCGCTTCAAGAAACTGGTCAAGGATCGTTCCGGCAAGGCGTTTCCCACCAATCCGTGGGATCAGTTGAAAGGGGCGGTGGGCGCCGTGTTCGGTTCCTGGATGAATGACCGCGCCATCGTGTATCGCCGCAAATACAACATCCCCCACGAATGGGGCACGGCCGTCAATGTACAGGCCATGGTGTTCGGCAATATGGGCGACAATTCCGGCTCGGGCGTGGCGTTCACCCGCGACCCCGCCTCCGGCGAAAAAGTGTTTTACGGCGAATTCCTCATGAACGCGCAGGGCGAGGATGTGGTGGCCGGGGTGCGAACTCCGCTGCCGGTGGCCAAGCTCGTGGAAGTGCTGCCTTCCGCTTACCATGAACTGGAGCGGATCCGCAAGACTTTGGAGAGCCATTTCAAGGACGTGCAGGACTTTGAGTTTACCATCGAAAACAGCGTGCTGTTCATGCTCCAGACCCGCAACGGCAAGCGCACTGGCGTGGCCGCGGTGCGGTTTGCAGTGGAGATGGAAAAAGAGAAGCTGATCAACTGGGAGACCGCAGTCCGGCGCGTGCCCGCGGACCAGTTGGACCAGGTGCTGGCCCCGGTGTTCGATCGCAAGGCGGTCAAGTCGGCCAAGCTGATCGCACGGGGTTTGCCGGCCGGTCCGGGCGCCGCCTGCGGCCGGGTTTATTTCAACGCAGAGCGGGCCGTTGCCGCCGCCGAAAAGGGCGAGAAAGTGCTGCTGGTCCGCCTGGAAACCTCTCCGGAAGATCTGCGCGGCATGATCGCCGCGGAAGGCATCCTGACCGCCCGCGGGGGAGTCAGCTCCCACGCCGCGCTGGTGGCCCGCCAAATGGGCAAAATCTGCGTCTGCGGCGCGAGCGACATCCACATTGATTACGATACCAAAACGCTCAGCGTCGGTGAGTTCAAGTGCAGTGAAGGCGGATACCTCTCCATCGACGGCACCGCTGGCGAAGTGTATGCTGGCGAAGTCAAGACCGCCCCGTCCGAAGTCATCCAAGTGCTCGTTGAAAAGTCGCTGGATCCCAAGGAAAGCCGCACTTACCAGAACTTCAAGAAACTGATGGATTGGTGCAGCAAGGCCACCCGCATGCAGGTGCGCACCAACGCCGACACCCCGTCCCAGACCCGCAATGCCGTGGCCTTCGGCGCCTCCGGCATCGGCCTCTGCCGCACGGAACACATGTTCTTCGAAGGCGACCGCATCGACGCGATGCGGGAAATGATCCTCGCGGAGAAACTGGAAGACCGCAAGCAAGCCCTGGCCAAGGTTCTGCCTTATCAGCGCGAGGATTTCCTGGGGATCTTCAAGGAACTCAAAGGATTGCCCGCCACCATCCGTTTCCTGGATCCGCCGCTGCACGAATTCCTGCCCCAGACCCGGGAACAGCAGGCTGACCTGGCCAAGAAACTGGGCATCGCGGTGGAAACCATCGAGAAACGCGTGGCCGAGTTGCACGAATTCAATCCCATGCTCGGTTTCCGCGGCTGCCGCCTGGGCATCGTTTATTCCGAGATCAGCGAAATGCAGGCGCGCGCCGTCTTCGAGGCGGCGGCCGAGGCCCAAAAGGCTGGTATCAAGTGCAAGCCGGAGATCATGATCCCGCTCGTCGGTTTCAAACGGGAACTGGATCTGCAGGTGGAAGTGGTGCACCGCGTGGCCCAGGAAGTCATGAAGGAAAAGAAGGTGAAGCTGAGCTATATGGTGGGCACGATGATCGAAGTGCCGCGTGGCGCGCTGACCGCCGACGAAATCGCCCAGACCGCCGAATTCTTCAGCTTTGGCACCAACGATCTGACGCAGACGTGCCTCGGTATGAGCCGGGACGATTCCGGATCATTTCTGGGTAAATACCAGGAACTGGACATTCTCAAGAAGAATCCGTTCGCCACGGTGGACCAGACTGGCGTGGGCCAGTTGATGCAGATCGCGGTGGAAAAAGGCCGCCAGACCCGTCCGGATATCAAGCTGGGCATCTGCGGCGAACAAGGTGGCGATCCCGACACCGTCAAGTTCTGCCATCGCACCGGCTTGAGCTATGTGAGTTGCTCGCCGTTCCGCGTGCCGGTCGCCCGCCTCGCAGCCGCCCAGGCCGCGTTGGAAGAAGCAGCGGCGGCCAAGCCAGCGCCCAAGGCCAAGAAGTAGATCACTGCCGAAATTTATTTCATCACGCAGCCGCCCGGTTCGTCCGGGCGGCTTTTTTACTTTTTGCGGTTTCCAATGTTTTGGTTTATCACTGGGGCATGCGAAATCCGATTTTGAGTTGTCCACGGTGGCTGCCCGCCGTGGTGGCCGCCTGGTTATCCTGGAATTCAGTGCCGTTGGCGGCGGAGGTTCCCGGCCCGGACGCCTTCGCCATCCGGGGTGTCCTGCCCTGGCATAATTTCCTCTCCGGACCGACCGCCTGGAACGAGGACGATTACACCCGTTACCTGGATCGCCTGCGGGATTTGGGACTCAATTACCTGGCCTTTCACTGTTACACCGGTGGGGCGGAGCGCTATGCCCCGTATGTGGAGCCGTTGATCCGGATCGAATACCGGAACGTGGTTCCGCAGACCTCCCTGGACACCTCACTGACAGCACGGTGGGGCTACCGGCCCCTGGCGCCGGCGGATTTCTTTTTCGGCACCGGCCAGGCGCTGGGCTTGCCGCCCGGAGCTCCGGCCTTCGGGGCGCTCTGCGCCATCCAGGCCAAAGATAATGAAGACCGCTACCGGCAGGCGCAGGGCCTGATGCGGAAAGTAGTGGCGCAAGCCCATGAGCGCGGCATTGCCGTGGGCATGGGCTTTGAGTTTGGCATCCACCCCCCGGAATTCGCCTCCGTGGTGCCGCCCGATTCCTGGATCCGGGGCGCCATGCTGCCCGATCCCACGCACCCGGCGTCCATTGAGATCCTGCACGCCACTTTGGACAATATCCTCACCGCCTACCAGGATCTGGATTGGGTCTGGCTGTGGCTGCACGAGCACACGATGTATGTGGGCCAGCCGGTATTGACGGCCGGCTTCCGCAAACTGATGGAAAAGGACACCCCGTATTTCAAGGACGCCGGTGCGGCCGAAACGGTGTTCACCGGGGTGTGGTCCCTGGCATATATCCGCGAGGCCAGCGCTTATTTGAAACAACGTGCCCCGAAGGTCCGCCTGGCCATCAGCGGATGGGGTGGGGGAACCCAGCTGCCGGGGATATTGCGGGGCTTGAACCGCGCGTTGCCGAAGGACATCGTTTTTTCGTGCCTGAACCCGGACCAGGGTTGGTCATCCAACCTGGAGGTGATCGGTGAAATCGCCCAGGACCGCCCGGTGTGGTCCATCCCGTGGCTGGAAGGGGATGCCCGCTTGTGGCACCTGCAACCCCGGGTCAACTTGCTGCGCGACCAGGTGCAAATGGCGCAGCGGCAAAAACACAGTGGCGTCCTGGCCATCCACTGGCGGACGGAGGAGGTGCGGCTGAATTTGGAGGCCTTTGCCCGGTTTGCCGGCCATCCCGGGGCGGCGCCCGAAGTGGAGGCGGTGTATGCCGGGGATTGTGAACGGCAGTATGGCCAGGCCGCCGCGGCCCGCGTGGCCCCGATCCTGGTGCGCCTGGATCGCCAGCAATCCTTGAATGCCGCCTCACCGGAATTTTTCCCGTATGATCCGGGTTGGGGGCGTCTGGCGCCGGCGCTCCGCACCCAGTTGGCCGCTGATCTTGGTGTCCTGCAAGCCCTCCAGGATCCGGGCGCCACCGCCGCGCAGCGCGCCAACCTCGATTGGCTGGCTGCCAATTTCCAAGGCGCCTTGCTGCTGGACGAGGTGAGCCGGCAGTTGGAGCCGGCTTACCGCCTCAAGGAGCGTTTCCTGCGCGGTGAGGTTCTGGATTGGGCGGCGGAATCGTCCGCCGCGCTCCAAGCCTGGTCGGCGGCGCCCGTGGAGCAATTATTCCGCACTTTTGCCCGCCGGGTCCGGTCCCAGGGCGAGCGGGGCGAGCTGAGCGCCTTGAACCAGAAAGTCGGGCTGGCCTGGCAGGAGTTGCACCAGTTCCTCACCGCCCCGCCGGCCGCTTCCAAAACCGTCGATCCGTGGGTGGTTTACGAAGGGGCAGCCGGCCCGGGCCATGGCAAACATATCGTCCTGGTTTCCGGCGATGAGGAATACCGCTCCGAGGAAAGCCTTCCCCAGTTGGGAAAGATCCTGGCCCAGCGCCATGGCTTCAAATGCACGGTTTTGTTTGCGGTCGATCCGGACGGCACGATCAACCCGGACAATCGCCGCAATATCCCGGGCTTGGAAAACCTGCGCACGGCTGACTTGATGATCATCCATACCCGTTTCCGGGAATTGCCGGATGATCAAGTTCGGTATATCGACGAGTATATCAACGCGCGCAAACCGGTCATCGGGATCCGGGCGGCCGTGGTCGCCTTCGATTTGCCCCCGGCCAGCAAGTTCGCTCGGTATGGATTCCGCAGCCGGGAATGGGAGGGCGGTTTTGGCCGGCAGATCCTGGGGGAAACCTGGATCAACCACCATGGTCTGCATGGCAAGGAAAGCTCCCGCGGGGTCATCGTTCAGGGCCAGGAAAACCACCCGGTGATGCGCGGTTGCGAGAATATCTGGGGGCCCACTGACGTTTACACGATCCGCATGCCCTTGCCCGGTGATTCCCAGCCCCTGCTTTGGGGGCAGGTGCTCAGCGGGATGCGGCCGGAGGATCCACCGGTTGCCGGCCCGAAAAACAATCCCATGATGCCGCTGGCCTGGACCAGAACCTACGCGAGCCCGGGGAGCGGATCCGGCCGGGTATTCATGAGCACCATGGGTGCCGCCACCGATTTCGAGAGCGAGGGATTGCGGCGGTTATTGGTTAATGCCACCTATTGGTGCCTGGGGCTGGAGGGGCAGATTCCTGCTCGCGCCCAGGTCGATTACGTGGGTGAATTCAAGCCCCGGCCCTTCGGTTTCGGCGGGTTCAAGAAAGGCGTGAAACCGGCGGACCTGCGCTGAGCCTCAAAACGAATCCTCACCACTCCCGGGGCGCGGCCGCCAATTGACGCGCCAGTTGCAGGGCGGCGAGCATGCTCGACGGATTCGCCTGTCCGGTGCCGGCGATGCCGTAAGCGGTGCCGTGATCAGGTGAGGTGCGGATAAACGGCAGGCCGAGGGTCCAGTTGATGCCACGCTCGAAGGCGACCATTTTCAAAGGGCCCAGGCCTTGGTCGTGATACATCGCCACGACGGCGTCGTATTGGCCCTGGTAAGCCTGGTGGAACAGGGCGTCGGCGGCGATCGGGCCCTGCGCATCGAAACCAAGGCGCCGGGCGGAGGCCACCGCCGGTTGGATGATCTCCAGATCTTCCGTGCCCAGCTTGCCTTCCTCGCCGGCATGGGGATTGAGGCCGCAGACGCCCACGCGGGCATGGCCCAATCCCAGTTTCCGGACGGCCTTGGCGGCCATCTCAATGGCCCGGGCCACCGCGGAGGTGGTCACCCTGGTGGCGACCTCGCGGATGGGGACATGCGTGGTGGCCAGCGCCACCCGCAGCCAGCGGCCCCGGTCGTCCTCGCCGAGCAGCATCATCACTGGATCCCGCATGCCGGCCTGTTCGGCAAAGAATTCCGTCTGCCCCACAAAGGGGGTTCCGCTGCGGATAATGGCCGCCTTGTTCACCGGCGCGGTGACCAAGGCATCCAGTCGGCCCTCCAAACTGAGCCGGGCGCCTTCCTCCAACCAATGCATGGCTGCTTGGGCGGCCGGAGCCGAGCCGGGTGACAGGGAGCTGGGTAAGGGTTGTGGCCCAGTGTCCAACACAGCGATTGGCCCGGATTCGGCGAAGGATCGGAAGGCTTCAAGTTGCAATTCCAAGCCCAAACGGGCGTTGAGTTGTTGCAGGAGGCCGTAGTCCCCGATCACGAGGAAACGCAAGCCGGCTGAGTTCAGCCGGGCCAGAGCCTTCAAAGTGATTTCGGGTCCGATTCCGGTGGGATCGCCCAGGGTAATGCCCACCCATCCAGTGTGAGGCGGGATGGGAGATGGCCGCCGGATTTGTGCCTCCGGATCGAGTTGGCCTGGTGGATTGGGTGGGCCGCTTTCCGCCCCGGGCCCGCTGCCCGCCTCTTTCATAACCCGGGAAATAAGGCTAAAAGTAACGGACAAACGCCTTGTTCCGCAGCCGGTCGAGCCATTTCTTGATCAGTCGATCCTGCTCATCGGAAATCAAAACCCGCTCAACCTGGTCGCGGACTTCAGTCAGCGGCCGGATACGGGCCAGGCGAACCTCGTCCACCGCCATGATGTAACAGGCCTGGGGCAACTCGATGATGCCGCTGCGCTGCCCCGCCTGTAATTTGAACGCCTGGTCGGCCAATTCCTTGCGCAGGATTTTACGGTCGGCTTTGCCATAATTCCCGCTTTTGGCCCGCAGCGCGCCATCCGAATAAGTGGCGGCCATTTCCTCGAAGGAGGCCCCACTATCCAGCTTGGCCAGGACTTCCTTGGCCAGTTGGGCCGCCTGGGTTGGACGTTCTTTGGATTTGGTGAATTCCATCATGCGCAGGGTGACGGTATCTTCTTCTTTGAAATCTTCCTTATGAGCTTGGTAGTAGGTGTCGATTTTCTGCGGGGAAATGATCAGTTGTTGGCGCACATGTTTGTCACGCAGCACGGACACAATGATGTTTTCACGCAGGTTTTTCTTGAATTGCTCATAGGTCACCCCCTTTTCCTGGAGGGTTTTGATGAGTACGGCCCGGTCCCCGCCGTATTCCTGGCGGATTTTATCCTGCACCCGGTCATCGATTACGGATTCGGGCAGGTTATACCCGGCATTGGTGAAGTCGTTCAGGATCAGGTATTTGTTCACGAGTTCCTCAATCCGCTGCTTTTGCAGGGCGGTGACTTGTTCGCGCAGTTCGCCTTCGGGCAAACCTTTGCGGATGAGCGACTCCACATCCATGCGGATGGCAGCTTCCACCTCCCGCCGGGTGATGACCTGATCATTCACCACCGCCAGAATGCCATTCTGCGGTTCGATTTGCCCCCGGGCAATCCAGCCGATGCCCAGGCTCATCATCCAGATGATTATCTTAATCCTTCTCATATCAATTCACCATCAACCATTTGAACTCTATAACAGCCTCCTGAAAATAGCCAGTCCTTACCTAAGGACAGCTTCCAGGTAACTGATGTTCAATCATTTGCGCGTTTTATGCCGGAGGCAGTTGGAGGTGGCTGGCAGTTATTGAAATACCCGGCCTGGCAAAATGGGCGGTCCGGAAACTCAGGCGCCCGGCCCGGCGGTCCGGTACTCATTGGAAGGGGGGCCTAGTCTCCAGAATGCCTGCCAGGATATCCCGCTTCTGCTTGACTGGCCCGCCAGCGCGGGGGAATCTATCGTCAAGCTATGCGATACTTCCCGAAACTCTTGTTCCTGGCGGCAGCGCTTTGCGCCCAGGCGGCGCCGCCGAAACCCAACCTCGTTTTCATTCTGGCGGACGACTTGGGATATGGGGATGTGCGTTGCCTGAATCCCAGGGGCCGGATCGCCACCCCCCATCTGGATAACCTGGCCCGGGAGGGCATGGTCTTCACTGACGCCCATTCCAGTTCTTCGGTGTGCACGCCCACGCGCTACAGCATCCTGACCGGGCGCTACAATTGGCGGTCCCGGCTCAAAAGCGGGGTCCAGGGCGGCCTGAGCCCCCGGTTGATCGAGCCTGGGCGTTTGACAGTGGCGGAGTTCCTCCGCCGGCAGGGTTATCACACGGCTTGCATCGGCAAATGGCATCTGGGGATGGATTGGGCGCTCAAGCCGGGGGCGGCGCCCTTTGGGGATGGCATCGAAAAAGGTGAGGACGCCTGGCGGGTGGATTTCTCCCGGCCGATCGCCAATGGCCCCAACAGCGTAGGCTTCGATTATTTTTTTGGCATCAGCGCGTCGCTGGACATGGTGCCTTACACGTTCATCCAAAACGACCGGGTCACCGTGTTGCCCACGGAGGACCGGGCCTTTCCGATGATGCTGGGGCGGCCCGGGCGCTTCACCCGCAAGGGGCCGGCGGCGGCCGGTTTCGAGTCTTCAGAGGTGCTGCCCACGCTGACCCGCAAGGCCATCGAGTATATCCGCGAGCGGGCGGCGGGGGCGCGGGAGGGGCGGCCGTTTTTCCTCTACCTGCCGCTGGCCTCCCCGCACACGCCCATTGTCCCTTCCCCGGCCTGGCAGGGGCGCAGCGGCCTGAATCCTTACGCTGATTTTGTGATGGAAACCGATGCGGCTGTGGGGTCGGTCCTCGAGGCCCTGGGCCAGTGTGGGCTGGCGGCGGATACCCTCGTGTTTTTCGCCAGCGACAACGGTTGTTCGCCGGAGGCGAAATTCGATGAATTGATCGCCCAAGGGCACCATCCCAGCCAGGAATTCCGGGGCGCCAAGGCGGATATCTTCGACGGCGGGCACCGGGTGCCCCTGATCGCCCGCTGGCCCGGGCATATCCAGGCCGGATCCTCCAGCCCCCAAATCGTCTGCCTGATGGACCTGTTTGCAACTTGTGCCGGGATTCTCGGGGTGAAGTTGCCTGACCAGGCCGCCGAAGACAGTGTCAGCCTCCTGCCGGTGCTGGAGGGCCGCGATCGACAGCCGCTCCGGGAAGCGCTGGTGCATCACAGCATCAATGGCTCCTTCGCCATCCGGCGGGGTGATTGGAAACTGGAGCTTTGCCGCGGCTCGGGAGGCTGGAGTGCCCCAACGCCTGGCTCCGCCGCCGAGCGCGGGTTGCCAGCCATCCAGTTATACAATCTCCGGGAGGATGTCGCCGAACGGCGGAACCTGCAGGCGGAGCAGCCGGAACAGGTAGCCGCCCTGGGCCGGTTGTTGGCCCGGTATGTGGCCGAGGGCCGCAGCACGCCGGGAACGCGGCAGCCAAACACCACCCCGGTAAAAACCGGGTGGCCTGACGCGGCGCCCAGCCCCGCGGCAAAATAATGTTCCGCTCCGGCCTTTGGGCCGTGGACAAGGCCGAACCTGGGCTATAGCATTTGTTTCCGAAAGACATCGAAAGGACCAATCATGAACCTGTTGGGTATTTGCCGGGCGTTTAAAGCGGATTTTTCAAATTTAAATTGGCGGATCGTTTTGGTTTTTGCTGGCTGGCTGGCGTGGGATTGCGGGCGGCCCGTGCAAGCCGGGCCGGCGGGTTCGGAGCCGGCGCCAGCGGGATTGGGCCGCGGCGTCAATGTCCTGGGCTACGATCCCATTTGGCAGAACTTTGAGCGGGCCCGTTTTCAAGCCCGGCATTTCCAGGCCATCAAGGCGGGAGGCTTTGACACCGTGCGGGTCAACCTGCATCCCTTCAGCCATATGGAGGCGGCGCCCGGCTACCGCTTGCGGGAGGCCTGGTTCCGCACGGCGGATTGGATTGTCACCAACGCCCTGGCCAGCGGTCTCACGGTGATCCTGGATTTCCATGAATTCAACCAGATGGGCCGGAATCCCGAGGGCAACCGGGAAAAATTCCTGGCTTTCTGGCGCCAGGTGGGAGCCCATTATCGGGAGGCTTCTCCCCGGGTGCTTTTTGAAATCCTCAATGAACCGTGCGAAAAGCTGACCCCGCAGCTATGGAACCAATATTTGGCCGAGGCCCTGGCCATAATCCGGGCCGAAAACCCCCGGCGCACGGTGATCATCGGCCCCGCGTTTTGGAATGCCATCGACCACCTGGATGAATTGAGCCTGCCCGAGACAGATCGGAATTTGGTGCTCACGGTCCATTATTACAAACCGATGGCCTTCACCCACCAAGGGGCCTCCTGGAGCAGCCATAAAGACAAGGTGGGCGTGGACTGGCTGGGCACGCCTGAGGAAATCAGTGCCGTCAGCCGCGATTTCCAAAAAGCCCAAGCCTGGGCTCAAAAACGCCAACTGCCGGTGCTCCTGGGTGAATTCGGCGCCTATGATAAAGCCGGGATGGATTCGCGCGTTCGGTACACGGCTCATATCGCGCGGGCGGCCGAGCAGTTGGGCTGGGGCTGGGCTTATTGGCAATTCGACTCCGATTTCATCGTTTACGACATCCCCCGGGACCAATGGGTGGAGCCCATCCTCCGGGCGCTCATCCCGGCGCCGGGCAACGCCAAAGCCGTCGCCCTGGGGGAGTTTTTAGGTTCCCTGGACACGGGCAAAACGGCCCTCCCGGGCGCCGCCAGCTTCGATCCGGCCACCGGCCAATACCGGATCACGGGCAGCGGGGACAATATGTGGGGCCAGCAGGACGCCTTCCATTTCGTCCGCCGGGCGATTTCCGGGGATTTTGCTTTGGCGGGCGAGGTGGCCTGGGTGGGGACGGGGAAAAACGCCCACCGCAAGGCCTGCCTCATGGTGCGGCAAAACCTGGAGGCGGATGCTCCCTACGTGGACGTCGCGGTCCACGGCGATGGCTTGATTTCACTGCAATACCGGCGCGTGAAAGGCGGCCCCACCGCGGAGGTGCAGGTGGCGGTGAAAGCACCCGCCCGGCTGCGTCTGGATCGGATCGGGCAGGTATTCACTTTGTTCGCGGCGCCGCCCGGGGCGCCCTTCCGCAGCGCTGGCATGGTGATGGTCGAATTGGCGGATCCCGTGGAGGCCGGGTTGGCGGTCTGTTCCCACGACAACACGGTGTCGGAAACGGCGGTTTTTTCCAACGTCCAGTTGCACCAGATCCCGGCGAAAATCGGGAGGTGATGGCACCGTCCCGCTCCCCCCGATGGATTGGAACTGGCCATCGTCAGTTGTCCGGGGGGGGCGTGAAAAAAAGCGTTTCGCCCCGGGGAGGACGCGCCCGGTTTTAGTGCGGGATTGTTTGGACACCCAGCCATGAAAACGGTTGAATGGCTGCCGCACGAATGAAAATTCAAAAACCGCTGCTGATGTTGCTGAATTCCCTCCTGGCGATTGCCCCGGGGAATCTTGGCGCCCAAACCGAAACCACCGCATCGGCTGAGCCGGAGGAGGTGCTGCGCGCCGTCAGCGTGGTTCCCCACGAGCGCCAGGTGGCCTGGCAGCGCTTGGAATTCATCGCCTTCATCCATTTCGGGGTCAATACCTTCACCGACCGGGAGTGGGGAACCGGCAAGGAAGATCCCAAAATTTTCAATCCGTCCCGCCTGGATTGCCGCCAGTGGGCCAAAACCTGCCGCGCCGCCGGCATGAAGCAGATCATCCTCACCGCCAAGCATCACGATGGCTTTTGCCTCTGGCCCAGCCGGTTCACCGAACACTCGGTGAAAAACAGCCCCTGGCGCTCCGGCCATGGCGATGTCGTCAGTGAATTGGCCGCCGCTTGCCGGGATGCGCACCTGAAGCTCGGCATCTATCTTTCACCCGCGGATTTGAACGCCATCGAACGGGGCGTTTATGGGAGCAAAAAGCCCGCCCAGAAACAGGTTATCCCCTCGCCGCGGCCCGGCTGGCAGCCGCAAAGCCCCGAGCGTTTCGAGGGGGTTTGGGATGAATACAATACCTATTTCATGAACCAGTTGTTTGAGCTGCTCACCGAATACGGCGAAATTTCCGAGGTCTGGTTCGACGGCGCCAATCCCAAGCCCGGCACCGGGCAAACCTACGCCTACCAGGATTGGTATGCCTTGATCCGCAAGCTGCAGCCCAAGGCCGTCATTTTCGGCAAAGGCCCGGATGTTCGATGGATCGGCAATGAAGCGGGCGGTTCCCGGCGCGAGGAGTGGAGCGTGGTTCCCATCCCGGTTCCCCCGGAGCAGTACACCTGGCCGGATATGACCGATGCGGACTTGGGCAGCCGCGCCCGCCTCAAGAACGCCAAAAACCTGGTCTGGTATCCTGCTGAGACGGATGTTTCCATCCGGCCCGGATGGTTTTACCATGCCCGGGAGGATGGCCAGGTCAAATCCCTGGAGCATTTGCTGGACATGTATTACCGCAGCGTGGGGGGCAACTCCGTCTTCCTGCTGAACGTGCCGCCCGACCGGCGCGGGCTGCTCCACGAGAACGACACGCATCGCCTGGCGGAACTGGGAGCCGTGCTGAGCAGCACTTTCACTGACAACCTCACCCGCGGCGCGACGGCCAAAGCCTCCCGGGAACGAGTCGGCAAACCGGAGTTTGCCGGCGCCAAATCGGTGGATGGGGATCGCGAGACTTGCTGGACCACCGAGGACGGGGTCACCCGCGCGGAAATTGAATACACCATCCCGCGGCCGCGCTCGTTCAATGTCGCCATGATCCAGGAGCAAATCCGCCTCGGCCAGCGGATTGAAAGCTGCGCCGTGGATGCCTGGGTCGCTGGCGCCTGGAAAGAGTTGGCCACCGCCACCACCGTGGGCGCCAAGCGCCTGCTGCGTTTCGATCCCGTGGAGGCTTCCAAGGTGCGCCTGCGCATCACCGCTTCCCGCGCCAGCCCGGCCATCGCCGAGTTCGGCCTGTTCAACGCCCCCCTCATCCTGGCGCCGCCCGTGGTTCAGCGCAACCGCGAGGGCCTGGTGACCGTGACCGCCAAACCGGGGGTGGAAATCCACTATACCCTCGATGGCGCGGCGCCCAACATTCAATCCAAGCTTTACGAAAAGCCGTTCGCCTTGCCCAAAGGGGGCGTGCTCCGCGTCCTGGCTTCGGCCGCCAAGGGTGTTTTCTTTGTGGGTACCAATTCCGAAACCCGCTGCGAGTTTGGACTGGCCAAAACCAAGTGGAAAATCGTGTCAGCCGACAGCGAGGAAACCCGCGCTGGCAACCACGCCGCCACCCAAGCCATCGACGGCGATCCCAGGACCAGTTGGACCACTCAAACCCGCCCCACCAGCCCGGGCTTTCCCCACGAGTTGGTGATCGACTTGGGTGAGACCGTGGAGATGGCCGGATTCCTGTATCTCCCGCGCCAGGATCGCGGGGCCGCCGGGCTGGTTTCCCAGTGCGAATTTTACGCCAGCGCCGATGGCCAATCCTGGGGTGCGCCGGTGGCCCGGGGCGATTTCGGCAACCTCGTCAACAATCCGATTGCCCAAAAGGTGTCCCTGGCCAAATCCATTTCCGGCCGGTTTGTCCGCTTTGTGGCGCTGGCTTCTGCCGATGGCAAACCGGCGGCCGGGGCCGCCGAAATCGATGTCATTCCGGCCCGGCCTTGATGGGTGTGCCCGGAAGGGCAGGTTCCTGATAAAACCGCGCCTGCATCAATGATCCTGGCGGGAGACGGATGGGAGAAACCTCCCAGTCCGGTTTGATGGGGAAGCGGGGAGGTCCAGGGAGAGACTTCGGTTGGCTCAACTCCATTGGGCTGTCCGCTCCATTATTACTGTGATCCGGTGGTTTTGGGTTTGGGCCGCGGCAGGTGTTGTCGGGCAGGGAAAAGGGCGCAGAGTGGCGGGCCGGGAGACGGGACCAGCAAGAAAAGTGGTCAATGGCGCGGGGCGCGGGAGGGGACGGAGGGGAATTGGCCGGGATCGGTATGGGGGAGAAAGAGGGCGCCGGTGTATTGTTCCATGTAGGCGGGGTCGGTGTTGAGTTCCAGGTAGGTCATGCGGTGGGCCAGTTCGAGCTGACGCTGGCGGAATTCCTGGGAGACCACGACCATGTAGGAACCCATGAGGGAGGAGTTGCCAATGTAATGGAATTTTTCCCGGGGGAGGTCCGGGATGAGGCCGATGACCGTGGCATTCTCCAGATCCAGGAAGCGGCCAAAACCGCCCGCGATATAGACCTGTTGCAAATCCGTGAAGCCTAAGCCCACCTGTTTGAGCATCAGCGCGCACGCGGCGTAGATGGAAGCTTTGGTGCGGATGATATTCTCGAGATCCACCTCGGTGATGATGATGGGCTGGCCGGTGGCGCTTTCTTCGGCGGTGGCGATTACGTAGGAGGCGCGGCGGCCTTCCACGATGATCCGGGGGCAGGGCCGGGCCTGGTTGAATTTGCCGGCGGCGTCGATCCAGCCGGTCAGCAACAGGCTCGCCATCAAATCGATCATCCCGGAACCGCAGATGCCCCGGGGGCGCGCGCCGCCCACCGTGGAATAATGGGCAAGGCCGGTTTCCGGATCGATCCGCGCTTTTTCGATGGCCCCGGTGGAGGCCCGCATGCCGCACTCGATCCCCCCGCCCTCGAAGGCGGGGCCGGCGGAGCAGGCGCAGGCCAGCAGGAAGCTGTGGTTGCCGAGGACGATCTCGCCGTTGGTGCCGATGTCGATGAAGAGGTTGATGTCTTCGCTGGGGGTGGCCAGGTCCGTGCAGAGGATGCCGGCGGTGATATCGCCGCCCACGTAGCTGCCCACGCACGGGGAGAAGTGGATCCAGGCTTCCTGGTTGATGTCCAAACCGAATTCGGCGGCGCGGAAATAGGGCACCTCCAGCAGGGTGGGGGAGTAGGGGGCCAGACGGATGTATTCCGGATTGAGGCCCAGGAGCAGGTGGATCATCACGGTGTTGCCGCTGATGGCCGCGTTGGAGATCTCGTGGGGATCGACCCCGTGGTTGCGGGCCAATTGGCGGATCAGGCGATGGATGGAGGCCAGGACGCGCTGGCGGAGTTCCTCGAGGCGATCGGGCCGGCGGGCGTAATTGATGCGGCTGATCACATCCAGGCCGCAGGCCACCTGGTCGTTATAATCGCTGCCGGCGCCGACGATCTGGGCGACGGCGAGATTGATCAACTGAACGGCGATGGTGGTGGTGCCCACGTCAATCGCAACCGCGTAATGCCGCAGGGTGGTGTCGCCCGGTTCGATGTTGATGACGTAGAGCCTTTTGGCATGCCGCACGAGGGTGGCGGTGACGGTGCCCTCGGCGGCGCGCAGGGTATCCGCCACCTTGCGGATGCCCAGCAAGGAGAATTCCACGGGCTGTTTGCCCCAGTCGTGCTGGATGGCCCGGCGCAAGCGATCCACGTCGGAAAGGCCGTCCTCCAATTGGGGTTGGCTCACGTGCAGGAGCCATTTGACCGCGAGCGGGTCAAATTCCCATTGCTTGGGGAGCAGCTCGCGCCGGATCAGGTGAGTCTCGATCTCGGGGGCGAACTTGCCTTCGCTCCGGCCGGCCTGTTCGGGCACTTCCAGGACCAGGTCGCCGTCCAAAAGGCGGGTCGCGCAGGCCAGCACATAACCGTCGGCCACGGTGTCCGGGGACAACAGCCCGAGGCTTTTTGAATCCACCTCGCCCTCGAGGATGCGCACGATGCATTTGCCGCAGGAGCCTTTGCCGCCGCAGGGAGCGTCGATGCTCACGCCGGCCTGCCGCGCGGCGTCCAGGATTTCGGTATGGGGATCAACCTGGACCCGCCGGCCGAAGGGACGGAATTCAACGGTTGGCATGCGCCGCGCAGGTTAGCGGTTCATTTCAGGCGGCTCTTGACGAAGCTCTCCAGGTCGGCGGCTTCCTGAGGCCCCACGAGCACTTTCCAGCCCGGGAGGCATTCCTCCAATTCACCACTGATTTGCGCCACGTAGCCCGGGATGACCAACTGTCGGCGCGTGACCTGCTTTTCCAGGCCGATCTCCCGGATGAACTTGGCGATGGAAGCGCCGGAAAATTTGCCGGCGGCCCAGGCGGTCAGGACGCTCATGCCCTCGCATTCGGGCACCACCAGCCAGGCGCTGACGCCGGAATTCTCGATTTCACCCGAAACGATGAAATAGGTGAGGGAGAAATTGGTGGTGACGAAAATGGGCGAATCCGGGCCGGGCTCGCCGATGGGGTAAACCTTGGGTTCGACCTGGATCGGCTTTTGGGGATCCGTGTAGAGGTTGAGCCGCAACGTCATCAAGGAGGACATTTGGGCCGCGTCGAACCGGGGCAGGACACAGATCCCGCCATACTTGGTGATCTCATTGATCGCCTCCAGCATATCGTCGGCGGGATCGCCCGTTTCGACGAAGTGCAGGGAGGGATAACCCAAGGGCTTGAAATGGTCTTTCAGAGCGGCGCGGCGGGCGAGGGAATTGGTTTGGAACCGTTCCGCCGGCGAGAGGCAGTTGAAGCGCAGAAAGATATCGGCGAAGCCCTGCTCCTTGAGGTTGGCGGACAGGGCCACCAGGCCATCCAGAGTGGGGGCCGTTACGGCGAGGGCGTGGTCGTTTTCGCGGGCCACCGCCATCAGCGCCGGCACGGTTTCGGGGGTGGGGGCGCAGAGGACGCTGCGGCTGCCTTGGACGGCCTTGGCGGCGGCGGCCAGGGCAACGGGATCCGCGCTGCGCAGAACGAGCGGACGTTGCGCTACCCGCCAGGCTTTGGATGCCAGGCTGGTAAAAGCCTGGGGATCCGGGCCTTTTTGGGTGATGGCAACCATGTCAATCCGGAGCATTTCCCCGACGCGCTCCAGGAGGTAATCGGAAACTTGCTTTAAGGTGCTGTCGATGACCTCCGGGGGATCGGTATCGTTCAGGTTGACCGCCAGGGCGGTCTCGTGGACGAAAGTTTTTTCATGCCGGTAGAGCACCAATTCGCCTCCGACCTTCAGCTGGCGGCCGGGCCCCAGTTCGACGCAGCGGACCGGCGGTTCGCTGGCGGCGCCGAGGGTGCGTTTGGCTTCCTCCGAGGCATAGGGGCACAACGACAGTTCGGCCTTCTTGGCGGCCAGCTTCATGGCGAAGGCCAGGCAGGTATTGGAGCCGCACTCCTTGCAGTTGGTGGCGGGCAGCAGTTTTTGGATTTGCAGACCAGTCAGGGCCATGATGTTCTCCTAAATTATTGGGGGCGCGGGGATTGGTTGTCCAGCAGCCGGGTGATGGCGCGCTTGAGGGCCATCGCGGCGTCCGGGTTATACAGGATCAGGATGTCCGCTCCCGCATAGAGCAGGTTGGTGGCGGTGGTGAGTTCCCACCAAAGGGCGCGCTGGCGGAGATCCCCCCATACGGGCATCTCTTTTTCGGTGGACTTCAGCTCCTTGATTTTGGCGCATTCCTGGCCCGGGGAGACGATCATGGGCGAGGCCAGCATGGCGTCGCCATTGAGGCCGGTGAAGCGGATCCGTTCCATGACCGAATAAGTGTATTCGATGCCATACCCCATGGCGCCCGTCATGGGATCGATGAGGATCTGCTCCCGCTTGAGGCCCATGTTGGTGAGCAGGATGTTCATCTGCTTGGCGATGTTGACATCGATCGGGCTTTGCGAGACGACACAATGCCCGTAGCCCATGGCGGCTCCGGCGATGGTGCGGTAGTTGTTCTGCTCGGTCCAATTCAGCAGCAGGTTTTCACCCGCACAGGCGGCCGCCACCGCTTTCATGACGTCATTGACCCGGTCAAAATGGTTGTGCCCGGTGACGATCAGGGGCACGTCCACGGCGGCCAGGATGGATTTGACGGTTTCCACGGCTTGCTCCGCGGTGCGGTTGCCGCGCTCGGGATGGGTGCCGTCCAGTCGGACGCTGATGAGGTCCGCCCCGTATTTCTTCACGCAAACGCGGGCCATTTCCGCCGGGTCCGACAGCAGGTGGCCATAATGCTCGCGCAAGATGGGGGGGTATTTCTCGCTGACCACATCAAACACCTCCATGGCCACCAGCGGGGGATGGGGCATTTCCCCCTCCCACAAGTGGAAGGGCATGGCGTTGGCGCCGCCCACACGGTAGGTGCGGCCGCGCGTGCCGCCCTCGGAGCTCAAGGCGCCCAGCTTGACCGTGCCAACCGGGGTTTCGCAACGGTCCTTGCGAAGGGGGAAGGAAGTGACCGCCGCAAGGCGCTCCCGGGCGGAGGGCGGGGGCGGTTTGGGGGGCTCCACCTTGGCCAATGCGGCCGGGGTCGGGACCGGGGCCGGGCGCGCCGCAGGCTCCGCACCCGAGGCATATTTCTGGATCAGGGTGTCCATCAGGCCGCGCAGCAATTCCGCCACGGTGAGGTTTTCAAGCCTTTGGCGCAGCGGGTCGGGAATGCTTTCGGTGATCCGGACCAGCCAGTCCAGCGGCTGGTTTTTACCGGATGGCGCCGGGGGCCTGTTTTCCGGGGTGGGCGGGGTTGCGGCCACGGCCACAGCCGGTTGGGGAGTGGCTGCCGCCGCGGGCGGCGCCGTGGCCCCGGCTGGTTTCGGGGCAGGTTCCGCCGCGGGCGCTGGGGCAGCCTGGGACGCGGTCGGCACGGCCATTTGAGTGCTGGCACTGAGATCGGACATCTTCAACGCCGGATGGCCGGTTTTTTCCATGAACTCGCGGATCAGCTTGGGATCGGTGGCGATGGTTTCATCGGCGATCTTATCCATCAGGTCCGGCAGGTTCTGTTCCTGGAAGCGCTGGGCGAAATCTTCCGCCAGCAGGTTCTTCAGCTCCTTGGGCATCCAGATCAGGCGACCGTGTCCGCCCTCCGCGAAGAGGAATTTGCGCGAGGTGAGGAACACCTTGCCACAGCCCATGAACCCCGGGGTTTGCTGGCCGCCTCCCACACTGCCGGCGAGGGTGGAAAAGGTCATGCCCACGGGGGTCTCACCGGTGAATTCCCGGTTGACCACCATGATGCCGTTGCACTCGGGCACATAGGCGCAGATCGCCTCGAAGCAGCCGCAACTGGTCATGGGATGGTCCATGATCGAGTAGGCGGAGAAACAGTCGATGGTTTTATGGCTGTTGGGGAAGACGTAATCGTTCACGCCTTTCCAGATGCCCCGGACGGGATCCAGGCACTCGCCTTTCTGGATCGGCTGGTTCGGGCCGGTTTCGTCGATTTCGAAGGCGGCCTTGCCGTCGAGCCAGTTGTAGGCGCCGCACAGGCCCAGGCGCTCCGGCGTGATGACGCACACATGATTGGGCGCGAAGGATTGGCAGAGCAGGCACGAATAGAAGGTGTCCACCGAATCGTCGGTCATGGAGGCCAACCGGCGGTTGCGGTCCTGGTAGGTTTTGCGTGCCACCACGAGGCGCTTCTGGACTTCCTCGGCATCGGTGATCAAGGTGACCCTCACCTTGTCCACGATGGCGGGATAGTCGGAAAGGAGCTTCGCGTGGAGGATGTCGCCGTAATGGCGCAAGCGCAGGCCTTTGGCGAAGCCGGCTTTGGAAACGCGGGTCCAGATAATGTCGCGCTGGCCCATGTGCCAGATGCCTTCGGCGCTGTTCACCAGGTGATGGATCTGCCGCTCGAGAATCGGCTCGAAATCCGGCTGCATCTTGCGGCCGGCCACTTCGACCCAGATGGCCAGCGGCAGCGCGCTGCCCGGCTCCACCTGGTCGATATCCGGCCCCAGGATCTGGATTTCGCCATCGTTGATCTCGTCCAAGTCCACCATGGTGACGAATTCAAAAGCAGCGGTCTTGTTGCCGCCGAATTCGACCTGGGCATCGGCTTTGCGGATGCGCTCCCCTTCAAAGGCTGGGCCATAGGGTACCGGAATGGGCACTTTGGTGATCTTGACCTTGCAGCCCCGGACTTCGAGCGCTTTTTCCACCATGGTTTCATGGGGGACGCTCGAGACGACATGCTCATAGGTGCAGACGCCGGTGGGGAGAATCTGGGGGATGGCGGTGTCGGCGATGACCGGGAATCCGTAATTGATGGCGCCGGCGGCGACGGCGTATTTGTCCGGGGTCACTTCGCCCAGCGCGAGCACGAAGGCGAAGATACGGTTCTTATTGTAGCGCAGGTTGGCCTCGAAATCGCCCGGTTTGACGCCGCCGAAGGAAAGGGCGGCCCGGCTGGCAAAACCGAGGGCATAAACCAGGGCTGAGACATCCCGGCCGAAGGGCACCAGGCGGGTCGGCCATCCCAGTTGGACGCCCTCCTCGGCCAACTGCTCGGCGAATTGTTTGCCGTCAGTGCAGCCGCCCATGAATACGTAAAGGTTCTTTTCCTGGAGTTCGCGGGCAATCTTTACGGCGATCTGGTTGGTGGGGGCGGCGCCGGTGACGGCGGCAAAACCCGGGGCGGTGCCATCCACGAACTCGATGCCCCTTTCGCGCATGATGATGTCGCTGGCGGCGCCCAGCCAGATACCTTCGACCGGGTTGGGGCCGATGAGGTATTTGCAGGCCTCGATGATCTCGCAGGCGAACAGGGCGGCGGCGCCGGCGTCGAGGGCCCGGCCCAGGTAGGGCAGCCAGGTCTTCTCGGAAGGGCGCTCCGGCAGCATGGCCTTGGCCCGCAACAGGATCCGGCGCAGGTCCACCAGGGTATGGACCGTTTCGCCCAGGAATGAATAGATGATGGGCAGGTGGTAGGCGGTGTCCGGGAACGCCACCGGGCAGGCCTCGCCCTTCAACGCGATGGCTTCCGCCAGTTTGGCCTCCGCGCGCGCCACCCAGCCAATGGCTCCCTCGATGGCGCTGGAACAGATCAGTTTAGACATGGAGTTCCCTCCGGTCTTTCATATCGTAAAGCTTGCGTTCGGTTTTGCGGTTGATGCCGAGCTTGTCGCGCCGGCGGTTGATGATCTCCATGATGAGCTCCGCCGCCTGGACGGGATCGGAGCAGACGTGGAAGGAGGCGCCAAAGAGGTCCCGGGTGTCCTGGTTGAGGTAGCGGGTCACGTTTTCGGATCCGCTGATATGGAACGGGTGCCCCAGGATCACATCCACGCCGGAGGCCACAAAATAGCAGCCGATGGCGATGGCTTTTTCGCTCATCCATTCGGGGGCCACCCCCACTACCGGCACTTCGGAGAGATCGTCGCCCAGGCCACCTTCATTCACGACTTCGGTGGCGGCCTCCAGCAGGCGCGAGTTATCCACGCAGCTGCCCATGTGCAGCACGGGCGGGATGCCGACCGCCTCGCACACTTCCCGGAAGCCGGGACCCGCCAGTTCCAAGGCGGTTTCCGGCGTCAGCATCCCTTCCTTGGCGGAAGCGATCGCCGCACAGCCGGTTTTGAGGACGATGAATTCCTTTTGGACCAGCTCGCGGGTGAGGATGTTGATGTAGGAATCGGTTTTGGCGCGGGGATTGTTGCAGCCCACAATGCCCACGATGCCTTTGATGCGGCCCTGGATGATGGCATCGTTCAAGGGCCGGAACGAGGCGCGGAAGGTGCCGCCCAGCATGTATTTGATCGCCGCCACGCTGAAGCCGGCCACGAGCGGCTTGGAAACCTGCGGGATGAGGACTTTGAGCGGGTCGCGGTGGCGGTAGTTGGCGATGGCGCGCAGGATCAGTTGCTTGGCGCTATCCAGGGCGTGCTCTTCGTCGAAGGCCATGTGCACCGCGCCGATGGTTTTGGCCATGTCACTGGTGGACACCACCTCGGTATGGTAGCTCTTGGCGACCTCCGGCAGGCTCGGCATGCAGCATTGCACATCGGTGATCAGCATTTCCACCGCGCCGGTGATGATGGCCAGTTCCTGCTGCAGGAAATTGCCCGCCACCGGAATGCCGTGGCGGATCAGGATCTCATTGGCGGTGCAGCAAATTCCGGCCAGGGTCAAACCGTCGGCGCCGGCGGCTTTGACCGCCGCGAGGATCTCCGGATCGTGGGAGGCGATGGCGAGCATCTCGCTCAAGGCGGGTTCGTGGCCGTGGACCACCAGGTTCACCGTGCGCTCTCCCAGGACCCCCAGGTTGGCGGAACTGCGGACCGGGGAGGGGCTCCCGAACAAAATGTCGGAAACGATGGAGGCCACCCGGGAACCGCCCCAGCCATCGGCCAGCGAGGTGCGCAAGGCATGAAGGAGGAGGTTGCGGTAATCGTGGTCTACGCCGATGTTGGTGCGGTGGAGGCTTTCCACCACCATGCGGTCGATGCCGGTGGGCTGGGATTTGCGCTGGCGCCAGATGCCCTGGCGGCGGAGGGGCGCCAGCTTCAAGGTTTGGAGTGGACCCTCCTGCAGGGTGAATTCGGAAAGCATGAGGTTGGCCAGGTCCAGTGCCACCGCGGGCGCCTCACGGTCCTTTTCCTCCACTCCGTATTGGCGGGCGGCGGCGCGCAGCTTCTGCTCATCGGCAAGGCGATAATAGCCGCCATGCCCCTCGGCCACTTTCTTCAGCAGGAGCACGAGGTGGCGCGCATGGTCGGAGTGGGCGGCCGTGCCGCTGGCCACCTCGCGCAGGTAATTACGCGCGACGATGGCATCCGCATCGGCCCCGCACACTCCGCGGGGTGCTTTGGGGGTGATGCGGCAAGGCCCCATGTAACAGAGGCGGCAGCAGACGCCGCTCTTGCCGAAGGTGCACTGGTTCCGCTGGGTTTCCAGCCGGGTAAAGCAGGTGTCCACTCCCTCATCCAGGGATTTTTGGAGGATTTTGAGGGAGGCCAGGTCCGTGACCCGGTCGGCCAGGTTGGCGGCGAGTGCGGGCGGGGGGGCGGTACGAGTGGTTTCGTTCATATTAAGGTCGGGGGTTGTTACCAGGTCCCATTCAATCCGCTGGGCTTGGTATTGAATGCAACGTGGATTAGGGGCATGGGTTGACTGGGTGTTGGCGGCGTGGCTTGAGGATGGGTCATGGCACACCGGCTTGGGCTAGAAGCCGGTCCATGCCGGCCACGACCTGATTGTCGGGCGAAAGGCTTCGGAGCGGGGTGCGGGCCTCCGCGAACCGGGCCACCTCCGCATCATCCGGCAGGCCAACCAGCAGGCTGGCGCCGATTTCCGCCTGGAGTTTGGCGGCAGACGCGGGCAGCACCCCATCGCGCAAGCGGTTGACCACCACGGCGAGTTGCTTGATTTTAACCTCCATTTCCCTGGCCAGGCCGAACAGCCGCCGGACCGTTTCCAAGCCTTGGGCGGAGGGGTCCGTCACCATGATCATCAGGTCCAGCTTGCGCACGATGCGGCGGGAAAGATTTTCCAGGCCGGCTTCGTTGTCGATCACCACGTAGGGATAATCGTCAGCCAGCTCGCCGAGGGTGGCGCGCAGGGCGTTGTTGGCGTAGCAATAGCAGCCGGGACCTTCCGGGCGGCCCATGGCGAGGAGGTCGAAATCGCTGGCTTCCACCAGGCTTTGGGCGATCTTCAACTGCAGCAGTTCCTGCTTGGCCACCCCGGTGGTGCGGCCTTCGCCCGCCAAAATACGGGCCTCCTCCCGGACGCCGCCCACGGTGTGCTCCACCCGCACCCCCAAGGCGGCGTCCAGGCAGCTATTGGGATCGGCGTCCACCGCGAGGACGGGTTTGCGGCCGGCGGCAACCAGGCGCAGCACGGCCAGGGCCGAGAGGGTGGTCTTGCCCACGCCGCCTTTACCAGTGATGGCGATCGTGTAGGACATCAGAAACCGTGTTTGGCGCGCAGGGCTTTGGAAAGCAGGCCCAGGGTTTGGATCACTTTTTCGGCGTCCGCTGGTTCCATGGAACCGGTGCCGCAGGACGGGGTAATGACCGCCTGCTCGGCAATCAGCTTGCGGTCGATGCCTTGGGCGGCCAGGTGATCGGCCACTTTCTCGAAATGGGCCACCAGGGAATCCACGCTTTGCTGGCGGATGGCGGGGGAGGTCGGCACGACGCCCCAAGCCAAAGCCCCACCGCGCTCCAGGTGCTTTTTCACGGCGGCCGGATACATGGCGATGGTCTCGCCGAAGCCGAAGGCATCGAAGTTCAAAAGGTCCACCCCGGCGTCCACCAGGATGCTCCATTCAGTGTTGCCGCAGCAATGGATGCCCGCCAGGCCGCCTTCCGCATGCACCGCATCGATGACCTCCTTGAGGTGGGCTACGACATCTTCGCGCTTGACCGAGACGTAGGTGGAGCTTCCGAAGGCGGAAAGGATCGGTTCATCGATGAAACAGATGAGTTGGTCGGCCAGGGATTTGAATTTCTGAAGCTGCCAGCGGCATTTCATGGCCAGGGCCTTGATGATGACGTCGCGGAACTCCTCGTTGTAATAGATGGCGCGCTTGTTCTCGTCCACAATCGTCAGGGCGAACGAGCAGGGGCCAGTGGTCTGCACTTTCAGGAACGGGAGTTTGGAGCCACGGGCTTTCAGTCGTTTTTCCAGGGCGTAGATGCCCCGTGAAAACTCCGGGCTGATGGCCAGCGGCGAAAAGTCGCCGGTTCCCGCGGGGGCTTCGGTGGCCGCCATGTAGGCTTCATAAAAAGCAGCAAAGGCTTCGGAGTAGTCCTTGGAGGTGTCGAAAAACATGCGGCCCTTGACGCGGTCGATCTCGACGCAAGGCAGGCCTTCCGAATACTGGATTTCCATCTGCTCGTTGATGCCCAGACGCGGCAGTTGGGGCCAGATGGGCGCTTCGGTCAGATTGGTGAGGATCAGATCCACCGCTTGGTCAGGATCGGTGTATGGCAGGCTGCCGATGGCAGTGGCCAGGAATCTTGGATTAAAACTCATGGATAGTCCTTGTTATGGGTTGGGGTTGGCTGGTTTGGAAAATGGGTTCGCGCTTTGCGGGACGGTGGATCACGTGGAACGGGGCTTGCCACAGCCGTCGCTGAGGCGGGTCAATTCGGAGCGTTTCAAGGCGAGTTGCAATTCCAGCTGGTCCAAGGCCTGGCGCGGCGTGGTGGCTGGATTTTTTTCGAGCTGCTCGATCTGGTCCTCCAAATCGCCGATTTCCGCGATCAGGCGGGCGTATTTCGCGCGGCTGATATCGTTCATGTCGCTCATGGTTTTTTCAAGTTGGACAGGATTTGCTCCAGGCTTTTGACCATTTCCGGGCCGGCCTGATCCAGCACCGGGCCACCGCGCTGATTGGCGCTGCGGATCTCCTCCGACCAGGGAATGGAGCCGGCCAGCACCTGGCCGGGCAGGTGGCTGAGGATGAAGGCTTCATCGGCGGGGGCGGTGACTTTGCTGGCGACCAGCCGGATATCTTTCAGGCCAATTTCGCTCCCCATGCGGAGGATGCGGCGGGCGGAATCCAAGGCCCGCAGGCTCGGTTCCACCATCACCAGCAGAGTATGCACCCCGCGGGCGGTGCCCCGGCCAAGATGCTCGATCCCCGCCTCCATATCCAGGATCACGGTGTCATTCCGGCGCAGGACAAGATCCGCCACCAGGGCCTTGATCAACACGCTTTCCGGGCACGCACAGCCGGACCCGCCGGCTTCAATAGCCCCCAGCACGAGCAGGTTAACACCCTGGATTTTAACCCCATAACCATCGGCGATGTCCGACACTTCGGGGTTGAGTTTGAACATCTGGCCATACTGCTTGACCTTGGCGCCCGTCCGCTCTTCCACCAATTCTTTCTGCCGGGAAATAGGGATGATTTTCTCCAGTTCCGCCGGGGTAGCCCCCAAAACGGCCGCCAGGTTGCCATCCGGATCCGCATCGACGGCCAGGACACGGTGTCCCCGCCGGGCTTGGATGAGCGCCAGCGCGGCCGCCAGGGTTGATTTCCCCGTTCCGCCTTTGCCTGCAATGGCCAATTTCATGTGTTTTGTGTCCCAGGCCGGCTTGTGGCTGGTTCCGCCAGCCAGCGAATCGCCCTGCCGGGCGGCCGCCAGAAAGCCGACGCCGTGTGTGCCATGAGACTAGCCTAATCAGGGGTGGAAATCTGGTATTTCCGTGCTTTTCTTTGGTGTTTTCGTGCGATTCGCCTTCCAAAGTCCTTCAATCCCAACGCGCAAGGAGGTTTCCAGGCCGGCGCCGGCCAGGATGCAGCCGGGCCATTCCGCGGGCGGATTCTCCCGTTCCTCACCCAGGTAAGCTTCCAGGATCGCCACCGCCAGGTGGATGGGTATTTCGTCGGGATTGATTTGGGAATAGGCAAGTTGGTCCCTGACTTGGCGCGCCCGCACCAAGCCAGGATGCTCCTTGCCCGACGCTTTTTCCAAGACCGCCAAAAGGCGCTCGCAGACGGTTTCCGCCTGGGATGGATCGTCGGGCCTGGTGCCCAGGCAGGCGTGGGCTTGTTTGCACCATTTGGCGCACCCCAGATCCCGGTGCGGATTTTTAATCTCCCGCCGGCAGCCCGGGCATAGGCGAAAAGGCTCGTCGCGCCAGAATTCGATCTCGCGGTCACAAAAGGGGCAGGGGACAAAGGCGATATCCTCAGGCGTCCAATAGCGCATATCCTGGCCGGGGCAGCGTATGTCTGGCATAATAACGGATTTGCCGATTCAGTTTTTCAATTTTCTCCGATACTTAAATTTAAGATTACATTTTCTCATGGCTCATGCAAGGCTATCCCCATGATTAAACCGGTAACCGGGGCGCCGGAAATGAATTCGGGGATGGTGCATGACGCGCGCTGCGCTTGCTGGCGCCGGTTCCACGGGCTGCGCGAAATCCGCGCTGCCCGGCATTGGGTGGAGGTCATGCCGCTGCTCGAGTGGGTGGAAAACCAGGTGGCGGCGGATGGAGTTTGGGCCATGGGATTCGTGACCTATGAGGCCGCTCCGGCCATGGACCCGGCGCTGGCCGTCCGCCCTTCAGGGAGCCTGCCCTTGGCCTGGTTCGGCATTTATGAGTCTGCGGAACCCGTCGCCCTGGCTGCCCTGGCGCCGGATGAAATCAAGCCAGCCCTGGCCTGGGAACCCGGCGCAAGCCTGCCAGCCTACCGGGAAGCGATCCGCAAAATCAAAAATTACATCCAGGCTGGCGAAACCTACCAGGTGAATTACACCCTCCGCCTGCGTGCCGGCTTCCCGCAGCGGCCCTGGCCGTTCTTCCGGCAAATGCTCGCGGCCCAGGAGGCGCGCTACGGGGCCTATATCGAAACCCGGGATTGGGCGATCGCCTCCGCCTCGCCAGAACTCTTTTTCGAAGGGGATGGTGGCCGGCTCGTTTCACGGCCGATGAAGGGAACCCGCCCCCGCGGGCTGTGCTTTGAGGACGACGAGGCGCAAGCCGGGCAACTGCGGAGTTCGGCGAAGGAACGGGCTGAAAATGTGATGATCGTGGACATGGTGCGCAATGACCTGGGCCGCGTGGCCCGGCCCGGCAGCGTCCGGGTGGGCAGCCTCTTCGAGGTGGAGCGCTACCGCACCCTCTGGCAGATGACGAGCCAGGTGGAGTGCCAGACAGATCATGGCCTCCCGGAAATATTCCGCGCTTTGTTTCCCGCCGCCTCGATCACCGGTGCCCCCAAGCCCCGCACGATGCGGATCATTTCGGAGTTGGAAATGGACCCGCGCGGCGTTTACACGGGGGCGATCGGCTTCGTGGCACCGGGCGGGCGGGCGCAGTTCGCCGTGGCCATCCGGACCCTCCACCTGGACAAAACCTGCCACCGCGCCGAATACGGGGTGGGGGGTGGTATTGTCTGGGATTCCACCGCCGAAGCCGAATACGAGGAATGCCGGATCAAGGCCGGGGTTTTGGCGGCTCCGGTACCGGAGTTCCGGCTCCTGGAAACGATGCTCTGGACCCCGGAGGCGGGCTTTTCCCTTTTGGACGAGCACCTGATTCGCCTGCAAAAATCGGCCCGCTATTTCGATTTCCGGTTCCATCGGGAGCATATTGAAACCGGCCTGCGCGAGGCCGCCCGGCCATTGCCGTCCCGGCCGCATAAGTTCCGGCTCCTGGTGGCCCGGGATGGGACCCCTGGAATTGAAATCCACCCGGTCGAACCGTGGGCGCAGCCGGTGCGGCTTGGCCTGGCCCGCCAGCCGGTGCAAACCGCCAATGTGTTCCTATACCACAAGACCACCCACCGGGAGGTTTACGAGCAGGCACGGCGGGATCATCCGGAGGCTGGCGATGTCCTGCTTTGGAATGAGCGGGGGGAAATCACCGAATCGTGCCTGGCCAATGTGCTGGTGAAAATCGGTGGGGAATGGTTCACGCCCCCCCTGGCGTGTGGCCTGCTGCCTGGGACTTTCCGGGCGCAGCTGCTTGCCCAAGGGGCCGTGCGGGAAAAGGTCATCAAAACCGGGGAATTAAGCCACTGCGCGCAAATCCTGCTCGTGAATAGTGTGCGCGGGAAATATGAGGCGTTTTTACCGCGCTGACCGCTCCAAGCTCTCCGCTCCAAGCTCGGTGCTGGATAGAGGCCGCCACGGCATAATTCGTGCCAGCCAGCCTGTTTTTGCCCCCCCCTAAATAGGGGGATTGTTGGGAAACAG
>CAIMWS010000259.1 GCA_903845125.1 uncultured Verrucomicrobiota bacterium
CGGTGATCAACAAGATCGACCTCGCCAGCGCCGTGGACTTTGACCGGGAACTGGCGCTGTCGAATTTGAAACGGATGAGTCCCGGGGCGCAGATTTTTGAGTTGTCCGCGCGCACCGGGCAAGGACTGGATGAGTGGTGCGAATATCTCGTCAAGCAACATGCCCGGCGGCGCGGATTGACGGATGAGTAACCCCGCCCATGGGCTTGAGCAGTCTGAATCACCGTTTGGAATATAGCCGAATATGATATTATGAAAACCTTATCGCGCCGCAGATTTGTCCGCAACCTGGCTGGGTTTTCCGCCGCCGGATGGGCCTTGACCGGGCCGCTGGCCCGGGCGGCTGATCCGGCCGCGAGCCGTGCCCAGCCCTGGATCCGCTTGGGAGGCCCCGTGTTCGCGAAGACTGAAGATCCCGAAGAACTCGCCCTGGCCCACCGGCAATCAGGTTATCGGGCCGCCTATTGCCCGGCGGTGAATCTGAACGATACGGAAAAAATCAAAGCCATCACCGCCGCCTTCGCGCGCCACGATGTGGTGATCGCCGAAGTGGGGCGCTGGGTGAACATGATGGATGCCAGTTTGGAAAAACGCCAGGCCAACCTGCAAACGGTTACGGATGGGTTGGCCTTGGCGGAAGCGGTGGGGGCGTTGTGCTGCGTGGATATTGCCGGATCCAAGAATGCTAAAATTTGGTATGGACCGCACCCGGATAATTTCTCCCCGGAGTTTTTCGACCTGGCGGTGGAAAACGCCCGCACCATCATTGACGCGGTGAAACCGAAGCGGGCCCGATTCTGCTACGAAGTGATGGGGTGGGCCATCCCGGACAGCGTTAATTCCTATGCGCGGTTGATCAGGGCGGTGAATCGGAAGGCGTTCGCGGTTCACCTCGATCCATGCAACATGATCAACTGCCCGGAACGGTTTTACCGGAACACTGACTTGCTGAATGACTGCTTTGAGAAACTGGGCAAATGGATCGTGAGCTGCCATGCCAAGGATTTGACTTGGGACGTGGAAATGAACGTCCATTTCCGGGAGGTGCGTCCCGGTGCAGGCTCCCTGGATTATGGGACCTTCCTGCGTCAGTTAGCCAAACTGCCACATCAGCCGCCACTGATGATGGAGCACCTGGCCTCAGCCGAGGAATACGACAAGGGACGCCAGCATATATTTGATGTGGGCGCCCAAAACGGCATCGCCTTTAGCCCGCCGCAATAGTGGGCGCCCGGTTGGACACGGCCAGGGTTGGCGCCCTTTAGTGGCCGCGGGTGCTTGGTTCAACCGGCCATAAAATCCGCTGCCAAGGCATGGCTGGGATCCGCCTGGAGAATTTCCTTTAGCAATTGTTGGGACTTGACCGGGAGGGATAATCCGGCCAAGGCCTGCGCTTCCAGAAATTTGGCCGCGATGACCTGCCGCTGTTGGAGATCGTCCTCAAACAACAGCATGGTGGGCAGCGACGTGGCAAAATAATCAATCGTGGCGGGGGATTCCGCCAGTTGCCTGGCATGGGCCAGCAAGTCCTCGAACAACTGCCGGGCCTTCGTTTTATCCCCGAGGCATTCCAGGGAGCGTATGGAGTAATAGGTCAGCTCCGAAAAAGCGCGGACCCGCATTTCCTGAAAATCCCCCGTGAAATTGGCCGCCGCCTGCCAGTGCCCGCGGGCCGCTTCAGTATCGCCAAGGCTGGCCAAGGCGCGCCCGAGCCAGTAATGGATGTCCCCTTGGTTGGCGAGCAGATGTTTGGCTTCGCCCAGGTTGGGCGGAGGGTTCATGGCGGCTTCAAAATGCCGGCGAGCCCCGGTGGCGTCCCCCGCCGCCAGGGCGCGTTTGCCGAGGGAGACACAACTGCGTACGTATTGGCCCAAAGCCTGGCCTTCGCCGCCTTCCCAAGGCTGGAAATGGCGCTGGGTCAGCAGATCCAAGGCCTTTTGGGGGTTGCCCGTTTGGTTGTATAACGCACTGAGTTCCACCGCCAGGTCATCCCGCAGGCGCACCAAGCCGGGATGCTTTGCCAATTCGCGCAGGCGGGTCGCCGGGGCTTCCCCCAGGCGTTTCCAGAGCTGATCCCGTTCGAAAAGCAACCGGGCATCATCGGGGTTGGCCCGGCAAGCGCGTTGGTAGGCGGCGCGTGCCTTTTGGGGTTGCTGCAGAATGTTGTAGTAACCAATGCCCAGGTTGCGCCAGGCTGGCGCGAATTGGGGGGCTCGTTTCGTGCTCTGTTCCCAGCAACGGATGGCCTCCTGGTGTCGGCGGCGGTCATAGAGCAGGTTCCCGAGATAATAAGGGGCCATCGGATCCAGGGGATTGGCATGGATTGCCGCCTGCAGGATGGTGATTTCTTCCAGGCGCGCTGGAAAACAGTAATCCGGGGGTAGTTTGCAGGCCCGGGCATAATGTTCCAAGGCCCGGTTTTTATCGCCTAATTGGTTCGCCAGCCACCCGAGGGTGTATTCCAGCAAGGGCTTGACACCCAGATTTTGATCGGTCAGTGCGGCGGCTTTCGGTTTGACTTGGCGAAGTAACCCGATGGCGTCCACGGTGCGGCCGGCCCGGGCCAAGTCATGCGCAACATCCAGGCACATTTGAGCATCGCGCAGCAATGGCCGGCCGGCCAGCCACCGCGCCCAGCCATCGAGCGGATCCAGGGCGAGATTGGTTTTTAATAATTCATCAGCGGCATCCGTTTGCTTGAGCTGGCGCAAAACGATGACTTTGAGGTCGCGAGCGCGCAGGTTGTCCGAGTCATGGCGCAGGGATTGGTCCAAGTGTTCCAAGGCCTGGTGCCAATGATTGCGCCGGCAATCCAATTCCGCCAGCGCGTGGTAGGCGGGTGCGGCCCAAGCCCGGCTCCAAGCCGCCTTGTAAAAGGCCGTATAAGCTTCCCGGAATAGTGGGGAGGCGGTGCCCACTACCAGGGTGCCCGGAAGGGCATCGAGGCGGAACCGCAAACATTGGCCGAGGTTATAATGGGCTTCCCCATCGGCAGGATTGGGATTCCGGAGGGTCAACCGCTCCACTGCTGTGCGGAAGTGGGTTTCAGCGCGGGTGAACTCGCCGCGCCGCAGATGCCAGAGACCCAGCGCATTATTGCACCGGGCGTCCGAGAGATCCCGGCGCAATGCCTCCCGCCAATAATCTGTGGGACAGCGGGTGGCATGGCGGTATTGCTCCAAATGCAGCCCGGTGATGAAGAGTTCGTCCGTGGAAGCGATTTCGGAGGGCGGCAGGGGAACCGTGGCCGGCGGCGGAGGTTCCGAGCGAAGCGGAGGTTTTGGCTGGTAGCGGATTATTTCCCGGCCATTTTCAGCCAGCACGTACAAGGTCACCTCCTTGAGAACCCATTTTTTGGCGGTTTGCTTATGTTCGGCTTGGAACGGCTGGCCGGGCCGGAGGTCGGCCTGCCACTGGCGGTTCGCGCCCCGGTTGTTTTCCAGGCAGACGGTGGCCCGGGGGAAGGCGGAGGTGACGCTGACTCCCACCCGGATGCACTGGGAGTCGATCTCCAGATTGACGGCGGCGTCGAGATTGGCGTGGTGAGCTGGGCCAATCCGCTGGATGGGGTACCAATATTGGCTCCAGGCTTTGGTTTCACCTGGTTGCAGGAAGGAAAAATCAGGCTGGTTATCAGTGTAAACTCCCGCCATCAGCTCGATATACGGGCCATCAGTGTCGGTCAGGTTCCGGTCCCAGGCATAACCGAATTCGTGATTGCCCCAAGTCCATTGTTTTTTGCCGGGGGCGATATGGTGGTTGGCCACGTGCACCAGGCCGGCCTGCCGGGCATGGTCATAGCCGCCGAAAAAGTCCTCCTGGGATCCCATCGCCATATAAGAGGTGGGCACCGGAATGTTGGCATACCAGGCGAGGTCGTTGGGAGCGTATTTTTCGGGCGCTGAACCACCACAGTGGCGGGGGATGAATTGCCGTGGGTGCTCGGCTTCGGGCACGCCGTTTTTGGCCCGCCCGCGGTAATCCACCCCGTAATATTGCCCCTCGCACAAAGGGAATTTGCTGGTGGCCCGCTTGGCATGGTCCGCCACGTAATAAACGTCGGGCGGGAAAAAGGATTGGTAGGATTCGTGGACCCGTGCCGCCACATTGGCCCACCAGAGGAAGGTCTGGACGAAGGGCGTCCGGTTGTAGGCGCGGACTTTCAGTTCGAGATAGGCCCGGCCCGGGTGCAGGCAGACCCCGTGCATGCCCTTCATGCGGGCCAGAGGATCGTGATCACTGAGCCAGACCGTGCGGCTGCCATCTCCGTGTTCCTCGATCTCGAAATCCACCGGCATGAACGTGGCCGGGCGATGGTGCTGGGGCCAATTGAACTCGATGCCGCCCGAAATCCAGGGGCCGGCCAAACCGACCAAGGCCGGTTTGATCACCTTTTGATGGTAGATAAAATCATAGCCATTGGTCTTGTCCTGAGCCACATGGATCCGGCCGCCGATCTCCGGCAGCACCATGACCTTCAGATATTCGTTTTCCAGCCAGACCGCCTGCCAGCGCTGCGCGGTTTTGGTTTCCGCTATGCGATCCGTGAAGGGCAGGGGATAGACTTTGCCGCTGCTGCCCTGGTAAACCCGCTTTTCCAGGAACATCGGATTCTTATCCGGCGGGGCCGGCAGATAAGTGGGTATTTCGACCGCTTCGGCCCAGGCCCGAACCGGATTTTCCGGCGGGGCAGGGGAAGGAGATGGATTCGATCCATTCCGCGTCTGCTTCTGGATTGCACGTGATTTGCTCGTGGCCATAATAATCCGTGGATAGATACACTTGAATGCCGCCTTCGTCCATGGATTTTGGATGGCGCCTTCGGATCCTTTCTGGCGCCTGCGAAAAACAACCAGACAGAAAAACAAATCCATATTATTCTGCCTTGCATGAATTCAGCACGACTTGGAAACAGTGTGCGGCAGGGGCCAGGTCCATCCACCTGCCGGCTGATTCCGATGCATATCCTTTGGCCATTAATGCTCGTTTCCGCGATTACGGAAACGATGGCTGCGGGCAAATCCTGGAAGGTGCGGGTGGAAGAACCGACGGGGCTTTACCGGCGGGTGGAGGAGGTGGTGCGCATCCCCACCAGCCGTCTGGGGGGAGACCATAATTACGCCGTGGTGGCTGCCGGGGGCCGGGAATTGCCATGCCAAACCAGCGCCGGTGAACTGCTTTTTCCAGTCTCGATCATGCCGGGCGAACTGCCGGAATACCAGGTGGGCATCCGGCTGGAACCGCCCGGCGATTACGCGCAGGCCATTCTGCTGCGCCGGGTGGGGGGGAAGCGGATCGAATTGGGCAATTCCCGTTTCCGGATGGTATTGGATGCGGAGATTCCGGCGATTGTGGAAGCCTATTCCCTGACCAGCGGGCCGCAACGGGCGCTTAATTATGTGGAAACCACCCCGGAAAGCCAGGCAGCCTTGGGTAAAGATATTCAGGGGCCCGGACGCCCGGACGCCCAGGTTACCCCAATTGAGGGGGAAAACCTGGGATGGACCACCTTGGGCGGGCAGGGGCCGATGACCGGGATTATCCTGGCGGAAAAAGGCCCGCTGCGGGGACGATTGATCCTCCAGCGATCCGGGGAGGCCTGGGAGCTGGTTTGGTATGCCCACCAGGCGGCACTGGAGTGGAAAGCAGTGAGGGGATTTCGGTTCACAGCGGTATCCGCCCAGCCGTTCCTGCCGTTCGACCGTTTCCTGGATGGTTCCGAATATGAGTGGCCGACCGGGTCGGACTCGGGCGAGCCGCCCAACCACCAGCTGGCGGCGCGGAACTGGAGCAAGCTGCCCGGAGGACACGCAGTTTACTATAACCAAAAGGAAAACTATGGGGCACTGGGTTTGGTGGCTTTGGATCCAGATCTGACCTGGAAGGGAATTGGCTCCCGCAGATTTCTGGCTGAAAAAGCGTCCGGGGAAACCCGGATTGCCATCACTTTTCCTGAGTGGCATGGCTCGGACACGGTGCTGGAAGCCCGCAAGGAATACCGCCAGTTGCGGCAGCCATTGATTTGGCAGATCCGTGCCTCAGAGGAGGATCCGCCAACCATCCAGACGTCCGCTCTGCGCGAGCCCAAAGCGGAGGTGGAGACCTTCAAGGCGGAGGATGCCTCGCACGTCAGTCCGGCTCCCGCTGATACGGCCCCTGATGCCAGTTTTTGCCTGGATGGGGAATGGGAGCTGGCTTGGGCGGAGAAGGGGGAGGGCCCTCCAAAGGAGGGCTGGCGCACGGTTAACGTGCCGGGCAGCGCCCATGTGCAATGGCTGGATCGGTCTAAAATCTACAGCCGGGAAGCCGAATGGATCAGCGGCAAGGAATGGTGGTATCGCAAGGGTTTTGCCGTGCCCGCACATTTTCACGGCCAGCGCGTCCGGCTCCAGTTTGAAGCCACCGATTATTATGCGGATATCTGGCTGAACGGGAAAATGGTGGGCCATCACGAAGGCTATATCGATCCTTATTTCCTGGAAGTGGCTTCCGGGCTGCGCTATGCGGAAACCAACCAATTGTTGGTGCGGGTCTGGGCACCGGTGAATTATTATTGGAAGCACCGTTCATATACCATCAAAGGGGCCTACGGGGCCGTGGACCAAAAGCCGGACGACATCACGCCGTTGGGAATAACGCGGTCCGTCCGGTTGGTGGCGGCCAATCCGGTGGTGATCGACGACGTGGCGATCGAGACCCGGTTGACGGACCAGGGCGCCGAATTGATTGCCCAAGTAAAGGCCGATGGCGAGCTGGATGAAGAGGAGGAATATCAGTGGGAATTACTGTTATCCCCGCGCAATTTCGAGGCTCCGGAAAGGTATCGCCTGCGCCAGCCGTTGCGCGGGAAAGACGCCCGCTTGGTCCTGCCGGTCAGCAATCCCCAACTCTGGTGGACTTGGGATCACGGGCGGCCAAACCTGTACACTTTGGAAGTACGGCTGGTGAATGCCGCCGGTCGGGTGGTGGACCGCCAGGTATTGCCGGTGGGCATCCGCGAGATTGAAAAACGGGGCTGGATCTTTTACCTCAACCGGAAGCGGTTGTTTATCCGCGGCACGAATTACTATTATCATTTATACCTTTCGGAAATGAACCGGGAGGCCTATGCGCGGGACGTGGAGTTGATGCTGCAGATGAACGTGAATCTCATCCGGCTCCACTGCCACTTCAGCAACCGTGAACTGTATGACCTGGCGGATGAAAAAGGGGTGCTGCTTTGGCAGGATTTCCTGGAAGCCTGGTATCCCCACGACCGCGGTTTTTCCCTGCGGGCGGCGGAGCTTTACGATCCGTTGATCCGCTATGCCCGGAACCATCCTTGCGTGGCCCTGTGGACGACCAGCGACGAGGAGGATCTGGAGAATTATACAGACCTGACGAAGCACTTGGCGCCCCGGCCCTCATTCCTGGATCCACAGCTAAGGCCGGTGGTGCGATCAACCGGCCGGTATGGGGACGCGCATGTATATCATGGGTGGTATGGAGGAACCCTCTGGGACTACACGCGGATGACGGAGGCTTTTGTCTCCGAACTGGGCGCCACCTGCCTGCCAAACTACGAGACGCTGATCCAGTTCATGCCCGGCCAATGGCCGATCCAGGATCATGCAGCGGAGTGGTTTTTCCGCAGGCTGCAGATCCCGGAAGCCATGCGGGCCTGGGGGGAGCCCGGCAGCCAGAGCTTGCAGGAGTATGTGCCCAGGACCCAGGCCTACGTGTCCCGATTGTTCCAGATCGCCTTGGAGCGGATGCGCCGGCTGAAATATAATCCCGCGGGGGGTATTTGCCATTTCCATGCCATCGATATCTGGCCCTCGGTCACCATGGCCGCCATCGATTTTAACCGGCGGCCCACCCAGGTGTTTTATACGGTCCAGCGCAGCCTGGCGCCAGTGGCGGCCTGTTTCGATTATACCCAAGACCGCTGGCGTTCCGGAGCGGAATTCCGCTGCGGACTGTGGGCCATCAATGACCGATGGGAAGCCGTGCCCAACGCCACCATCCGCTGGCGGATTCAAACGGCCAGCCAGGAGCTTCAGAAAAAAGGTGAATGGAAGATCTCCCTGCCCGAGGACTCCGCCCAAAAACTCGGGGAGGTGGAATGGAAAACGAAGGGAGCCGGCGCTTTCGAGTTGTGGGTTGAGGTGGTCGGGGCTTCCGGTGAATTGATTTCGGAGAATCTATTCGAGTTTACGGTTTCCGCTCCCTGATCCGCCTCCGGGTCAGGAAATGCCATCGGTTTTCGGTCCGGGGTCAGGGACCGGAATGGCGGACCAGAAGGCGGATAGTTTCGCCGCCAGAATTTGATTGTCCGGAACGATTTGCGCCGCCCACCAGCCAGGGAATAGCCGCCGGTAACTGGCCTCGCTGAAGCGGTCATCAATGAGCAGCACCACGCCCCGGTCGGTTTCCGACCGGATGACCCGACCAACGGCCTGCAACACCCGGTTCATGCCCGGGAGTTGGTAAGCATAAGCGAAGCCCGCCTGGCGGGTTTGCTGGTAGAAATCGCGGATTAAATCGCGCTCCAGGCAGACTTGGGGAAGCCCAACGCCCACCACCACCACCCCGGCCAGGCGGTCGCCGACCAGGTCGATTCCCTCGCCGAAAATCCCACCCAGCACGGCGAAAGCCACCATGGATTGGGCTGGATTCTGCTGAAATCGCGCCAGAAAAGTCCCGCGCTCCGGATCGGCCATTTCGGGGATTTGGCAGATCGTGTCCATTTGGGGGAAAAGTGCCTTGAAACACCCGAATACCTGGCCCAGATATTGGTGGGACGGGAAATAGACCAGATAATTGCCGGAGCGGCCCTGCACCACGGCGCCGATCGCCTCGGCCACCAATTCATAAGAAGCTGACCGTGAACGATAGCGGGTGGCGATGCGGTCCTGGACCAGCACGGCGAGGTTTTCCGAGGCGAAAGGCGAAGGCAATTGCACGGTTTTATCAGACGCGCCGCCGCCCAAAATCGATTGAAAATAGTCCAACGGGGATAGGGTTGCAGAAAAAAAGGCGGTGGACTGGCCCCGCTGTAGCGCTTCCTGCATGCGGAGGGACGGATCCAGGCAAAAGAGCCGCAGCCGGACTCCGGAGCTCAGGCGGTCCAGGATCACCACATAATGATCATCCAGTCCCTCGGCGAGGCGGAGGAAGGCGCCCATCTCGAAAAACACTTCGATCAGATCCTGGCGGAACGGCGCCGCCAGGTTCAAAATCAGCCAGGTTTCGGCGGCTTTCAGAAAGGATTCCAAGGCGGCGGGGAGGTTTTCGGGCAAAGCCTTGCCGATCAATACCGGATGGCCATCGGCGGATTGGCGGATGGCCCAACCGGCCGGTTCCTCCAGGCGGCCGGAAGAATCGTGAGGACGGTCCAGGTTCAAAGCCAATTCCGGGCTGGAAGTGGATTCGCAAGGGGCGGTGGAGGTGGCGGGTAAATGCTCCCGGACCAACCGGCTCAAGCAACGGGTGATTTTGCCCAAGGCTTTGGATGCCGCCGGCGCAGCCTTGGCGGTGGCTTTTTTTAGCGTCGATAAACGGACGCGGGATATTTCGGCCGAAAACATTTCCCGGGCCCGGTCCACCAGGTTGTGCGCTTCATCCACCAGCAGCAGGTAGGGGCCCGGTTCCTCGGCGAAAAACCGCTTCAAATAGGCGCGCGGATCAAAAACGTGGTTGTAATCCCCAATGATCACCTCCACCCACAGGGCGAGATCCAAGGCAAATTCAAAGGGACAAACCTGGTGGCGCCGGGCGATTTCCTCGATGGCGCTCCGGGGCAGGCTTTCGTGGGCCAGGCCTTCCTGCCGGGCGGCTTTCAGCCGGTCGTAATAACCCAGAGCGTAAGGACACGTTCGGGTATCACAGGGTTGTCCGGGGGTGAAGCAGATTTTCTCCCGGGCGGTCAGCGTGACTGACCGCAGGCGCAATCCATTGGCGCGCAGGCTGGCCAGGGCTTTTTCGACCACTCCCCGCCCCACGGTTTTGGCGGTGAGGTAAAAGATTTTTTCGCCCCGGTTTTCCCCCAGGGCTTTGAGGGCCGGGAATAAAACCGCCATGGTTTTACCCAGGCCGGTGGGCGCTTCGACGAAAAGCCGGCCCCGGCGCAGGATATTACGGTAGATTTGCACGGCCAGTTCCCGCTGGCCAGGGCGATATTGGGGGAAGGGAAATTTCAGGTTTTGAATCGACTGGTCCCGTTCCTCCATCCACCCGGCCTCCTGCTGCAACCAGGCCACATATTCGCCGGTGGCCTGATCCAGGAAGGTGTCCAAATCGGATCGTGGGCAGAATGCCTGAAAAAGCGTTTGTTCACAGGTGTCCAGGTTCAGGTAGGCCAGTTGCACCTGGAGGTGCGGCAATCCCTGTTGCCGGGCATAAATCGCGGCGTAGATTTTGGCCTGCCCCAAATGCAGTGTATCCGGCTGCCCTGGCCAGGAATTCGTGACGGTCTTGATTTCCTCCAGCATCCAATGCGTCCCGTTGTTCCAGAGCCCATCGATGCGCCCGCGGATTTGGAGGCTCAGCCCGGTGCCAGCCACTTCAAAGCAGACCGGCACTTCGGATTGGTAATCCGGCGGTCGTGTCCGCTGGACCGCTTGATGCCCGCGGATGCCCGCCTGGGCGCGCTGGGGAGAATTGAAGTCACCGCCACCGCCCAAATCGCCGGTCCGCAACACGAATTCGGCCAGGTCGCGAACGGCAACAGTAAAGGAACGCGCCGTCATGGCGCCACCCGCTTTTACCGGGGGAAAAGCTCAGCGGTTTTGGTTTGGACCGCGGCCAGCCAGCCCTGGCGCTGTTCCAAAGAACTGACAATGACCGGGGTGAAGATCAGCCGCTGGCAATTGGCAATCCCGCAAAGACCGCACACCACCTTTCTCCAGAAGATATCCAAGGGATCGCCGTAGCACTCGATTTCCTTCTCCTGGGGAGTGTTGGCAGTGGTGATCACCAGCGCCGTCCTGGCCTTCAGCAGGCCCACGGAGCGGCTGCCGCCCTTGCCATCGGATTCAAATCGGTAAGCCTGGCCGGGACGCAAAACGCGGTCAACCCAGCCTTTGAGAATCGCCGGCGGTTGGCACCACCAATTGGGGTGGATCACCACGATGCCATCGGCGGTGGTGGCCTGGTGGACGTGTGCCTGCACGGCGGCGGGCAGTTGGGCATCCCTGGCCAATTCCCCCGCCGGCACCACCGGGTCAAAATTCTCGGCATACAGGTCATGAAACCAGCAATCATGACCCAGGCGGCCCAAAACTTCCTGAACGGTCCCGGCGATGGCGTGGTTGAAACTGCCTGCGTTGGGATGCCCAAGAACGATCAGTATCTTCATTTTTTCAGGCTGGGCGGGATGGGGGAATAATAACGGAAACTGAAGCCTTCCGGGGTGACCGATCCGGTGTAAAGCGCGAAATGGAAGTATTTGGCGATCTTGTCAAAGGAGGGCAGGAGTGAAAAATCCACCCAGCTTTTCAAATCGATTTTCTCCTCCTCGCTGCTATCCTGATTGAGCATTTGCTCCAGCTTGCCGGACTCCTTTTTCAAGGTTTCCAAAGTGGTTTTCATGGTCTCGGCCTGGTTTTCATAGGCCCACAGCCCGGTGGATAAGCCACCGATTTTCTGGGAGGCTTCCTTCAGGCCTGATTGGTTGATCAGTGATTTGGGCTGGTTCTGGCTGCTGCGGAGGAATTCCTCGAGGATGGCATCATCCGTGGCAAAACTCAGGTAGCCGGCGCCGGCAGCAAAACTGATGTTTTTGGTGGATTTGGCGTTTTCCTCGCCGGGCATATTCGGCATGGGGAAGCTGTAAACTTTTTTCCCGAGGAATTCCCGTTCCTTCATCATGCTGGGGGGCATCATCAGCCCGGTGGCGGCTTTGATCGCCTGGCTCAGTTGGTCGGCGGCTGGCGAGCCCAGGAGGAACAGCGTGGGGGGGGAATCCAAATCATTCAACGTCAGATCCTTGGGGCTCTTCTGATACATGACGATATCGTCACCCAGATTATCGATCAGCGATTTTTTCAGGTCGAAGTTGGGGTCTTTATCTTTGCCCGCCTGGGACATGGCCATTTGCAGGATGCCGCTGGCCATGGGGGAAATTTCGGCAATCATGGTTTCAATGCTAGACCATACTTTGCGGCTGTCCAGACGCCACCGGGAGAACTGCACCGCATCGGCGGGGACAAAGGCGGGAGGGGCCGATTCCTTGGCATCCGCCGCCAGTGCCTTGAAAATCCCTTTCCGGCCGCTCTCCGGCACATTGATAAACAGGTGCATCTGGTCGCCATCGGCGGCCGCTGAATAGGCCATGGCGATCGTCTTAAGCCCATCCAAACCGAGGGCCGACAGTATTTTTTCCGGGGAGGCGCCCATCGGATTGTTGGCGGCCGCACCGCCCATCTGGGAGGCTTTCTTACTAGCGATGGCCAGGATGGGGCGGAGATTCATCCAACCAAAAACCGAGGCATCGCGGAACATGGCCTGACTGCTCTTGAACTCCGCCACTTCCGCGAGGGACTGCACCTGGCCACCGGCTTTGCGGGCCAGCACTTTTTCAATTTCCTGGGCTTTGCTGCCCAGGATCAACAAGGAATCAGCCTGGCCGAAAGTGAATTCGACTTTGCCCTGTCCCGACTTGGCGCTGGCATTTTTTTTGGCCTTCGGGAAGGCATTTTGCATGATTTTATCGAACTCCGCTTCCGTGACGGACAGCGTGGTGAATTCCACATCGCGGATACGTTCCGTTTTGAGTTGTTTGCCGCCGTCGGCCCATTTTTTCTTAAGCTCCGCCAGTTTGGTCTTCAGGGCGTCAGATTTTTCCCGGGCGTCCATGGCGGCCACCCAATCAAATTGAGGTGCGGCATCGCCGGAACCGGCTTTCATGGTCACGGCAATCGTTGCCTGACCTTGAAGCAGGTCGGCATATTCGGCCCACTTGATCCCCAGGGCCTTTTCCAGTGGTTCCGAGACTTCCGTGGTGAGCCGGGTGAGGAATTTATCTTTGAACTGCTTCACCTCGGGATCACGGAATAGCTGTCCCGCGGGAGATTCAGCAAAGGAGGTTTTGGCTTTGGCGAGGTCCGGCACGCTGAATACCATGAAGGTGTCGGCGGAAAGCAGTTGTTCAGCGGGGGGTGCGGCGGCCAAAAGCGAAAAAGTGGCCCCAGTTAAAATCGACGCGATTAAATATTTCAATTTCATGCTCTATCCTTTTTGGATATGTTGGACCACTACACAAAATCAGGCCCGGGATTGCAAGGTTATAATCGACCGGGGTGCGCCCCGGAATCAGGCACGGCCGCCCAAGCCGGATCCTTTGGCGCAAATCTTTGCCAATCCACCGGTTATCCGGGGCCGTTTGCCAGCTGAGGGGAAAAACTGCGGGGAGCCGAAATCAGCAACTGCGGGGCCGCTGGAAATGACGGGTGGAGGAAAAATCGCGGCTGATTCTGCTTGTGGTTTTCCGGCTGATTAGTGTCATAATGACCTCCGATTGAGTTTATGCTGGCAAAAAGAGTGATACCCTGTCTGGACGTGCACGGTGCCCAAGTGACACGCGGGGTGCAATTTGGCCGCGCCGAGGCGGGTGAGTTGCGGAACGTGGGCGACCCGGTCGAACTGGCCTTGCGCTACAACGAGCAGGGGGCCGATGAGATGGTGTTTTACGATATCACGGCCAGCGCGCACGGCCGGGCCACCATGGTGGAGGTGATCGAACGGGTGGCGGACCAATGTTTCATGCCCCTGACGGTGGGGGGCGGGTTGCGGTCCGTGGAGGACATGTACGTGATGCTGCGGGCCGGGGCGGACAAGGTCAGCATCAATTCCTCCGCCTTGGACAATCCCGCGTTGATCCAGGCTGGGGCCGAAAAGTATGGCAGCCAATGCATTGTGGTTTCCATTGATGCCAAGCGCACCGGTCCGGACCGCTGGGAGGTTTTCCGGCATGGCGGTCGGAAGGCCACTGGCCTGGATGCAGTCGAGTGGGCCCAAAAGGCGGTGGCGCTGGGGTCCGGGGAAATTGTGCTGAACAGTATCGACGCCGATGGCACCAAAGCTGGCTATGATTTGACGATTACGCGCCGCATCAGCGATGCCGTGGGCGTGCCAGTAGTGGCCAGCGGAGGGGCCGGGAAACTGGAGCATATGGTGGAGGTATTGATCGAAGGCCGGGCGGATGCGGTCCTGGCGGCCAGCATTTTTCATTTCGGGGAGTATTCTGTGGATAACGTAAAACAGTTTCTCGCGCAGCACAACGTGCCGGTGCGTCTTTTGTCAGCGCAGCTGTAGTAATATGAATATGGTTCCGATGGCCCGCTGGCTGCCGCTGTTGTTGCTGACCAGTTCGAATGTGTTCATGACCTTTGCCTGGTATGGCCACCTGAAATACAAAAGCGTGCCGCTGTGGCAGGCGATCCTGGCCAGCTGGGGAATTGCGTTTTTTGAGTATATCCTGATGGTTCCGGCCAACCGGGTGGGATCCTCTTACTACAGCGCTACCCAGCTCAAAATCATGCAGGAAGTCATAACTTTGTGCGTGTTCAGCGGGTTCGCGGTTTTATATTTGGGCGAACGGCTGAGGTGGAATCACGTCATGGCTTTTGTGTGCATACTGGCAGCAGTAGGCTTTACGTTCATACCCAGGAATTGACTCCACTGGCGGCCGGAGCCTGAGCCGGCAAATGCTGGCGGCGGCGCTATTTTTTCCGGACCAGTCGGAGAGAATCCTCATCAAACCAAACTTCACCCTGGCTGGCGCGCAATTCGCAGACCAATTCCACTTCGGCGCTCAGGGCATCGACTTCAAACTCAAAAGCCAGTTTTTCCCAAGGGGAATCGCCAGCCAATTTATGGCGGCGGGGCTGCTGGTTGCCAGAAATGCGCAAGCCGGCCCCATCGCCTCTTAATTCATCATGCTGGGGAACCACCCCTTTGCAACGAGCCGAGCCTTCAAAGGAATATTTGCCGTTTTCCAGGAGAACTTTGGAGCGCCAGGAGGAGGCCGTTGGGCCGGTGGCTTTGATCCATAAGGATGGTTTGCCCGGTGGTTCATCCAGTTTTTCCAGCTCCGCTCCGCCACCATCGTTGTTGCGGCGCCAGCGGACGAGCCTGGCCACGCCGTCTTCAAAACGGAGCGGCGCCAGGGTCGGTGCACCCAGCTGCTGGGTGAGCTGTTGAGCCCGTGATACAATGCGCTCTTTCAAGCTCTCGGAGCGATCGGGAAACTCATTGCCGATTTCCCGGTCATAGGCTTTGAGGGCGGGCGCCAGTTTGGCGACCATTTTATGGATGCGATTGGTCAGCTCCGAAACCACAAATTGGTTGGTGAAGATTTGGCCAAAGCGCTCCACATACCGGGCCCGCAGTTTGGGCGTCCGCAAAATCGCCTGGGATACCGAGCCGTTGGCGCCGGGGATCATGGGGACGCTGGCGTCCCCCAATAGTTGGTCCAGGTCGTGCGGAATGAAAACCATTTTGCGGGAAGCTTCGTCGTGGAACACCCGGTAATTATGCGCCGCAAAGGTGTAACCGTCCCAGTGGCAGAGCATGACTTCCAGCGCCATGAAGGAAAGATAGCGATCCACATCCAAAACCGCGTCCAGCTTGGCGGCCAATTGGTCCGGGTTGTTTTCCTGGACGGCAGCCGCCAGCGCCTTGAGATCCTCCCGGGTGATTTCACCGTCGCCAGCCATCCGTTGCAACGGTTCGGTGATGTCGGCTCCGCCTGGTTGTCCGTAAACATTGCCCCGGGTTTTTTTGAAATAGCTCGACAGGAAATCCCGGTCGATGGTTTCCAAAAGCACATAGAGTCCCAGGCGGCGGCCATTCAATTCCACCAGCGCATGGGCAGCCCGGGGAGCAGGCACGCCGGCTTTTCGGAAGATCTCCCCACAGATGGCCTCGCTTAAATAAGTCGGATCCTGCACGGAGTTGTTCAAATGAAACCGGCCCAGCCCGTGAAAGGCATTTTCACCTTCCCCGGAATCGAGCTTGAGGGTTAAGCCAGGCTTGTCGTCCACGCCACGGTAACTGCCGGCAGATCCTTTAAGGTGGAGCTGCACGTTGGTATAGGTGTCCAAGCCTTCGTGGATTGTGGCCGGCACATACTTGCGTGCGTCCTGGCGGAGGGACTTCATTCCTGAATCGGGGATCTCAATCCGCAAAATCAGCGGGGTTCCGCGATTAAATAGCTCATCGGCTGCAGCTCGATTTTTACGGAGCGTATCCTTGGTGGATTTGGCTGCGATGGCCTGCGAGGGTAAAACCAGCGCAGTGGCGATCGCCGCGAGCAAGAGCCAGGAATTATACTTTTTTTTCATTCGCTTCGGATGGGCAATATCATTTTTCTCCTCAGGGGTCCGGGCAATTGGCTCAGTCGTGCTTGCTGGATCTTTTGCGCGAAGCCATTGCGACTCAGCGCCATCACGTTTTCCTCCAAATGCCGGCCTGCGGCTGTGAAGAATAAACTCCAAACCCGTGCGCCGCGCAAGGCAAATGCCTGCACGGTAGGGGAATCCCACCCATTTAGCGAGTGAAACAAAAGTAATCGATTCAATCGCGGTAATAAGAAATAATAATACTTTAACGTAGATGATTGACATCCGCAGCGGGTTGTGGTTTATTGGCTCCAGATCAAGACGATAAGTTTCGATCGGTTATCGTAACTGTCAGTGTTCTTTGAGAGGGATAGAGAAGATTTTTCAGACCAGGTGGCGTACACATCGGGTTTGAGTTACCCACGTAATCCCTCTGATTGTACTGAGTTCGATAATTCCCCGGACTCCCGTGCCATCCTCTGGCTATGGAGTCCGGTTTTTTTTGTACAAATTTTGTGTTGGATTTCCGCATGATAATCCGCATTATCCCCCCGCGATTTAACGATTTAACAAAACTGAGCAGGCAGAAAAAATGAAACGCACGCACCATTGCAATGAGTTGCGCTCTGAACATATCGGGAAAGACGTAGTCCTTAGTGGCTGGGTTCATTCCCGCCGCGATCTGGGAGGGCTGATTTTCGTTGATATTCGAGATCGGGAAGGGAGAACCCAGGTGGTGTTTGACCCGTCGGCGTTGGCATCAGCGGTGTTTGAGCTGGCGGGATCCCTGAAAAGCGAGAGCGTGATCCAGGTCAACGGACGGGTGCGCCAGCGGCCAGCCGGAACGAATAATGCCAAGATTGCCACTGGAGAAATTGAAGTGGTGGCCTCCCAGTTGGAAATCCTGAACCAGGCGGCCGTGCTGCCCTTCCCGGTCGATGATCCGGAGGTGACGAGCAAGGTAAATGAAGAATTGCGGCTGCAATACCGTTACCTGGATATCCGGCGGCCGGAGTTAATCCGCAACCTTCGCCTGCGCAGCAAAGTGGCCACTGCCACCCGGATTTATTTTGATGAGCAAGGCTTCCTGGAGGTGGAAACGCCCACCTTGTTTAAATCGACGCCGGAAGGAGCCCGGGAATTTGTGGTGCCCAGCCGCACCAATCCCGGCCTTTTCTACGCGCTGCCGCAATCCCCCCAGCAGTTCAAGCAGATCCTGATGGTATCCGGGGTTGAGCGGTATTACCAATTGGCCCGTTGTTACCGGGATGAGGATTTGCGTGCCGACCGCCAGCCGGAATTCACCCAAATCGATATCGAAATGTCGTTTATCGAACGGGAGGATATTTACAACCTGGTGGAGGGATTGCTGAAACGGTTGTGGAAAACCGCCTTGGGCATGGATATTCCCACGCCGTTCCCGCGCATGCCTTTTGTGGAAGCGTTGAACCGCTTCGGCATTGACAAGCCGGACACCCGGTTCGCGATGGAACTGGTGGATATGACCGAGGACTTCCGGCAGAGCACGTTCAAAGTATTCCAGAATGTGGTCGCCGCTGGGGGAGTCATCAAGGCGTTGAATGTCAAGGGCATGGCGGGGGCGACCCAAGGCCAGATCGAGACCATGACGGAAATCGCCAAAGGTTTTGGGGCCAAGGGATTGGCGTATATCAAGGCCGAGGGCGGTGAATGGAAATCGACGATCGTCAAATTCTTCTCGGAGGCCGAGAAAAACGCTTTGAAACAAAAGCTGGCGATCGAGGAAGGTGATCTAGTCCTGTTTGCCGCCGACCAATGGCTGAACGCCTGCGAGATCCTCGGCAAAATCCGGCTTTATTGCGCGGATATCCTGAAGAACCAGGGCAAACTGGTCATACCCAGCGACCGGTTCAATTTCCTCTGGGTCGTGGATTTTCCGCTGGTCAGTTTCGATAAGGAAATGAACCGGTGGTATTCCAGCCATCATCCGTTCACGGCCCCGGTGGGGGAGGATATCCCGCTGCTGAAAACCGATCCCAAGAAAGTGCGTGGGCAGCACTACGATGTGGTGGTGAACGGAGTGGAACTGGGCGGAGGATCCATCCGCATCCACCAACCGGATGTGCAGCGAGTCCTGTTCGAGGAGGTGTTGCAAATCCCGCCGGAAATGGTGCAGGCGCGATTTGGTTACATGCTGGAAGCTTTCCGGTATGGGGCACCGCCGCACGGTGGCATTGCGCTCGGTTTCGACCGGCTCGTGGCGATTCTCTGCGGCACCACCAGCATCCGCGATGTGATCGCGTTTCCCAAGACAGCCAAGGGAACCTGCTTGATGACCCAATCACCCGCCGCCGTGGAGGCCAAACAGCTTCGCGATTTGCACATTGAAGTAAAAACCGCGAAAAAAGAATAATCCGAAACTCGCAACGTAACGTTCGTTTTCTGACACCAAGGCCGTTTGCAGGAGGAATTCTGCAAACGGCCTGGTGATTTTATAGCTGCCAGCGGTCACCCAGGAATGGTCGGGAAAAAGGCAATGAAAGGCCGGATCACCCATGCGATGACGCCCCGGTTTTAAGAGAGAATCAACCAAGGCCGGCCGGACCAAAGTGAACGGCCCCGCCCACGTGCACCCAGGAGGCGGGCGGGGTGATGATCAATCAGCGCGGCGCGAATAAATCCGCAGCGCGGGAATCACGGCAGTTGGGTGGAGCCCATCAAGTAGCGGTCGCATTCGCGCGCCGCCGCCCGGCCTTCGTTGATCGCCCACACGACAAGGCTTTGGCCGCGCCGCATATCTCCCGCGGCAAAGATGCCCGAGACATTGGTGGCGAAACGGCCATAGGCCGCCTTGGCATTCTGTCGTTCATCCCGCAGGACATTCAATTGGTTGAGCAGCGACTCCTCCGGGCCGAGAAAACCCATGGCGAGGAGCACCAGTTGGGCTGGCAGGTATTTTTCCGTGCCTGGGATTTCCTTGGGCGAGTAGCGGCCCGAAGGATCTTTTTGCCACTCGATTTTGGCGATTTCCAAGCCCGAAAGGTGGCCGGAAGCATCGCTGGTGAATTTGCGCGTGGTCACGCAATATTGCCGGGGATCCTCCCCATAGAGAGCCGCCGCTTCTTCCTGGCCATAATCGAGGCGATAAACCTTCGGCCATTGCGGCCAGGGATTGTCCGCCTGCCGCTGCTGGGGCGGCTTCGGGAGAATTTCCAGCTGCACGAGGCTCCGGCATTTTTGGCGGATGGAGGTGCCCACGCAGTCCGTGCCGGTATCTCCACCACCGATGACCACCACGTCTTTGTCCGCCGCGGAAAGGGGCGTGGGGGAACCATCCAGCAGGGATTTTGTGCTGGCTTGGAGGAATTCCATGGCGTAGTGAACCCCTTTGAATTTGCGGCCCTCCACGTTCAAGTCCCGCGGCTTGGTGGCCCCGCAGCAGAGCACCACGGCATCGAAATCCTTCAGCAATTGATCGGCGGGGAAATTCCGGCCGACCTCGGTTCCGGTTTTAAAAACAACGCCTTCCTGCGACAATACCTCCACCCGCCGGAGCACCACGGATTTATCCAGCTTCATGTTGGGGATGCCATACATGAGCAGGCCGCCGGGGCGGTCGGCGCGCTCGAAAACGGTCACCCAATGCCCCGCCTTGTTCAACTGGGCGGCGCAAGCCAGGCCGGCGGGGCCGGATCCGACCACCGCCACCTTTTTACCGGTACGCTGGGCGGGTGGCTCCGGCTTGACCCAGCCCTCCGCAAAGGCCCGATCAATGATGGAACATTCCATGTTTTTGATCGTGACGGGCGGCTCGATGATCCCCAGCACGCAGGAACCCTCGCAAGGGGCCGGGCACACGCGGCCGGTGAATTCCGGGAAATTATTAGTCCTATGCAGGCGCTGGAGAGCCTCAAACCACAAACCGCGATAGACGAGGTCGTTCCACTCCGGGATGAGGTTGTTGATCGGGCAGCCCGAAGCCATGCCAGCGAGCAGGTTGCCCGTATGGCAGAAGGGGGTGCCGCAATTCATGCAGCGCGCGCCCTGTTTTTTGAGGGCGGCTTCTTCCATGTGCAAATGGTATTCCTGCCAATCGCTGATGCGTTCCCGGGGCGGACGATCCGCGGGCAACTCGCGTTGGTATTCCAAAAATCCGGTGGGTTTTCCCATGTTCTATGCAGTTAATGTATCTTATGCTTGGAGGCCGCACTGGCCGTTATCCGGGGCTAGCTGCCCCCGACCCGGGCTTCATCGCGGGCGTTTTCTTCGAACGCCGCCATGATGGCTTGATCGCCGCTGAGACCCGCATCCTTGACCCGTTGGATGGCGTGCAGGACGCGCTTGTAATCCTTGGGCATGACTTTGACAAATTTGGGTGAAAGTTCATCCCAAAGGGCGAGAATGCGCCAGGCACGCTGGCTTTTGGTGAACTGGGCGTGCCTTTGCACCATGCGGCGGACCGCCTCGTTTTCCTCGGCGGATTCGATACGCTCCAAGGCCGCCATTTGCCGGTTGCAGCGCGAGGGGAAATCCCCCTGTTCGTCCAGCACGTAGGCAATCCCGCCCGACATCCCGGCGGCAAAATTGCGGCCCGTAGACCCGAGGATCACGACCCGGCCGCCGGTCATATATTCACAGCCATGGTCGCCCACGGCTTCCACCACCGCATTCAGGCCGCTGTTGCGCACGCAAAACCGCTCGCCCGCCATGCCGCGCACGTAGGCTTCACCGCTGGTCGCTCCGTAGAAGGCCACGTTGCCGATGATGATATTCTCCTCCGGCACAAAGGTGGAGCCCGCCGGCGGGAAGACGATGATTTTACCGCCGGAAAGGCCTTTGCCCACGTAATCATTGGCATCGCCTTCCAGGAGCAGGGTCATGCCCGGGGGCATGAACGCGCCAAAACTCTGTCCCGCAGAACCTTTGAAGTGGAGCCAGATCGTATCTTCGGGTAAGCCGGCCGGGCCATAACGCCGGGTGATCTCGCTGCCCAGCATGGTGCCCACCACCCGGTTTGAATTGCGGATGGGAAGCCGTGCACGCACCGGTTCTTTGCGGGTAAGCGCCGGTTCGCAGAGGCGGAGGAGCATTTGCTGGTCCAGCGCCTTGTCGAGCCCATGGTCTTGGGGGATTGTGCAATGGCGTCCGACGGCTGGGGTAACTTCCGGCTGAAACAGAATATTGGAGAAATCCAGGCCGCGGGCTTTCCAATGGTCAATGGCTTTCCGGAATTCCAGCAAATCCGTGCGGCCGACCATTTCCTCAAACTTGCGGAAGCCTAACTGGGCCATCAGTTCACGCACTTCCTGGGCCATGAACCGCATAAAGTTCACCACGTGTTCGGGCTTGCCGATAAAATTCTTGCGCAGTTTGGGATCCTGAGTGGCCACGCCCACGGGGCAGGTGTTCAAGTTGCACACGCGCATCATGATGCACCCCAGCACCACCAGCGGGGCGGTGGCAAAACCGAATTCCTCGGCGCCCAGCAAAGCGGCGATGACGACATCGCGGCCGGTTTTGAGCTGGCCATCGGTTTCCACCACAATGCGGCTGCGCAAATTATTCAGCAGCAGCGTTTGGTGGGTTTCCGCCAGGCCCAGTTCCCAAGGGATGCCCGCATGTTTGATGCTGGTCAGCGGGGAGGCTCCGGTCCCGCCGTCGTGGCCGCTGATCAGCACCACATCGGCATGGGCTTTGGCCACGCCGGCGGCGACAGTGCCAACCCCCACCTCGGCCACGAGTTTGACGCTGATCCGCGCCTTGGCATTGGCATTTTTCAGATCGTGAATCAGCTCGGCCAGGTCCTCGATGGAATAAATATCATGGTGCGGGGGAGGGGAGATCAAGCCCACGCCCGGGGTGGAATGGCGGGTTTTGGCGATCCATGGATAAACTTTGCTGCCCGGGAGCTGGCCGCCTTCGCCGGGCTTGGCGCCTTGGGCGATCTTGATCTGCAATTCGCGGGCATTGACCAGGTAGTTGCTGGTGACCCCGAACCGGCCGGAGGCCACCTGCTTGATGGCGCTGTTCTTGGAATCGCCGTTTTGCTCCAGGACATACCGCGCCGGGTCTTCGCCGCCTTCACCGGTATTGCTTTTACCACCCAGGCGGTTCATGGCGATGGCCAGGGCTTCATGGGCTTCCTGGCTGATGGAACCAAAGGACATGGCCCCGGTCTTGAAGCGCTTGACCAGCGAATCCACCGATTCGACCTCCTCCAATGGCACGACGTTGGCTGGGAACTTGAAGCTCAGCAATCCGCGCAGGGTGCAAAGGCGTTTCTGCTGGTTATTCACCAAGTTGGTGTATTCCTGGAAAATCGGGAAATTATTCATCTGGCAGGCCGTCTGCAGCCGATGAATCGTCTCCGGGTTGAACAGGTGAAATTCGCCGTCATGGCGCCATTGGTATTGGCCGCCGGACTCCAGCACGCGCGCCCCCGGCACCCGATCCGGGAAGGCCTGGCTGAAGCGGGCCAGAACTTCGCGCGCGAGCACCTCGATCCCGATGCCTTCCACCCGGGAGGGGGTCCAGGTGAAGTACCGATCGATGACCGAGCGGTTCAGGCCGATCGCCTCAAAAATCTGGGCCCCGCGATAGCTCTGGATGGTGGAAATGCCCATCTTGGAGATGCATTTCACCACCCCTTTGACGATCGCGTTGATATAATTTTTTACGGCATGCTGGTGATCCACCTCCGGCAGCAAACCTTCGCGGATCATGTCGTCCAGAGTCTCAAAGGCCAGGTAGGGGTTGACGGCCCCGGCCCCGTAACCGATCAGCAAGGCGAAATGGTGGACTTCCCGGGGTTCCCCGGATTCCACCAGCAGGCCAACGCGGGTGCGGGTGCCGCCGCGAATCAGGTGATGGTGGAGGCCGGCCACGGCCAGTAGCGCGGGAATGGGAGCATGGTTATGATCCAGGCCGCGATCCGAGAGGATCAAAATATTAAAGCCATCGGCAATTGCCTGATCAGCCTGTTGATACAAGCTGGCCACTGCTTTCTCCATGCCGGCCGCCCCGGTGGCGGGATCGAACAACATGGGCAGGGTGATGGATTTGAACCCCTCCTTGCTGATGTTTCGCAACCGGGCCAGCTCTTCGTTGGAAAGGATGGGATATTTCAGCTTGATGAGCCGGCAGCTTTCCGGTTCCGGGTTGATGAGGTTGCGCTCCGCACCGATGGTCGTCAAGGTGGAGGTGATGATTTCCTCCCGGATGGCGTCAATGGGAGGGTTGGTCACCTGGGCAAACAATTGTTTGAAATAATTATAAATCAGTTGAGGGCGATCCGACAGGACCGCCAGGGGAGCGTCATTCCCCATGGAGCCTAGAGCTTCCACACCCACCGAGGCCATGGGGGCCAGGATGAGGCGCAATTCCTCATAGGTGTAGCCAAAGGCTTGCTGGCGCTGGAGGACCGATTCATGGTCCGGCTTGGGCAGTTCGGGCGCCTCCGGCAACGAATCCAAGCCGGCCAGGTGCTGCTTCAGCCAGGCGCGGTAGGGGCGTTCGCTGGCCACGGCGCTTTTGATTTCCTCGTCCGAAACAACGCGGCCTTGATGGGTGTCGATCAGCAGCATGCGGCCGGGCTGGAGCCGGCCTTTGTAAAGAATTTGTTCCGGGGGGAAATCGACCACGCCCACTTCGGAGGCCATGACCACGACGTCGTCCTTGGTCACATAATAACGGGAGGGGCGCAAGCCGTTGCGATCCAGCACGGCGCCCATGCGGAAGCCATCGGTGAAGGCGATCGACGCCGGGCCGTCCCAGGGCTCCATGAGGCAGCTATGGTATTCGTAAAAGGCCTTCTTATCGTCGCTCATGGTCTCATGGTTGGACCACGGCTCGGGAATCATCATCATCATTGCCTGCGGCAATGAACGGCCGGACAACACCAAAAACTCGAGGCAATTGTCGAACATGGCCGAATCGCTGCCGTCCGGGCAAACGATGGGCAGGAGCTTGGGCAAATCGTCGCCGAACAACTCCGACTTGAGCATGGCCTGGCGGGCGTGCATCCAGTTGATATTGCCGCGCAGAGTGTTGATTTCGCCATTGTGGGCCACATACCGGTAAGGATGGGCGCGGGGCCAGCTGGGGAAGGTATTGGTGCTGAAGCGGGAATGGACCAAGGCCA
>CAIMWS010000260.1 GCA_903845125.1 uncultured Verrucomicrobiota bacterium
CTATTCGCCGGCCGTGGCCAAGCTGATGTGCCGGGCCGGAGCTTTGAGTGCGGCCTTTGAGGCCGCCAGTCAAGATTTAGAGGCTTACGCCGGGCTGGTGGTGCCGGGTCGGCAAATCCTGGAGGAAATGCGCCGTGCCAACCACGAACGACGAAAGCGAATTGTCGCTGAACGACTTGTTCAGGAAATCCAGGTCGTCCTCCGCAATTACTCGCTTCCTGACTTCGATGAAGCACGCTTCGTCGAGGATTTGAAAGGCTGGCTTAAAACAATCGGCTGAGTCGCTGGACATCCCCGCAAATGGTGAACACGACCATGCATTGGAATTGGAACAGAATGTCGTTGGCCCTCTGGCTTTTGGGACAGACACTCAGCGCTGCTTTGCCTGCCATGTCCTCCGTGGCAGGGCACGAGGTGCCACATGGCCCCAACCTAAGATCAGAATCAGCCACCCAGCAACGCCTACGATGCTGCCATGTGCACGAGAAAAGAACCATGCTTCTGCCTGATCCATTTGCCGTCCGCTCGCAGTCTGGTGTCGGCGTCAGAGATCCTGCGTGAGGCCAGGATTGTTTTCCACCAACCCGGCATCTGATTTTGAGGTGAGCGCTCTTGGAGCGCTACTCACCATCAAGGCTGAATCTTCGCCCGAAAGAACCGTTTGGCGTCTGAACCAGCCGAGTTAGCCGGAACTTCCAGACTGCCTGCGCCAGTGGCCGTCAGATCGGTCCACTCCAGTAAATCCGGTGACACTTGAATGATATAGGACCATCCGGTTATGCCGTTCAATCCTAATCGCACGCCGCCAGTTGCGGTATTTCGTGAAAGCTCCAGCGTGCGGCCAGTATCAGCCGGCACGGCAAAAGGGACCGGTAGGTTTTCATTTTCGATGCTGCTGATATTCAGCAGGTAATCGCCCGGCGATAAAGCGCCCAACACCAGTAAACCATTGCACGTAGTGATCCGGCTGGGACATGCGTTTGTGACAGCAAGTTGCTCCAATGGCACACGGAGTGAAAATGTACGCGCTGCCTGGCTAACCGAGGCTTTACCGTTGAGCCGTTGTCCGGCATTAGCGAGGATTACGGCGTAACGGGCGTAAGTGATTCCCCCCACGGTGAAGATGGAGGCCTGGACCGTATTGGTGGTGACGGCCAGTGGTTGCCAGGCCCCCGGTGGGACCACCTCGTCGGCGCCAATATCTGCATGTGCACCCAGGATCCGGGGCTCGCCATCTAAATCCAGCAAAGCGGCTCCGGCGCAAGCATCATTTCCCGCGTCGATACAAGGAGAATTGGTCTGGAAATGGTAGCCGTTGGTCCCCACCAGGAGCGGGTCAACCGATATGTTGCCATACAAGCCATTGAAGTTTGCGGTCCCGGGCAAATAGTTCGTGAGGTTGCCGTAAACGCAGTTGTTACAGAACTGGGTTGGGGGTTTGGGAGCCGAAATCAGGCGCATGCCAGAGGAGTTCCAAGCCACCACGTTATTAGCGAGGATGTAGTTGGTCGTGGCCAAGCCATAGATGGCTCCTCCGGACAAGGTTCGCGGTGGTTGAACATCAAAATTGCCCACCAGGGTGTTATTGGCCAGCACCACCTTGAAAGCCGCGTTAAGGCCATTCCAAAAGACTGCGCTACCGTAGAGGCATAGGGATTTATTGGTGTCCGGCGACAGGGTCACCGAGTTTTGAACCATACAATTGTTGACGATGGTTGCCGTGGTATTCCCCAAGGCCACGGCACCGCCTGCCTTGGTCGAGCCGGCAACCGCGTTAGTGGGGGGGGACACGGTGTTGGCGATGAGTTGGTTATTGGTAATTTCTGGCAGGCTGTTGGTGCAAAAGATGCCGGCGCCCAATTCCAAAGCCACGTTGTTGGAGATCACGTTGTTGGCAATCCTGGCTGAGGATTGGTTGCAGTAAACCCCACCGCCCTGGCTGGCCAATCCATTTCGGATGATCAAGCCATCCAGCCGGCACAGCGGCCCCGAACCCAGGCAGCGCACGACGCTGCCAGCCTGATGGCCATCCAGGATGGTGGGATTGGACCGCCAGTCGCGTTCATTCGCTTGGTTTTCGATGCCGCGAAATCCGCCCAGCAAATGGGTGAAGGGTCCGAATGTGACGCATTCGTCATAGGTTCCCGACTGAACCCAAACCTCCCCTCCCTGTTGGCCTGCGGCATCCAAGCCCGCCTGAACCGTGCGTTTGGCCAAGGCCCAACTGGCCCCGTCGTGGGTGTCATCGCCCGTTGGGCTGACGCGGACTACCGTCGTGGGCGCTCCTGTGAACAAACCGTCCGATTGATCGGCGCCAATATCCACCTGGCCATCCTGCAGACGTGGTTGGCCGTCCAGGTCCAACATGCCGGCTGTGATTACACTGGGATCACCGGCGTGGCGGCAGGGCGAGTCAGGCAAAAGGTGCCAATCCATCATAAGGGTATTCGCCAACAGTCGGGGATCTACCGATAAATTTCCATTGGTCCCCGGCGTGCCCGCCAGCCCGGCAAAGTCATTCGTGGCATTGCCAAACGCACAGTTGTTTTGGGATTTGACGGCCGCGCCCAACTCAATGCCGGACGAGCCGTAAGCCACCAGGTTGTTCACCACCTCCATGGCGCTGGCTTTATCGGCATAAATGCCGCCTCCAAGCGCTGCGGTGTTCCGCACCAGGGTATTATTGTAGATTTTGGCTGTGGCCCCAAAAAAACCGAGGATCCCGCCTCCGGAGGCTGTAGCGTTCCCGCCAGCGGTGTTGTAGGCAATGAAATTGTTGAAGATGACTGGTGCTGAGGAGGCGTAACAATCAATCCCACCACCCCCCGTGCCAGAGTTGACGTTGACCACCTGGTTATCGACGATGCGATTATGATGGATGCGCGGCGAACAATTCACGCAGGCCACACCACCGCCCCGAAAAGTTGCGTAGTTGCCCGCGATCAGGTTGTACCCGATTTCCGCATCGGTGCTGGCACAAGAGATGCCTCCTCCCGATGAGCCCCGATTGCCCAGGATTCGATTGTTCATCACCACCGGGGCCCCATAGTTGCATTCCACGCCGCCTCCCATCGGATCGGAGTCCTTGGCATTTCCAGCGTTGCAGAGAATGTCGTTATTCGTGATGACGGCATAGGAGTAGGAGCACGAGATGCCGGCGCCACTCTGGGCAGCCGTATTTTGCATGATCTTGTTGTTCGCAATCGCTGGTGATCCATAGTAGCACAGGATGCCTCCGCCGGATGAACGTGCAGATCCATTGCGAATCGTAAAACCATCGATCCGCGTCGTATTGGTCAATCCTTTGGGAGCGCTCACCACCCCAGCGTTCGCGAGCACATTGCCGCCATCCAAGATCGTTTCATTTTTCACCCAATCCCGCTGAGCTAAGCTGGTTTCGGTTCCCCGAAATCCCCCATACAAAGCGACGCCATCTTTAAGGATGATCTGCTCCCCATAAACACCGGCCGCCACCCATACCGCGTCGTTGGTGCCCGCAGCGGTGAGACCGTCTTTAACCGTCGTCCACGCGGAAGACCAGGAGAGGCCATCCGGGACCGCATTTGTAGTTGCCAGATTGGCAACGTAAATCACCCCTGCCTGAATCCGGGCAGATGCCAGGTGCGAAGCCATAAATGACAGCGTGGTCAAAAGTATGGCTCCGCCTTTACGAAAAGCTAGCGTATGTGCTTTCATGGTGGTTTTTTGTCTGTCTGATGCCAAATCATAAAGGTAGGCAATTCGTTGTCAACGCGTATTCCGAAGCAATTCGGACGGCAAATTCAAATTAATCCAGACACTGATCCGATTTAATTCAGACAGTGATCTGGCGAATATCCGGACAGTTTTTCGGCCCCTTCGGACGTGTGCCCGAAATGGATGGGCAGGGTGTTCGAAATACGCCGGATCCGCGGAGTAGGAGTGGCGTGACGCAAGCCCAAGTGGCATCAAAGCCGGCCTTTAAAGAAGGAAGGATTTGATGGCACGAAAATCAATAGCTATGCGTTGCGTTCGAGACAGACTACGACTGAAACACCAAAACCAGGTGTCCGTGCGCGAGATTGGCGGCCGTTGTGGTCTGCCTGCCCGTACGGTGGGGGACTACTTGCAGCGAGCTCACGCCGCGGGATTCACCTGGCCGTTGCCCGAAGGGCTGAGTGATCCCAGACCGCGGTGACGCATTCCTGTAATTACGAACCCCGGTTGCAGCGCAGCTATGAGGAGATGCCCTTCATTACGGCGCGGTGATCATCCCGGCTCGGATCAAAAAACCGCGGCACGAAGCCAAAGTGAAAAACGGCGTCCAGATCGCCGAACGGCAGTTGTTGGCGCCGTTGCGGGATCGCCGTTTCTTTAGCGTCGGCGAGCTCAACCAGGGCGCTGCGGGCGCTGCTCGACCAGCTCAATGCCCAAGCGTTTCAGAAGCTGGAGGACTCCCGCAACAGTTGGTTTGAAGCGCAGGAAAAAGCCGCCCTGTTGCCGTTGGCCCCCACGGCCTTCGAGGTGGCTACCTGGAGCAAGGGCAAAGTGAAAATAGACTAACATCTGAAAGTGAGGGAACCCTTTTACAATGTGACTCACCTACTGGCACACCAGGAGTTGGAAGCTCGTTCGACGTTCACCACCGCAGAGGTAGGTCTTTCACCCGGGTAAACGGGTGGCGCTTCACGTGCGCAGTTACCAGCCGGGCAAGTTCACCTCGCTGGATGAGCATCAGCCCAAGAGCCACTGGCGTTATCTCCCATGGTCGCCGGGACGGATCGTCGATTGGGCCAGCAAGACCGGCCCTCAATGCATCCGGGTCGTCGAACAAATCCTCAACGAAAACCGCTGTGCAACGACAATTATTCTTCGATGTCGTGGATTTTAATTGTCGCTGTTCAAATAAAACCCTCTGGCTGTCAATATTACCTCTGTAGTAGTAAGATGCTACATGTATGCATAGACACTGGGTAGGATACCCCGGCGCCGTTGTTAGCCAGTTTTGGCGGCAGGATCCGCCATTACCACTGTCAGCCCATCGGCTGTCAGTTTATCCAAGCCCACCGTGACTCCGCCCCTCTCGGCAAAGTAATGCCGTAGCGTTCGTGCATAAATAACTTCCTAATAGCAGGCGGAATCCAAGCAGGTACCGGGACTTGTATGGCAAGGTGGAATGGTGGGAAATGTCGCGCATTGGGCTAAGAATTCAGGCGTTCAATCACCTTCTCCGTCGCAAAC
>CAIMWS010000261.1 GCA_903845125.1 uncultured Verrucomicrobiota bacterium
CGGCCTTGGCCGGGGGCCAGGCCGCCATGGCCGGGCTGGAAAGCTGCGTGTTCCCGCAGCTCAATAGCGTCGGAAACAAGGATTTTGCTGAGTGGCGTTGATGCATATGCGGCCGATATTACCAGAAATCTGTTTCCCAACAATCCCCCTATTTAGGGGGGGGCAAAAACACGGTGGCTGGCACGTATTATGCCGTGCCGAACCCTATCCAGCGCTGATGCCCGGGGGGCCTTGGAGCTTGGAGCTTGGAGCGGAGAGCGGAGGTCCGAGGTCGGCAAGGCAAAGCGGGCGGAAGGCGGAAGGCGGCGGTCTGAGGTCTGAGGGCGGATAAGGTCCTGAAAGGCCGCCGTTTCCACTTGCCCCAAGCCTTTTTAAACAAGCTTTATGATTGCAACCAACTCAAGGAGACGATCACGAGCGTATTGGGAAACGCGAGTGGAAAACGGGGCAGGAAAACCTCCCCGGCGGCTGGGACGTAAACCCAGGACGTAAACCCATACTGTAGGAAAACACCAGGGAGCGGCTGGCTTTCACTGAAGGAGCCAGTGCTAACCCGGGCAAGCGCAGCCGCACGCCAATGGAACCTGGGAGCGTTACTGGAGGAGGATTTTGAAAAAAGTCGGCAGCGGTCCGCTGGCGGGCGGCACCGCCTGGATCTGAACATTGGCGATTCCCGGGCTGTAATAGTAAGTGTGCACTCCGCCCGCAGGCCCCTCGTCCGAAACAAGGAAAGGCAGGGCCGTCCATTGCTGGAGATCGGTCGATCCCAACAGACTATAGGAACGCCCGGTCATGGCGGTAAACTGCAGGATGGGCGCCCCCCCATTGACACTCACCAGGGTCACGGCCAGCGAATCGACCGGATCAAAGGGATAATAGCCAAGCAGGAATTCCTGCTTCAAGTTGCGCCCGTTGCCCAACAGATCCATGCCGGCGGACAAATCGTTCAGAGTGAGCTTGGATCCCAGGGTGGAAAGGAAGGCACGCTCCCAGGCATCCGGGATGCCATCGCCATTGGCATCGACTCCCAGCGTCAGATCGAGGCGTGTCTGCTGGCCGGCCTGGCCCAACCGGGAGTAATCGCCCGACATCTGGATGGGCATGTTCGTCGTTTGTCCGAAGACCACATAAATTTTGAACGGGGCAGCAACCCGGAGCGCGGAAGGTTGATACAGATCGGCTGAGGCGCCGGCATCCATCGGCACCATCAGGGCGAAATTAATGCCCTGGCCAACGCCGGGAAGGACCGGCCCGGAAACCTTAACCCCAGTGGGGGTTTGCAGCACGATCAACGCCTCGCTGGTGGCCAGCGGGGTGCCGTATTCATCGCGCACACAACCATATAGCAAATGGTGGGGGGCGGGTGGGAACGCCAGCGCCGGCCGCCAGGCATCGAGCAGGCCCAGCAGGATGGCCCAGGCCAGCCACCGGGCAACCGTCATCCGTCCGTCGGAAGGCCGGTAAGTTGAGTCCATGAACCGGGAAAGTAGGGCGATCATAAGCGGTCAACAATTTGGGATTAATTTCCGGAATAGGAATAGGTGACGAAGTATAGTTTGACATCCTTGACCGTGGCCAGGAAGCGATCCAAGCCCTGGTTGGGATCCTGCAGCAGGGTCTTGCCCGGGATCACCAGCTTCCACTTGCTGTTCCAGATGGAACGGCCGATGAGCCGGCAATTGGTATACTGGATGCGGGCCAGGGAGTTGCCGCCATAGATACTGCTGGTGAAAGCTGCGGTCGTCGACACCGGCCGGAAAGCCTGGTGCTTGCGGACGGCGAACAACGGCTCGCTGAGGGAGTCGCTGGCCTGCCAGGAGGAGCCGCCGGAATAATCCGAGGCGCCGATATTGAAGGGCAGCGGGATGATCACATCGTCCACGCTCCAGGTGCGGATGGCACCATTGTCACCCAACGGCGGGCTGCGCATGGAATCCACCCCCACCGGGATCAGGTAAACATAGGGCGTGGCGGCCAAAGCGTTGGGGTCCAAGGTGGGGTCGCCCGGGCTCGGGATGCCCGCGGGATTGTCCATGCCCACGTAGCCTTCCAAATCCACCCCGGCCGAGAAAATCTTGGTGGCAAAAGAAGCGGAGCTAAAGGAATGGTCGCCGGGGGCCAGGAATTGCCCGAACAGGTTCCGCCCATCGGCGATGGTGGTGGAGAACGAGAGGATGATGCCCGGCACCGGCAAGCCGCTGCCGTCGTCGATCAGA
>CAIMWS010000262.1 GCA_903845125.1 uncultured Verrucomicrobiota bacterium
AAATGGGTGGCTGTGTGATGGCGCTGGATGGCCTTGCGCCGCGCTTCATCCACGCGGATCTCAACCTCGGCGCCGATGGCCGGCAAATCCTCCCCTTGGACCAGGTGCAGGAAGACATCGCCGGCCTTTTGGGTGTTCAGAATGCGCCAAAGTTTTTCGCCCTGATCACTGCGGCAGGCCAGCAGGCCGGTATCGCCCACCTGTCCACCCATTTCCGCGTAGCAGGGGGAAGCATCGACGATCACCGCCTCCTTGCCTTTCTGGTCCGACACAGCAAGCACCTTGGCGGAGATCTGCAACGATTCGAAACCGAGGAAACGCGTGGGAATTTCGGTGGCGGCCGAAGTTACGGTTACAATGGTCTTTTTCTGGGCGGCCTTGGCGCGGTCTTTTTGCTCATCCATCAAACGGTCAAAGCCGCTTTGGTCCACGACCAGGCCCGCCTCCCGCGCCATGAGCTGGGTCAAATCCAGCGGGAAGCCGTAGGTGTCATACAGCTTGAAGGCGAAATCGCCCGAAAGCTGTTTTTGGGTGCCCAGGCTGTTGACCTCTTCGCGGAACAGTTCGATGCCGCGGTCCAGCGTGCGGTTGAAGGATTCCTCCTCGGTGCGGATGGTGGTCTTGACGAGCTCCTGGCGGGAACGGATTTCGGGGAACACCATGCCCATGGTTTCCGCCAATACCTCCACCAGCTTGTAAAAGAACGGTTCATGGAAACCGAGCGTGCGGCCGTAGCGGACGGCCCGCCGCAAAATGCGCCGGAGCACATAATTGCGATCGGTATTGCCGGGCAGGATGCCGTCGGCAATGGCGAAGCTCAAGGTGCGGATGTGATCGGAGATCACGCGGAAAGCGATGTCCACCTTTTCCGTTTCGGTGAAGCTGGTGCTGCCTGGGCGCGGCAGGGAGGAATGGTAGCGCCGGCCGCTGAGTTGTTCCAAACGGTCGAATATGGGGCGGAAAATATCGGTTTCGTAATTGGAGATGACGCTGTAAAAATCGGTGAAATTTTTGGTGCATTGGAGAATGCTGGCCACGCGCTCGAAGCCCATGCCGGTGTCCACGTTCCGGGCCGGCAACGGGCCGAAGGAGCCATCTGGATTGGCGTTGAATTGCATGAAGACCAGGTTCCAGATCTCGATGCATTGGGGCGAGCCTTGGTTGACCAGGGCGCCCCGGGTGCTGCCATCGGGAGTGAGGTCCATGTGCAACTCGGAGCACGGGCCGCACGGGCCCGTTTCGCCCATCATCCAGAAGTTGTCTTTTTTGTTGCCGTTGCGGATATGGATTTTGGGATCCAGGCCAAGGCGGCTGAATTTATCCGCCCAGCAATCATAAGCCTCCTGGTCAAATTCGCTGGGATCTCCCTGGGCGGCATCCGGATTATAAACTGTGGCATAGAGTCGCTGCACCGGAAATTGCCAGACGCCGGTGACCAGTTCCCAAGCCCAATCGATGGCTTCTTTTTTGAAATAATCGCCGAAGCTCCAATTGCCGAGCATCTCGAAAAACGTGTGGTGATAAGTATCCAGCCCCACATCCTCCAAGTCGTTGTGTTTGCCGCCGGCGCGGATGCATTTTTGGGTGTCAGCCGCGCGGGGAGGCTGGTAGGGGCACTTCCGGTCGCCGATGAAGATCGGCACGAATTGATTCATGCCGGCGTTGGTGAACAGGAGGTTGGGCGAATCCGGTAAAAGGCTGGACGAAGACACCAGGGTGTGTTGCTTCGACTGGAAAAAATCGAGGAAATCCCGGCGGATCTGGCTGCTTGAGCGAATCAGGTTTTTCATCATTTAAATTCTCTTCGAGAGCGGCCCTCCCGCACCGGCAGAAAGGGTGCAAGCCACGGCCATAGATTGCCGGGTGATGCCATGCCCCCAGGATGCTGGCACAGGGGTCTTTTTTTCCGCCCCTATTAAACCCGCAAGCATAATCTCCGCTCCCTGCAGATGGCCAGTCTAAGTTTGAATTATTTTTTCCAAAGAATGGCGCTTTTTGCTTGAGTTTGACGGCCTTTTGGCCGATGGTAATTCCAGATGGAAATTTGAGGCGGAAGCGAGCCGCTGGTTCTTTGAGAAGTGTGGATATGGAAAGATTTAAACCCTGCCATGTTCGTGTTCGGAAACTAAGTCCTTGAACCGTAAACAAATAAAAAAGGCGCCTTAACTAAGGTGGCGGCTGGCAAGCCTGATTCGTTCAGGATCCCAAAAGCCATCCAGTCGGCACCACTTGTTTCTTCGATAGTTCAAAGGAACTGTTAGACACGGCATTACGGTGGGGTTTTTTTTATTTCTCGTTGGCGTAATCGCCGCCGGTGATATTTTACATTGATGATGCGAGGTGATTTATTCGAGGGGGCTTCGCCAGCGGAGGATGCCCAGCCCGGCTCCAGCGTTCGGACGAGCGCCCCACTCGCGGCCCGGATGCGACCGCTCAGCCTGGATGATTTGGCGGGGCAGTCGCATATCCTGGCGCCGGGAAAATTGCTGCGCCGGGCCATCGAGGCGGATCGCATCCAATCGCTGATTTTTTATGGCCCGCCGGGCACGGGCAAGACCTCCCTCGCGCAGATCATAGCCCGCCAAACCCGCAGTAAATTCGAGCGGTTAAGCGGAGTGGAATCCAATGTGGCGGATATGCGGCGCGTGCTCGCCACCGCCGCCAATCGCCTGGCCAACGCGGGTCAGGCAACCATCCTGTTCGTGGATGAAATTCACCGCTTCAACAAGTCCCAGCAGGATGTACTATTGCCTGATGTGGAAAGCGGGACGATCCGCTTGATCGGGGCCACCACGCACAACCCGTTTTTTTTCGTCAATTCACCCTTGGTATCCCGCTCCCAGATCTTTGAATTGAAGCCGCTTTCCGAAACCGAGTTGCTGGATTTGCTGCAGCGTGCCTTGCGCGATTCGGAAAAGGGGCTGGGTTATCTGCCGATTCAGGCCGATCCCGCCGCTTTGGAGCATTTGGCCAGGATGTCCGATGGGGACGCCCGCAAAGCCCTCAATTCTTTGGAAATCGCTGCTTTGACCACCGCGCCGGATGCCGCCGGGAAGATCCACTTATCCGTGGCGGTGGCCGAGGAAAGCATCCAGCGCAAGGCGGTGGTTTACGATGGCGACGGCGATGCCCATTACGACACCATATCAGCCTTCATCAAATCCATGCGCGGGAGCGATCCGGATGCGGCGTTGTATTGGCTGGCCAAGATGATTCATGCGGGTGAGGATCCGCGCTTCATCGCCCGCCGGTTGGTGATATGCGCAGCGGAAGATGTGGGGCTGGCCGATCCCATGGCGCTAGTGCTGGCCACGGCTGCCAGCGAGGCGGCGGAATTTGTGGGCTGGCCTGAGGCCCGCATCCCCCTGTCGGAGGCGGTCATCTATATTGCCACGGCCTATAAGAGCAACAGTTCCATGGCCGCCATCGATGCCGCGTTGGAGGATGTGCGTGCGGGGCGCACCCAGCCGGTGCCGGAGCATCTGAAGGATGCCCATTACGCGGGGGCGGAGCGCCTGGGCCATGGGAAAAACTACCAGTACGCCCACGATTTCCCCGGCCATTTTGTAGCCCAAAATTATCTGAGCCAAGCCCGGGTTTATTATCGGCCCTCGGACCAGGGGACCGAAAAGAAGATCCAGGAGCGCCTCGCCAAATGGCGGGCCTTGATGGCTGAATCCCAGTGCAAAGAGCAGTGAATCAGCGAACCAATGCATGGCCAATCAAGGGACTAAAAAGGAAATGCGGCAGGAGATAAAAATCCGGCTGAGCCAATTGGACGGTGTTTTCAGGGACCAAGCATCCCAACAAGCCTGCGCCCGCCTGCTTCGGCAGACCGTCTTTGAGCGCAGCCAGCATATCCTGGCCTATGCGGCCATGGCGGGGGAACTGAACTTGTGGCCGGTGTTGGAGCGCATATTGCAGGCAGGGAAAACCCTTTGCCTGCCCCGTTATCTGCCGGGCAGCGACTCTTATGAAGCGGCCATGATCAGGGATTTGGAAAAGGATTTGAGGCCGGGGAAAATGGGAATTCGCGAGCCGTCCCCGAATTGTCCGGGGATGGACTTAAAGCGGCTGGACTTGATCCTAGTACCTGGTGTAGCTTTTGACCGGTGCGGGCGGCGTTTGGGGCGTGGCAAAGGTTACTATGACCGCATTCTAAGCGCTGTGGAGGGTTTTAAATGCGGAGTGTGCTTTGATCAGCAGCTAGTTGACCAGGTGCCCGTAGAATCCCACGATGAACTGCTGGATTGCATCCTGACGCCGGCTTTCTGGCTGATTGCTGGCCGCGGGACGGTTCTTGAATGACCATAATCGCAACGAGTTATACGGAAGGATTTGTCGTTCTGGCCTTGGGGCTGGTTTCGGGCTACGGACTTTGGGCCTGGAAATTCCGCCAGATGCGCAACGCATTGGCGCTGGAGGAAAAATCAATCCTGGAGAATGCCCGGCGCGAGGCTGATTCGCTGGCCCGGGAGGCCCGCCTTGCCGCTGAGGAAAATGCCCTGGCGCTGAAAAAAGAGGCCGAGCAGGTGGCCGGCAGGCGGATGCAGGAAATCAAAGATTTGGAGCACCGGTTGGAGCAGCGTGAGGGCCTGTTCAACCGCCAGTTGGAGGGTTTGATGCAGCAGGAAAAGCTCTGCCAGGAGCGCCAGCACAGCCAGCAGGAAAAAGAAGACGCCCTCGCCGGTGCGCGCCAGGAAATTGACAGGCAGATCCAACATTGGCGTGAACAACTGGCCCAACTGGCGCATTTGAACCAGGAAGCCGCCCGCGAACTGCTGCTCAAGGAATTGGAGCAGGAAGTCCGGCAGGATGCCGTCGATTTGAACCGGCACATCATGGAGGACACCAAGGTCAAGGCGGAGGAAGAGGCCCGGCGGATCATCGGCCTGGCCATCCAGCGTTATGCCGGAGATCACGCTTCAGAAACCAGCACCTCGGCCATCACCTTGCCCAGTGAGGAGATCAAAGGGCGCATCATCGGCCGCGAGGGCCGCAATATCCGTTCCTTTGAAGCGGCCACCGGGGTCACGGTGCTCATCGATGACACCCCCAATGCTGTTGTCCTCTCCTCTTTCGATCCGGTGCGCCGGGAGATTGCGCATGAGTCCATGTTGAGGTTGTTGAGCGATGGCCGCATCCATCCCACGCGCATCGAAGAAATAGTGGCCAAAGTCAGCCAGGAGATTGAGGACGCGATCTTGCGGGCTGGCGAAGAGGCGGTTTTCAAGGCGGGGCTGCCGCCCATGCCGATGGAAATCGTGAAAATGCTGGGGCGCCTGCGTTTCCGTTTTAGTTATGCCCAAAATATCCTGAACCATTCCATCGAAGTCGCCCATCTGGCCGGCATTCTGGCCGCCGAACTCGGGATGGACATCTCCGCGGCCAAGCGGGCTGGCCTGCTGCATGATATCGGCAAAGCACTCAACCATGAGGTGGAAGGCAGCCACGCTTTGATCGGGGCGGAATTCTTGCAGCGTCATGGCGAATCCGAAGCGGTTTGCAGCGCCGTGGCGGCCCATCATGGGGACGCTCATCATGCGCATCCCATCAGCGTTTTGGTCAGCGCCGCGGATGCCATCAGCGCGTCCCGGCCGGGGGCTCGGTCCGAGACCATGACGACCTATTTAAAGCGCCTCGAAAACCTGGAAAAAATCGCCCGGACGTTCGTGGGCGTGGAGAAATGTTATGCCGTTCAGGCCGGGCGCGAGTTGCGGGTGCTGGTCCATCCGGAACAGGTCAGCGACCAGCAAGCCTACACTTTGGCCCGGAACTTGGTGCGCAAGATTGAAGATGAACTCCAATACCCAGGCCAGATCCGGGTGACGGTGATCCGCGAAACCCGATTCATCGAATTTGCCAAATAATTACCCCCCCCCCCGCAAAATATGCGGTCTATTTCCATGCGCCCACCTCGCCCAGAGCCTGCCCCCGGCAACCTCCTGCCGAACCTGGGACCATGTCCTGAATTGCTGGCGCCTGCTGGGGACTGGGATTGCGCCCGCGCGGCAGTCGAAAACGGCGCCGACGCCATTTATTTTGGCGTCGAAAAATTCAACGCCCGGATGCGGGCTCACAATTTCACGCTCGCCGACCTGCCCGAATTAATGAGTTTTCTGCATCGCCGGGGAGTAAAAGGTTACGTCACCTTCAATATCCTGGTGTTCACGGACGAACTGGCCGAGGCCGAGCGGGATTTGCGGACCATCATCCGCAGCGGGGTCGATGCGGCCATTGTGCAGGATGTGGGCATTTGCCGGTTGATCCGTCGGTTATCTCCCGACTTTCCGATCCATGCCTCCACCCAGATGACCATTTCCAGCGCCGCCGGATTGGAGTTCGCGAGAGGTTTGGGCTGTTCCATGGTGGCTTTGGCCCGGGAGTGTTCCATCCCGGAAATCAGCCGTATGCGGGCTCAGCAGCTTGAACAAATCCGCCAAACTGAATCGGGGGGCGATACCTCCACCCTCCAAACTCCGTTGGAGGTTTTTGTGCACGGCGCCTTGTGCGTGGCATATTCAGGGCAATGCCTTACCAGCGAATCCCTGGGGGGGCGTTCTGCCAACCGGGGCGTTTGTGCCCAAGCCTGCCGGCTGCCCTGCGAATTGCTCAGCGATGGCCAGGTTGTGCCGCTGGGGGACAAGCGTTACTTGTTAAGCCCGCGGGATCTCGCCGGCTTGGAAGCCTTGCCGGATTTAGGTCTGGCGGGGGTTTCGACGCTGAAAATCGAAGGCCGCTTAAAGCGGCCCGAGTATGTTGCCAGCATCACCCGGATATACCGTGAAGCATTGGACCGCCTTTGGGGGCGGCATCCAGCCAATGGCCAGTCCGGTGCTGAGCCGGGGAAAGCAAAGCCGGATCCCCGCGTTTTGGCCCGGCAAATTGCCTCCCAGTCGCGCTACGAATTGGAAATGGCCTTCTCCCGGGGCTTGTACACCGGCTGGCTGCAAGGGGTGAACAACCGGGAATTGGTTCACGCCCGTTTCGGAAAGAAACGCGGTGTGTTTTTGGGTGAGGTGGCGCAGGTTCAACAAGGCAAGGCGGCCGTGGTGCTGAAGGCGCCTTTGAAGCCCGGTGATGGGGTGGTCTTCGATGCCGGGCAACCTGATCTTCCAGAGCAAGGTGGCCGGGTTTATGCAGTCGAAGTCCGTGGCGGTTATTCCTGGCTCTCCTTTGGCTGGGGGGATCTGGATTTCGACCGCGTCCACGCCGGTGACAAACTGTGGAAAACCAACGATCCCGAGTTGGATCGTCGCTTGCGCCAGACCTACACGACCGGCTCCCCCGGTTATCGACGGCCGCTGGACTTGTTGGTGGAAGGCGCCGCCGGCATGCCCCTGGCGTTGACTGCACGGGATGAACGGGGACGGGAATTGAAGGTTTATTCTTCCCAAAAGCTGGCCGAGGCTCGCAAGCAGCCATTAACGCAGGATCGCCTGGCGGAACAATTGGGCCGGTTGGGGGGGACGCCATTCCGTCTTGGGCGGCTGGATAATCGGTTGCCTGGGGATGTCATAATTCCGGTCAGCGAGTTGAACCAGATGCGGCGGGAAATGGTGCAGCAATTTGAAAACCTTTGCGCCCAGTCGCCGGGATGGGCCTGCCTTTCCCAACCGGAGGATCGTCCAGTTGGGCCGGAACTCTCCGGCGGCGGGGAAAGTTCACCGGCCGTTGGCCAAACCTGCTCTGGCGAAGTGGAGTTGGTGGTGTTAGTGCGCAGCATGGCCCAATTAACCGCCGCTTTGAAGTGCGGCGCCAGCCGGATCTATTGTGAATTGGAAAACCTGAAACATTATCGCGATGCCGTGCGCGAAGTCCGGGATTATGGCAACTGCGAGCGGAAACCCCCGGAAATTTGGGCGGTGCCGCCTCGCATCGCCAAGCCGGACGAGGACTGGATGCTGCAGCAGGTCCGCGCCAGCGGCGCGGACGGCTACCTGGTGCGGAATTACGATCACCTTCAGTTTTTTCGGGCGGACCGCAAAGTGGGGGATTTTTCCTTGAACGTGGCCAATCCCATCAGCGCCAGTTATTTCGTGGAAAAGTTTGGGCTGGAGCGCGTCACGGCTGCCTATGATCTCAATGCCGATCAATTGGCCTCGCTCCTGGGCGCGGCGCCGCCGGCATGGTTTGAGATAACCATTCACCAATATATGCCCATGTTCCATATGGAGCATTGTGTGTTTTGCAGCTTTTTATCCCAAGGCACCGATCATACCAACTGCGGCCGCCCTTGCGAAAAACATGTAGTCCGGTTGCGGGACCGGGTCGGGGTGGAGCATCCCGTCAAAGCCGACGCCGGCTGCCGCAACACGGTTTTCAACGGACGCGCCCAAAGCGGCGCGGAGCATGTGCAGCGTTTGCTGGTGTTGGGAGCCCGTGCACTGCGGGTGGAATTCCTCGATGAAACCCCCGCCCAGGTGGCAGACACCCTGGCTCGCTATCGGCAATTGCTCCGCGGCGAGATCAGCGGTTCCCAACTGTGGCGCGAGCTGAAGCTGATCAATTACCTGGGAGTGACCCGCGGACCCATGGACCCGCCATTCCGGTCCACCGGCACTGCCGAATGCTAACCTACTGGCTGGGGCGGTGGCCTGGTTCCAGGGTTACTCCTCGCTGGGCGGCCAGGGCGATGATTCGGTCGTGCAGCTGGCTGGCGGTTTCTTTGCGGCCTAATCCCTTAACCGGATCGGTGTAGACAATTTTTGCCCGGATGTTGGTTCGGGTCATTAATTTGAGGAAATGCGGGAAAAACGTCATGTCGCCCCAATAACAGACATCATCCTCCACCGAGCCTTCGTCCATCTGGTATTGAATCCAGGCCCCCGTGGCGGGCCAGGAGGTGTTTTCCAGAACCGCGAACAGCCCTGAATGGAAAGGCAGTATTTGGCGGCCATTGGAGCTCGTGGCTTCGGGGAAAAAGGAAATGACACAGCCGTCGCTGAGAACCGGCAGGAATTGACTGGCCATTAATTTCACATCCGATCGGCGCTCCCGGCGCAGGAACAAAGTGCCTGCAGCGGCAACCAGCCACCCAAAAATTGGCCATTGTTTGACTTCCGCCTTGGCGACGTTGACGATCAAGGCGTTGGTTGCCAGCACCAGGATGTCGAGGTAACCCATATGGTTGCTGGCCAGCAAGCCGGCAGCCGGTGGCTGACCTTCGGCCTGCACCGTGATATCCAGCACTTTCAAGGTTCGACGGGACCATTTGGCCAGCCATTCCGCTCGTTTGCGATAAGCGGGGTGCTTGGAGGGCAAACCGGCACGGAACACCGAATCCGCCAGCGAACCGACAATAATGCCCGAGAAAAGAACCGATTTTTTAACGAGCCGCCAGCCCTTCAAACAAATGGTTTTCAGCCCCGGCATGGTCAACCTATGGAGGGGCCGGGTGGCTGGCGAGCTGCTGAAGGAAAGAGTGCCACGGCGGCCGTTTGTGGTTTGGATGTTCCCGCTGATTAATGATGGTTTAACTGAAATACCGGCGAATCACTTCCGGAGGCAGCGTTTCAAAATCAAAAAGCGTCAGGAAATCAATGGTTTTGAATTGGCGGTCGATCGCCGGTGGCCCGCAGATTTTGGCTCCCACGGCGAGATAGGCCCGCAGCAACTTGGGAATTTTGGGTGCGGAGGCGGCTACCCGGTCCACGGGGCAAATCCAATCCGGCTTGGGAACGGTCTGGAATTCGGGACCCGCCAAATAGTGATGGCACAAATCCGCATAGACGGCGGCGCCCACTTGGGGATCCTGGGAGGTGAGCGAACTGCAGCCAATCAAGTAACGGCAGCCATGTTTTTTGGCGTAATCGGAGATCCCACGCCACAACAGGCCCAGCACCGACAAGTTGCGATGGTCGCTGGCGACGCAGGCGCGGCCGAGTTCAATAATCCGCGCCCGTTGCGGCTCGAAGGGGGCCAGTTCAAATTCCTGGGCGCTGTAATAGCCATGGTTCAGGGCAGCCTGAAGGCCGGTTTGCATCCGGTAGGTACCTACAATTTTGCCGGAACTATTTTCTTCAACCAGCAGGTGATCGCAAACTCCGTCAAAAACATCCGCATCCAAGCCCGATAAGTGGGCCTCCGGCAGGCCCTCCTTTAATTCCAAGTTGAACACTTCAAAACGCAGCCTCTGGGCTGCCTGGATTTCCGCGCGTGATTCGGCCAGCCGGGCCGTGTAAGAAGATTGACTGCCCGCCCGTTCCATGATGCGGCCACCGGTGGGGCCAAAATCGACTTGGACCTCCGGTCTGGCTTCACGCCGATCTCGGTTTCTTGTCACCATTCGTAATTTCCAGTGTTTTCCTGTCTTCAACCTGCCTAGTTGGACCTCAAGGATGGCATATTATGCCTGAAACAGCGGGATTGCCAAGGGGGGATCACAGAAAACTGGAGCCCCCGGTTAATCCTATAATTGTTCGCCTCGCATGAACCGGTCCTCCAGCTTTTTAATTTCCCGTTTAGCCGCGCTGGCTTTGACCGAGTCGGGCACGAAAAAAACCGTCCAAGCGGGCCGCTTCGGCATTTTGTCGATGCATTCAAACAGCGCCAGAACGCCATCCACGCCATATCCGCA
>CAIMWS010000263.1 GCA_903845125.1 uncultured Verrucomicrobiota bacterium
GGGCAGTTCACTTCACCTTCCCACGATTCCTCATCGTCCAACTCAATATCAATGGTGCTGATTTCCATAACATGAATATCGGGTATTGTTTTAATTTTGTCAAGTTCGTGGTTAATTGCATAAATTCGAAGTGGCAAGGATCAATCGTTGGGCTACCCAGCCTGATTAAAGACGGATACCTCTCCTTCTTTCAGGAAAGAGTCGCGGCGTCCATCGGTTTGTGGCTTTAAAAACCAGGACTCGATCAGTTCACAGTCGGCTCGCTGTGGACCCGCCCTCCAGTGCTCCAAGAGCTCACCGTTGGTCTCCGACACGCAATCAAAGGTTAGAGACGGAAACCGCTGTGCCAGGCTCATGATGAGCCCCAAAGGAGGTGCATCCCGCATACTACCGGTGATCCAAAGCTCGTGCTCCCGTTCGTCCAAAAATCCCGGCTCTGCCCAAAAATAGCATTGTCGCTCATGGCTTTGGCTCGGTAAAATCGTTTCCAACGAGACAACGATCTCACTGTTTTCGTCAGAAACCGGTTTGCAGGGAAGTTTCCTCAAAAGGCCCGCGAGCGCAGTTCGTTCAAACACCGGTCCGCGCACTTTTACTCTAAAGTCGCAAGGGATCATAATAGAATCGGAAAATTGGCGGGATTGAGTGGCTTTGTCACGAATTGCTGCAGTGCTTACGTGGCTCACGGAAGGAGAAAACCCGCAGATGAGGAAAATTTGCCAGATTTGATTTCCTGAGATCTCGACCGGATTTTCTGGAGAAGTTTCCCGAGCACATTGACTCCCTCGAGCATTCCGTTTTGGTTGACTTTACACCCCCAAAAGGCGTCCTTCGTCGAGATCTCCACGATCGGTTGATTCCCGGTTTCTCGCAGGACCCGGCCGAAACTGAAAGGATTCCAGTAAAGTTTGAGTTCGAGAACCCAAAGCATGGCTTGGATCCGGACTTCCGCCAATGGATCATCCCAATCCGCTCGCACGAGTCCCGCCGTCACGGCGCACTTTTGAGTCAGTTTGGCGCCACGCGGCGAGGCTTGAGCTTGAATTCGCCGGCGAACACTCGGTTCAGCGTCCGGCGCAGATGCCGGCCGACATAAAACGTCAGTCCCATACTTGGTTGCCTGGTAAAGTTGTTCGGACGAATTCCATCGGTTGTTGTCGCATCTCTCCAAGGGCCAGTAAATGGTCATCCCACCGGCCATATTGGACAACTCCCACCGAGGGTCCTGCTTGCTCATAAACCAGGCAACACTTTCCCGTTGATAAACGCCGGGCTTTTTTAATTCTGTGAGTTCTTCAGGTTGCATTGTGGTCATATAATTTTTTGAAGGATGCGTGTCTGCGCATTCCACTCCAAATGTGTCTTAATAGCGTACAATATCCGCTGGCATGGTTTAAAAAAAGGGCACTAAAATTGAAAATAATCTAGTGAACCGATTTTCATAGTCAAGCGGAGATTTATGGTCCAACGCCCTGTGTAATCGCCGCCGATTGTAGTACGTTTCAATTTAATCCACGCTGGCTAAGCGCGCTTCCGCCCGTGTCTTGAAATAGCGTCGATGGATCAATAACAACCACCGGGACGGCTCATCGAGGCGATGGCCTGCACTTGTTCCCGTGCCTGGCGATAACAATGGCTGGCATGTCCCGTGGCTGGCGCATCTGTTCCACCCCCTGGCGCAAGACCATATTACCGGCCTTGAGTTGGTCGCGGGATTTTGCCCCGCCGCCAACCTCCCTGCCGCAGCGGTGGTTCAGCTCAATATCCCCATCCTAAAAGCCTTGGAGCGTGATATGTGCCTGGCGTCAAACCCGCGCCTGGTGCGCATCCGGTCCCGCCTGGAGCAGGCCGCCACCGTGCTCGCACCAGTGTTCTGCTTTTAAGAATTTCGCTTTTTCGCCCACCACATGGCGCCCCCCAGGCCAACCGCCAGCTTATCGCGAAACCGTGAATTGCTCCCCGGCCCGGGTTGGCCATTCCACCACGCCGCGGGCATCGGGGGCCGCGGGGCGGCCGTTGATTTTCATGCCGGGCCAGGGGCTGAGCAGGCGCGCCGGGCCGCCGGCGGTGGAGGTGATTTCCAGGCGCGCGACCTCCCCCCGCCGGAGCTCGGCGGTCACGAGGAATCCCCCCTGGGCGCGGAGGCGGGTGAACCGGGCGTCCTGGTCCTGGGGCCAGGCGGGAAAAACGCGGATGATGTCGCCCACGCTTTGGAGCAGCAGCTCGGCCGCCAGGCCGGCGAAGGCCCAGCTTTCGGCGAGATAATAGCCGTGGCCCGGCCAGGAGGCATACAGGCCGTTGGGGGTGGCGATTTTCGAGAAATGGGCGCGGGTTTCGGTGTAAGCTTCCGGCAGCGAGAAACGGGCGCGGGCCACATTGACCATGATGTGGGAGTTGTTCCCGTTGTGCCGGAGCCAGCGCAGGGTGCGCTCGAAAAGCTGCCGCCGCTCCGGAGGCGAAAACCAGGTGATTTCATCCCCGGGGAAGATCGGCACGATGGGCACCGCGACATTGTGTTCAGGGACGGATTGGGCGTCCGCGCCCTTCCAATTGGCCACGATGGGCTGCCCCCCGCCGAGCGGGGTGGTCTCGTAGTCGGGCACCCGGCTTCTCTGGCGCAGCCAGCGTGCGGCCGGGGCGGCGTCGCGGTCCAGCCGCCGCGCGGCCTCGGCGGCGGCCCCCAGCAGGAACCGGAAATAGCAGAGGTCCACCGGGTTATTGAAGGTGCCGAAGGGGCCGTGCTCGGGGTTGAAGCTGGGGCCGATCTCGGCTTTGCCCTCCGCGCCGTCGCGGCACTGCTCCAGGACATTGGCATAAAACTCCGCCCCATCGCGCAGCAGCGGGTAAATGGATTCCAGCCGCTCCTGGCTCGGCTGGTAGCGGTATTGCCACCACAGGTTCTGCAGCGCCCAGCCGGTCAGGCCCAAACCGTAGCTCCACGGCACGTAGGCGATCTGGCGGGCGTTCCGGCTCCGGGCAGCTTCGGGCGCCACGAGGTGTTCGGGGCCGAAGATGTTCACCGGGTAGAACAGCCCCTCCAGGCCGTAGGTCGCCTTGGCCAGCCAGCGCCCGCGGGGCGCGAAATCGGCCAGGTATTGCCGGTACGGGTCCATCAGGTCCGGGTGGTTGCAGATGAGCATGGGCCAGAAGGTCTGCTGCAGGTTGTAGTCCAGCGTAGGCGCCCCATGCCAGCCGGTCTGGTCGGTGGCCAGGCCAGCGTAGAGCGTGATGGGCATGGCGGTGCCGGGCCGGCAGAAGCAGCGCATATAGTAAAGGTTGCGGTACCAGGCGTCCTGGAAAAAACGGTCGCCCAATTCCACCCCGCTGGCCGACCAGAAATCCGCCCACACCTGCTCATGGCGCGCCACCAGCGCAGCGGCCTCCGCCGCCACGGCCTGGCGGGCCAGGCGGAGCGCCGATTCCAGCACCCCCTCCCGGGTGTCGAACGAGGTGGCCACTGCTACCGCCTTGAGCTCCCCGCGGGTGGCCACGGCCAGCGCGTATTCCATGCCGGGATAATCGAGGTCGCCCGGCATCCGCAGGTGCAGCCATTCCGCGCCGCCGGTTTCGCCGCGCCGCGCCGGGGGCAGCTGCGGCGCGCGCACCTCCTGCAGGGCCACCGGCTCGGGGCTTTGGATCAGCAGGACGTTCCGATCCGCCAGCGTTCGGACGGAAGTCCGGCGGCCGGCCGCGCCCACCACTTCGGCCAAAGCCCGGCGCAGGTCCAGCCGGGCGGAGGTGGGGCTCTCCCGGGCGGCGCCCAGGGCCAGCCTGGTGGGCACTCCCTGTCCATCCTCGAAGGCGATCCTCCGGTACCGCACCTCCGCCAGCCGGCCATCCCGGGTCATCACGTAAAGTTCCAGCGCCGCCGGCGCCTGGCCGGCGGGCAGCGGAAAGGCCAGCTCCCGTTCTTCGCCGGGGGCATCCTGCCAGCCGGTGCGCACCAGGTCCCGGCCGGCGGCATCCACCACGCTGGCGTAGTAGCTGGCGTTGGTGGCGCCGGACAGCCGCAGCTTGAGACACACCAGGCTGGCGCTGGCGGCGGAATCGAGCGCCCAGCGGTAGCCGGCCGAGGCGCTGCGGGCCCCGGCAATCTCCATTACCCCGGTCTCTTTTTCCCGGCGCCAGCCGTTCCGGGCGCCTTCGGCGCGCACCGGCACCCAGGCGCCGGTCCGCGAGGGCCGGCCGATGACCACCTCCGCGGCGCAGCGGGGCTGCGGGTAGGGGTACTTGTGCCAGCTGGCGGGCGCTCCGGCGCCACCGGCCCACTGGCGCTCCCGGAGGTTCATGCGCAGCAGCGGCGGATCGTCCGCGGTGTTGATGCGCGCGTCCCAGATGTCGTTCTTGGTGACGCGCAGGAGGAGGGCGCCGTTCTTTTCCCACAAAAGGGCGTTCAAATCCCCGTTGCCGAGCACCAGCGCCTCGCGTCCGGGGTCGGAGAGTTGCTTTTGCTCGACGGCGGCCGCGGCCAGGGCGACGGGATACGGAATGGCTGCCCCCGGGGCCGCGGCGGGGGGCTCCGCCTGGCCGGCCCCATATCCCATGCTGGCCGCCAGGCAGGCGGCGGCTAAAACCAGGGGGAAGGTTTTTGGCGGCATGCGCTTGGTTACTTTTTACCGCCCATGGTGATGAACTCCTCCCGGCTGAGGAAGCCGTCCCCGTTGGTGTCGAAGGCGGTGAACCTTTGCCGGGCAGCGGCGGGATCGGCCTGATTGATGAGGAATTCCTCGCGGGTCAGGCGCCCATCTCCATCCCGGTCGCGGCGGGCGAACATGGCGGCCCGGTTTGGCCCGGGTTGGCGGTTCCGGGCCTGGGCCTGGCTCCCCGCCGCCGTGGCTTTGAATTGCGGTTTGGCTTCCGGCTGCTGGTTCAGCAAAGCCCGCAGCTGCGCCACCACTTCCGGCTGCTCGCCCGCCAGGTTGCGGGTTTCGTCCGGGTCGGCCTGGTAATCGTAAAGCTCCAGGATGGCGGTGGCGGCGGGAGCGCCGGCCGCCTTCCATTCCACGAGCCGGTAGCGCTCGGTGCGTACCGCCCGCCCCAGCAGGTTGCCCAGGCCGCGCGGCGACCGGGGGAAAACGTGGAACACCGCCTTTTTGGTTGGGGCGGAAGCCGGATTTTTCAGGGCGGCCGCGAAGCTGGCCCCATCCAGGCCGGCGGGCACGGGCAGGCCGGCCAGTTCGCACAGGGTGGGATAAAGATCCACTGATTCCACCAAGGCCGCCGATTGGGCGCCGGCCTGGGGGCTGCCGGGGAGACACATGATGAACGGGATTCGGGCCGCCTGTTCATAATTCGTGTGCTTGCTCCACATCCCGTGGTCGCCCAGGTGCCAGCCATGGTCGCCCCACAGCACGAGGATGGTGTTCTGCGCCAGCCCCAGCCGGTCCAACTCCTCCAGCACGCGCCCCAACTGCGCGTCCATGTAGCTGACGGCGGCATGGTAGCCGTGGATCAACAGCCGCTGGGTTTCGGGGGTGAGCGGGCCGGTGTCCGGGATGTCGCTATACTGGCGCAGTTCCCCCCAGGAGGTGGGGGCGAATGCGGGGGCGCCCTCCGGCGGCTTCTGCAGCGGGTGCGGGTTGAACGAGGCGCGCTGGTAAATATCCCAGTATTTTTTGGGCGCCACGAAGGGGAGGTGCGGCTTGTGGAAACCGACGGCGAGGAAAAACGGCGCTTCCGGCCGGTCCTTGGCAGCCTGCAGGCGGCGGATGGCTTCCTCGGCGATCAGCCCATCCGCGTAGGTGGTGTCGGGCACGTCGGCGCTCTCGACCGCCGCGCCCCGGGGCAAATTGGCGGCCTGTGCCTCGGGCGTGTTGGCGAACCGGGCCGACTCCCGGGTGGCCGGCTGCGCCCGGTTTTCCGGGAGGGCGTAGCCGCCGCCCAGCCCGCTGACTCTGGGATTCCAATGCGGCACGCTCCAGGAGGCGGGGTCTTCGTGGTTGCCGTGGCCCACGTGAAAGATTTTGCCCAGCCCTTCGGTCCGCCAGCCCTGCTGCTTGAAATATTGGGGCAGCGTCACCGCGCCGGGGGCGGCCAGGCGGAAATGGGTGGCCAGGTCGTAGATCCCGAGGGTCGTGGGGCGCCGGCCGGTCAGGAGCGAGTTGCGCGACGGCGCGCACACGGCCTGGTTGCAATAAGCCTTCTCAAAGCGCACCCCGCAGGCCGCCAGGCGGTCGATATGGGGGGACTTCACCCGCTCGTCGCCGTAGCAGCCGAGCAACGGCTTGAGATCGTCCACGCAGATCAGGAGGATGTTGGGCCGCCGGGTTTCGGCGCCGCGGCCGGCGGCCGGAAAGGCGGCCAGGCCGCAGAGCGCGAGCAGGATCCACTGATGCATAAGGTCTTTTCAGTTATTGGGTTTGAGCAGGATTCGGGCGGGCAGCAGCGGTGGTCTCCCCATCGGTGAATGGGGGCCGGCCGAAGGCGCCGCCGGAGCGTGGCACCGGCACCGAGTCCGCCATCGTCAGGCGGCGGAAGTTGGCGAACCGGTGGAAAGTGAGGAAGTTCGCGTCGTGGAAATTGGCCGCGCCGCCGGTTTCGTCGTCATAAGCGGTGCGGCAGACGGCTACGATGTCCGCGCCGTCGAACAGCCAGTCCACGTATTGGAAACCGTGCCGTTTGACGTCCGGGTGGTGGAGCAGCAGGCAGCGGACCGTCCATTGCACCAGGTTGGAGGAGCAGGTCAGCGCCAGGGTGTTGCGGATGCTCCCGGGATTCTCCGCCCGGTACGGCTCCGCCACAATGCTCGCCAGCGACCAATACAGTTTCGACTCCGGATCCGGCCGGATCGCGAATTTCTTCGCCCCGCCCGGGAAATCGACAAATCCCGTGGCGGGATCGAACGTGGCCTTCCGGCCATCGGCAGAGATGTGGACCAGGGCGGCCTTTTCGTTGGGCGATTTGGTTTGCACCCGCAGGATATCCAGCATTTCGCCATCGGGCGCCACCACCGCGTTGCCCTCGAGCCAGGCGCCCATATCGCCGCCGTTCCAGGCCCGGTCGCTGGGCAGAAACTCCGCGTGGGTCCATTGGGCGGCGTCCAGGAGATCGGCCGCCACCGGTGCGGAGAGCATCCCCGCCCGGTAGTTGATCCCCCAGGCCACGGGTGGCTGGCGCCGTTCGATGCCGCGCCAGAGCCGGCCCCGGTACTCGATCACCGGCATCGGCGCGCAATGGTATTCGCCATCCTCCCGCAGCAGGCCGGTGAGCCGGTTCGTGGGCGAGGTCCAGGTGGCGCCGCCATCCAGGGACCGGCGGAGGAGCACATTGCCGTGGTGCCGGTCCGGCCCGAGCAGGTAAAGCGCCCCGCGATGCACGAACAGGCTGGACCAGAAGGCCCCCTGGATTTCCGACACCTGCCGCCAGGTCTTTCCCCGGTCCGCCGAACGGTAAACCCGGGACCGTGCGCTTTGGAATTCCCCGGAGTTTGGCCCGAAGAAATCGTGCGACGCCACGTAATCCCCCTGGTCGAGGATGGCCAGGCTGGGCGAGCCGATGTACAGGCCGGAGGCCCGCGGACTGTGCGCGATCACCACGCCGGGCACCGGGTCCGGCGCGGCGGGCTGGTCCACCGCACCCGCCTGCCCAGCCAGGCGCGCACCGCACCAAACCGCCAGCCACACCGCCGCCAGCCGCCCCCCTGGCGGGCGGACCGTTTGGGAGGTGGGCCGGCTGGCCCCGGGGATCCCTTGGCGTATCGGTTTCATAGGCGGATCAAGGATGGTATTGAGCGGTATATTCATCCAGCAGCCGGAGGAAAACCCGGTACTCCGTCAGGGGCACGCCGGGATGGGTCTGGTGATCCACGCTCGGGATGAACCCGCCGGTCTTCATCAGCGGCGCCAGGCGCTCGAATTCGGCGCGCATGGCACCCTCCCCTTCGGTCATTGTCATCTTGTTGAAATGGCCCACCATCCGGAGCTGGGGAAACTGCCGCCGCAGCTTCGAGCCATCCACGCCGGCCTGCCGCTCCAGGGGCAGCACCCCCTCCACGCCGACCTCCTTGAACCAAGGCACCAGCAGGGTCACATCGCCGTCCGTATCGACGAGCGGCATGATGCCATATTCCTGCAGACGCGGGATGAGCTGGCGGTAATACGGCGCCACGAACTCGTCGAAGACCTGCTTGGAAATCATCGGGCCGTGGTTGTAGCTCATGTCCTCGGCGATCGTCATAAAAGTCGGCACACACGAGCGCATCATCTCCTCGAAGAGCCGCAGGTTGAACGCCAGCAGATCCTGGTTGATGGCGTGGATCAACTCCGGCTGGTCGTAAAACGACAGCATCAGCGGGCTGAATCCCATCAGGGTGCGCGGGAACCAGAAAAAGCCCTCCAGTGTGGACCATACCACCGCCTCGCCCTGGCGCTGCCGCTCCACCCACGGCCGCATGGCGGCGATGGCCGCGCCATGGTCCGGGAACAGCCGGGGCCGGACCCGCCGGTAATCGTCCATGTTCGCCACGATTCCCTCCACATGGTGCTGGGTGGCCTCGATGGTCGGGTCGGTGGTGCTGAACCAGAATTGCTGGTAGGGATCGAGACCGAAGTATTGGGCGATGTCGAAGACCTGGCTGAACTTCAAATCGCGGGGCAGGCCCTCCCCGTGCCAACGCTCAATAGTGAGATCCCACCACATGGCCCACTCCCAGCGGGGCAGGCGGTCCACGGGTTGAAACGACATCAGGGCCAGGAAACGCTCAACGTGGTTCATCATCGGGGCGATTATAGGCAGAGCCGGTCCCGCCTGTCCAACCACAAGTGGCGCGGCCCCGCCCCGCCGCCCGGCCGCCTGGCTGTTGCTTCCGCCGCCGGAACCGTGCGCCGGCGGCGGCCGTGTTCCCGGGGGGATCCCCGGTGCGCCGGTCAGGCTTGGGCGGCCCTCAGGGTGGGCTGCACGCCGTTGAGCACCGGCAGGTTCTTTTCGCCCCGCAGCATGCGGGTGAGGTGCCCGGCCATGAGCCCCGGCGTGTTGCGGAAGGCGTCCCGGGTGCTGCCCGCCAGGTGGGTCGTCAAGGTCACATTATCCATTTTGGTGAAGGGGTGGTCCGGGGGCAGCGGTTCGTCGTCAAACACGTCCAGCGCCGCGCCCATGATCCGGTGCTCCTGCAGGGTGCGGATGAGGGAGGGCTCGTGGATCAACCGGCTGCGCGCGGTATTGACCAGGATCGCGCTGGGCTTCATCAGCGCCAGCTCCGCCGCGCCGATCAGGTTCATGGTCTCCTGGGACATCCGGGCATGCAGCGAAACCACATCCGATTCCTTCATCAACGTGGGCAAATCGGTCATCCGGGTGGTTCCCGGATCGCCCTTGAAGAACGGGTCATAAGCCAGGATGCGGCATTCGAAGCCGCGCAGGAACCCGGCCACCATCTGGCCCACCGCGCCGTAGCCCACCAAACCGATCGTGCGGTGGTAAAGCTCCGGGATGTCGCTGCTGTTGGGGAAACTGCGGTCCCAGACGCCCCGCACGAGCCGGGCGTGGGAACGGCCTACATTGCGCATCTCGGCCAGGATCATGGCCACCGTGAACTCGGCCACCGCCCGGGACAGCCGCCCCGGCGTATTCATGACCGTGACGCCCCGGCTGGTCGCAAAGGCCATATCCACATTCTCCATCCCGCTGCGTAGGCTGGCGAGCACCTTCAGTTTCCGGGCGGCCTCCAGGAACCAGCGGCTGATCGGGGCGAACTGGGTGATGACTATGTCAAATTCGGCCAGGTTGGCGCACAGCTCCGGCGGCAGTGCCACCGCCTCCGGGCCGCCTTTTTCGATCGCCAGGTTGTCCCGCGTGATCTCCACCAGGTTCGGGTGGTGCCAGTGGCGGTTTTCAATCTCGATGCCCAGGCTGGCCAGCGGCGCGAGGCCGCGCTGCATGTCTTCGGCGTTGATGTAACTGTCGCTCAGGGATAGGAGTTTCATATGTTCTTAAATCCGGTTGGCGGCAAGCCGCCGTTCGCCTTGGGTGGTTGATCAGATGGATATCCCACCGGCCGGGCCGTTGGAAATGCGCCCGATCCGCCGGCCCCGCGGCCAGCGGCGCCCCGCCGGAAAGCGTCCGGTCCGATTGGCAGCCAGGGTCTTTTCCCCATCGTTTTCGCGCATCCCCATCACGGTAATCATTCACGAGCGGCGGCAACAAGCTTAAAATATGCCAGCTTGGGCCGCGCCGATCTTGGCCCTATCCACGCCAGGGGATCCCTCGAACTTGCCGGATTTTTTGTGCAAATATTACTCCTGGGGAGGGCAAGCTCAGCGCGGAAGCCAAGCCCAACCTGGCCACCCTGCCACCCCCCGGGATTGACCGGGCCGCGAATCCGCCTCAATCCGCCACATGATCCGGCGACGGCCGGTGTTTGGCTCGCCGGGACCACGGAGCCTGCCACCAAGCCACGGCGGGCAACGGCCCGGGAACCGATCATTTATTGGGGAAACAACCAGGGCCGCAGGCCGCATAAAACCGCTTTGGAAACCGGTTGTTTCATCGGCTCGGGAGGGGTGGAGGCGGGCTGCCAATCGGGCGTTGGCCAGCGGCGGGTGGGACCTGCTGGGGGACGTTTGCCCCGCCCGGGAATTCCGGATGGGCAGGGTGTCCCGCCCACCCGCTGGCTCCCACCCGACCATCCTGGCCCCCCACCCGGCCGGGACGGGCAGGACCAAGGAAAAAGCTTTTCCCGCCCTGCCAAATGGGCTTGGATGGGGGGGTGAAAATATTGGTTATTGGCTCCGGGGGACGGGAACATGCCTTGGTCTGGAAACTGGCCCAGTCGCCCTTGGTGAAACAGCTCTGGTGCGCCCCGGGCAATGCGGGAACCGCGGACGAACCGTTGCGCGGCTCCGGCGATACCGCCCGGAACCTGAAGATCGCGGCGGAGGATCTGCCTGCCCTGCTGGATTGGGCCGGGAAAAACCGGCCGGATCTGACCGTGGTGGGGCCGGATAATCCCTTGGGGATGGGGATTGTGGATCTATTCCAAAAGCACGGCCTGCCGATTTGGGGGCCCAACCAGCAGGCGGCGCAGTTCGAAGCGTCCAAAGGTTTCTCCCAGGAATTCATGGAGCGGCACGGGATCCCCACCGCGCGGTCCGGCATATTCACTGACGCCCGGGCGGCGAAGGATTTTGTGGCCAGCCTTCACGGGCGCTGCGCGGTCAAGGCGGACGGCCTGGCCTTGGGCAAGGGGGTATTGGTGTGCCAGGAGGTCGCCGAGGCCAATCGCGCGGTGGATTCCATGCTCCAAGCCAGGGCCTTCGGCGCCGCCGGGGACAAAGTGGTGATCCAGGAATTCCTCGAGGGGACGGAGGTTTCCCTGCATGCCTTGTGCGATGGCCGAACGGCGCTGCTGTTCCCCACCGCGCAGGATCACAAACGGGCTTTTGACCAGGATCAGGGACCCAATACCGGCGGCATGGGCACTTATTCCCCCGCCCCCTTCCTGGACGCCGCTCAAATGGCCGAAATCCAGGCCCGGATCATCGAGCCCTGGCGGCGGGGATGCCTGGCGGAAGGCATTCATTACCAGGGGATTATCTATCCCGGCATCATGCTCACCCCGGCGGGGCCCAAGGTGCTGGAGTTCAACGCCCGGTTTGGCGACCCGGAGACACAATGCTACCTGCCGCGCCTGGAAAATGACCTGGCGGAATTGCTGTTGGCCTCGGTGTCGGGCACCCTCGACCGGGTGCAACTGCGCTGGAGCCCCACCTCCTGCGTGTGCGTGGTCATGGCCTCGGGCGGATATCCCGGCGGGTATGCCAAGGGCAAAACAATAACAGGCTTGCCTGAAGTGGCAAAAAGGGTAAATGTGAAAGTCTTTCACGCGGGGACGGCCCGGGAAGACGATAAAATAGTGACCAACGGTGGCCGGGTGTTGGGCGTGACAGCGTGGGCGGCGGATCTGGCATCCGCCCGGCAATTGGCCTACGAAGCGGTGGAATTAATAACGTTCGACGGCGCCTATTATCGGCGGGATATCGGCTCCAAAGCCTTGTAACATGCGCAGCATCAATTGGATAAAACAGACGGGTTTGGTTTTGTGGCTCGGGATCAGTTGCCCGGTGGCCACCGCTTGGTCGGCGGAAAGCGAAGAATTTCCGGCTTTTCAGGAGGTTTATAATCTCATCCGCACCAACGCCAGTGCGCTCAACGAAAAAGAGCTGAACCGGGCGGCCGTGCTCGGGTTGCTGGACCAACTGAAAGGCCAGGCGGGTTTGACCGGGCGCAAGTCGGTGCGGGTTTACCGGCCAACAGCGTCGTCCGCACGAATGTATTCGACGGGGCCTGCGGATATCTGCGCCTGGCGGGCCTGCAAAAGAGCTCACCCGAAGATTTCCGGCTGGCCCTGCAATCCATTCAGCGGACCAACGACCTGAAAGGGCTGATCCTGGATCTGCGGTTCACCGGGGGGGATGATTACCAGGCCGCCGCCCTGGTGGCGAACCGTTTTTTTGCCACCGAGCAGGATTTGCTGCGCTGGGGTGACTCCACCTTCCGCTCCGAAGCGAAATCCAACGCCTGGGTGGCCCCGGTGGCAGTGTTGATCAACCAGGACACGGCGGAGGCAGCCGAAGCCTTGGCGGGGATGCTGAAGCAGGCCCACACAGCCGTGATCATCGGCTCCACCACCGCCAAACGGGCCCACCAGTTCAAGGAATTTTCCCTGGCCGGCGGCCAGCGGCTGCAGGTGGCGGTCAGCCCGGTGGTTTTGGGCAACGGCGAGCGGATCTCCCAAGGGATTGTCCCGGACATTCTGGTCCGCGTTCCGCTGGAGGATGAAAAACAATATTTTACGGATGCCTTCAAACTGCTGGCCTCCACCAAAATCGACCTGGGGCTGATGGCCCCGGAGGAGGAGGAAAAGCCCGCCCGCAGCGCCACCAACCGGGTGAACCGGGCCCGGATCAACGAAGCCGAACTAGTGCGGATGCAAAAGGAAGGGGTGCGCCTGGATGAGGAGACCGCCTCCCTGGGCGCCCGGGACGCCGAGCAGGGCAAGCCGCAGATCCAGGATCCCGTGCTGTCCCGGGCGATGGATTTGCTCAAAGGCCTGGCCGTGGTGCAGAAGATGCGGAAATCCTGACCCAGGGCCGCCTCCCCGCCGGGGAGCGTGCGCCAAACCCAAGGGAAACCCACAGGCATGAAAAAGATTTTGATGGTTTGCACCGGGAATGTGTGCCGCAGCCCCATGGCTGAGGCTTTACTGCGCGAAGCCCTCCGGGGCCGGGGCGAATACGCGGTCTCCTCCGCGGGGGTGGGCGCCGTCTATGGCCAGCCGGCGAGCCTGGCCTCGGTGCGCGCCTTGCAGGAGCTGGGCATCGATTTGAGCCAGCACAAAAGCCGCTGCCTCACGCGGGAATTGGTCAAATCCTCCGATTATATTTTCGGCATGACCCACAGCCACGTGGACGCCATCATCCTGCTTTACCCGGAGGCGGCGGAAAAAACCTTCCTGCTCCGGGAATTCGAAAACGTCCCGCTGCATGAAAAGGACATCGCCGACCCGATCGGGGGTTCCCTAAGCATCTACCTGGAATGCCGGGATCAAATCCGCAGTGCAATCCCATCCGTTTTACAATTTATGGAAAACTCCTCGGCCGTTGCCGGAAATCCGGCGGCCTCCAAATCGGTTGCCATCGGTTGCGATCACCATGGCCTGACCCTCAAGGAAAATCTCAAAACCTTGCTGCAGAACCTCGGTTATTCGGTGGTGGACTGCGGTGTGGACAACGCCCAGAGCGCCGATTATCCGGACCAGGCCCGGGCCGTGTGCGAGCAACTCGCCGACCGCCAGTGCCAGCACGGAATTTTGATCTGCGGCACCGGCATCGGCATGAGCATGGCCGCCAACAAACTCCCCGGCATCCGGGCCGCCGTGGTCGGGGATGTGGAAGCCGCCGCCCTGACGCGCCGCCACAACAATGCCAACGTCCTTTGCCTGGGCGCCAGCGCCACCTCCCCGGAAACCGCCCGCCGCGTGGTGGAAACCTTCCTCAACACCGCTTTCGAGGGGGCCGGCCGCCATGAGCGCCGGGTGAACAAGTTCGAAGCCAGCGCCGCCCCCGGTTTGTGGGCGCTCAAGCAGGCGGATCCGGAAGTGGCCCGGCACGTCGGGGCCGAGTGCCAGCGCCAGCAGGCCAACATCGAGCTGATCGCCAGCGAGAATTTCACCAGCCCGGCCGTCATGGCCGCCCAAGGATCCGTGCTGACCAACAAATATGCTGAAGGCTATCCGGGAAAACGGTGGTACGGCGGATGCGAACATGTGGATGCCGTGGAGCAACTGGCCATCGAACGCGCCAAGAAACTGTTCGGCGCGGAGCACGCCAACGTGCAGCCCCATTGCGGCAGCGCGGCCAATATGATCTGCTATTTCGCCTACCTCAAACCGGGCGACAAGATCCTGACCATGAACCTGAGCCATGGGGGGCACCTCACCCACGGCAACAAGGCCAACTTCTCCGGCAAGTTTTTCGAGGTCATCCACTACGGGGTACGCCAGACGGATGAGTGCATCGACTACGATGAACTGGCCCGGATGGCCCAGGAACACAAGCCGCGCATGATCACGGTGGGCGCCAGCGCCTATCCGCGCATCATTGATTTCGAGCGCATGGGGCGGATCGCCCGCGAAGTGGGAGCCTATCTTTTGGCGGATATCGCCCATATCGCCGGCTTGGTGGCCGCCGGTTTGCACCCCAGCCCGGTGGGCCATGCGGACTTCGTCACCACCACCACCCATAAAACGCTGCGCGGCCCGCGCGGCGGGTTGGTTCTGTGCAAGGCCCAATACGCCAAGGAAATCGATTCCCAGACTTTCCCCGGGGTCCAGGGCGGCCCTTTGGAGCACGTGATCGCCGCGAAAGCCGTCTGCCTCCACGAGGCTCTGCAGCCCGGCTTCAAGGCCTACCAGGAACAGGTGGTCGCCAATGCCCGCGCACTCGCGGGGGGCTTGGCGCGCAATGGTTTTCGCCTGGTCAGCGGCGGCACAGACAACCACCTGATGCTGGTGGATGTGGGCGCCCGCGGCGTGACCGGCAAGGAATGCCAGATGGCTTTGGACGAAGCCGGCATCACCGTCAACAAGAACACCATCCCCTTCGAAACCCGCTCCCCGTTCCAGGCCAGCGGCATCCGGGTCGGCTCCCCCGCCGTCACCACCCGCGGCATGAAAGAGCCGGAAATGGCCGCCATCGCGGACATGATCAGCGAGGTACTCCTGGATCTCAAAAACACCGCTGCCATCCAAACCGTGCGCGGGCGGGTGCGCGAATTGACTTCACGATTTCCCTTGCCCTATTGATTTTTTCCATTAGTCTGTTCCGTATTCCTGGCATACTTGATGTGCGCCAGCGTTTCAATGCTGCCAGGAATTGAGGATAAAACGGACGACAGACTACATTAGTAGTTACTGCCATGGAGCTTTTGCTTGCGGGGAAGCACCACTCTCACCCGGCTTGGTGGGGATGCCCATTTGTTGAGCACCCAGTTCGCCAGCCAGGCTAAGAAACGATTTTAATCCCGATCCAGGAGTGATGCCTGCCCCCATAAGAGATGATTTTGTATGCCTAAAGTGGTTAAGAAAACAACGCGGACCAAGGCGGCCAAGGCGGCCGCCCAAACGGAAGAATTGCCGCTGACAACCGCCGATGAATCCAGCGCCCCGGCGCCGGACCCGGTTGTTCCATCCCCCGCCGCCGGGGAGCCCGAAGCGGTCCCTGCCCCGGAAGTCCCGGCGGAAGTGCCTGAGCCCGTGGTTCAGGAGCGCCAGCCAGCCCCGAAACACCAGGAACCGCCGGGCGGTGGCCGCGGCCGCGAATTCCAGAAGAAAGACAAACGGCCCCGGCCTGGTGGCAAAGGGCACCCCAAGGACCGGGACCACGGCCACGGCGCCTCCGATGGGGGCCGGCACGAACCGCTGATCTCCGCCACCCGGCCCAGCGCCTTGCCGGAGCCCCCCAAGCCGGCGAAATTCGTGGACCGGGACGAGGACAAGGAGGAGGAGGAATACATCCGCCCGGCCAGCCCGGAGGATGTGGCCAATGCTTTGAACATCAGCCGGCTGCAGGCGATGTCCATGCCCGAATTGAACACGATGGCCAAGGATTACGGCATCGAGAATTTCGGCACGCTGAAGAAGCACGAGCTGATCTTCCATATCCTGCAAAAAAATGCCGAGCGCAGCGGCATCATGTTTTCCGAGGGCGTGCTCGAGGTGCTGCCCGATGGCTTCGGCTTCCTCCGCTCCCAGAGCTTCAATTACCTGCCCTGCCCGGAGGATATCTATGTCTCCCCCTCCCAGATCCGGCGCTTCAACCTGCAGACGGGCAACCTGGTGGCGGGGCAGATCCGTCCGCCCAAGGAAAAAGAACGGTTTTTTGCCCTGCTGAAAATCGAGGCGGTGGACAAGGAAGATCCTGAGAAAGCCAAGGACAAGGTCCATTTCGACAACCTCACTCCGCTCTTCCCCAACAAGCGGTTCATACTCGAAACCGCCCCCGACGAGCTGTCCACCCGCGTGCTGGACCTGATCTGCCCCATCGGCAAAGGCACCCGCGGCCTCATCGTGGCCCCGCCCCGCACCGGCAAAACCGTGCTGATGCAGAAGCTCGCCAATGCCATCCTGAAAAATAATCCCGAGGCTTACCTGTTCATCCTGCTGATCGACGAGCGCCCCGAGGAAGTCACCGACATGGAGCGCACCTGCAAACCGGCGGAAGTCATCAGTTCCACCTTCGACGAACCACCGGAGCGGCACATCCAGGTCGCCGAAATGGTCATCGAAAAAGCCAAGCGCATGGTCGAGCACAAACGGGATGTGGTCATCCTCCTGGATTCCATCACCCGCCTGGCGCGCGCCTATAACACGGTGCAGCCGCACTCGGGCAAAATCCTGTCCGGCGGCGTGGACGCCAATGCGCTCCACAAGCCGAAGCGCTTTTTCGGCGCCGCCCGCAATATCGAGGAAGGCGGCTCGCTGACCATCATCGCCACCGCCCTGATCGACACCGGCTCCCGCATGGATGAAGTCATCTTCGAGGAGTTCAAGGGCACCGGCAACATGGAGGTGAACCTCGACCGCCACCTGGTCGAACGCCGCATTTTCCCGACGATCAACATCGAACTCTCCGGCACCCGCAAGGAGGAGTTGCTGTATCATCCCGACGAACACAGCCGGGTGGTCCTGCTGCGCCGGGCGCTCACGGGCGTGCCGCCGGTGGAGGCGATGGAATTGCTGCTCAAGAAATTGAAGCAGACCCGCAGCAACATCGAGTTCCTGCTCTCCATGAGCTTGAATACGTAAAGCGACGCTTTTCCGCCCGCTTCCGCGCGCCGGCCAGCCACCCTGGCTGGCGCGTTCGTTTTGGGGTTCCCGGCAGCCGTCAGTGCTGCCGCAGGATCAGGCGATGGTCCACGCGCCGGGTCTGGTGATGCTCCAGGGGCGGCAGCTCCGTCATGGTGGGGGACTCGGTTTCCTGGAGGATGGACTTGGCCAGGGCTTGCAGGCCGGCCCAGCGGTCCCACGCCAGCACGGGCGCATGGGCGATCTGGCGCAACAGGCTGCGCCACTCGATGATGATGCGGTCGATATCCCCCGCCCCCAGCTGCTCCGTCACCCACCGGTGCTTGTTGAGCGGATTCTGGTGGATGCTCTGCACCACCAGCTCCGCCCCGGCGCCGTATTTGGGCGGCACGCCGTTTTCCAGGTAGCCCGGCGCGGACAGCATCCCGTAGGCCTGCTGGCAGGCCAGGGCCAGCCGCCCGCCCCAGCGGTTTTCATCGCCGCAGAACCGGAAGCTGGCATCCAGGTTCGCCAGGTCGTAAACCAGGTCCGTGAGCGCATAGCTTTCGTCCTCCAGCGCGGCCCCCAGGGCCAGGCCGTCGCCCTGGGAAAAAAAGCTCACCACACGGCCCCGGCGGGTGGGTTTGCCCAGGGGATCCACCAACCCCAGCCGCCGCCAGAGCATCGCCACCCCGGCCGCCGGGGGCAGCTCCTGGCATTGCGGAGCCAGGGGGCAGAGCGCGCAATCCTCCGGCCTCACCATGCGCTCCACCGGCCGCCACAAGGCCACGCCGTGGCGGTCCACCGGCACCCGCAGGGTCAGATCCTCCAGGCTGATATAGGCCGTGATTTTCTCCGGCGCCGTCTCGTAGCGCACCACCATCATTTTTTGGGCGCCCAGCCGGCGCTCCAACAGCGGGGCCAGCTTTTGCTCCCATTGCTCGGCGGTCACCTGCCGCCCGTGCCAATCCAGGATCCGGCGGACCCACTTGACGAGGATCGCCTGCCCATTGGCCAGGCGGTCGGCCACCTTGAACGACCGGCCATAAACCGGGCGCCCCTCCTCCTGGCCCACCGGCGCCAGCACGCCCGGCCCGGATTTTTCCAGGGCGGCCGGCTCGGTCAATACCGGGTATAGTTTGGGCCGGGCCGGCGGGGGCACGGGTTCCGGAGCGCCGCCGGGGGGGGCGGCGGCCGGGGGGGTGCGATCCGGGGTCAGAATCAGGCGCAGCGGCTTTTCCACCGCGGCGGGCCACCGCTCCCATTCGCCCCGGCTGTTGAGCAGCTGCCGGGCCTGGCGGCGGACGTGCCGCGCCCGTTCGGCGTCGGTATTCAATCCGCAGGCCGTCTGCGGATGTTTCAGGCAGAATTCCACCCCCAGCACGATGGGCTTGGAGGAAAACAGCCGCTCCTGCACCCGCACCGCCTCGGCAAAAGGATCGCGCTGGTGGTCCACGGCCGCCTGCATGATCCCCAGCAGCGCGCTCCAGTCCACCATCGCGCTCCGGCAAAGGTGGCCGGGATACCCGTCCCGCACCCGGAGGCCGTTGGCCGCGATCAAGGCATAGCCGGTTTCGTCGATGCCCCGGCGCCCGGCCCGGCCGAACATTTGCAGGATCTCATCGGCCCGCAGCGGCTGCTCCACATATTCCCGCCGGTAGGATTCCCCGGCCAGCGCCACGCTGCGCAGCGAGAAATTGATGCCCGCCGCCAGGCCCATGGTGGCCACCACCACCCGCAGCTGCCCGGCCTTGGCCAGCGGCTCGATCACCCCCGCCCGGACGCCGTAGCTCAGCCCGCTATGGTGGTAGGTGATCCGGCTTTTCAGCAGCTTGGCCAGGTGCTCCCCCACCAACTGCCGCTGCGCCGGGCTGAGCGCGAGGGGGTTGGGGTTGGGCAGGTACCGGGCCAGCTCCTGCGCCAGTGCCTCGGCCGCCTGCCGGCGCGGGGCGAAGATCAGTATGGGGCCCAGATCCTCCGCCAGCGCCTTGGCGGCCAGCCGGCTCCAGTAAGACCGGATGCTGGACGGGACATGGTAGCTGAGCTGCTCGGTGTCCACCTCCTCCAGCGGCACCGGCCGGATCCCGTGCTCCACCAGCACCGCCCGGCGGCCGAGGCGGTTCAGCCATTTGACGACCTCCCGCGGATTGGCCACGCTGCCGCTGAGCAGCAGCAACTGGGTTTGCGGGGGGGCCAGGGCCAGGGCCAGCTCATAATTCAAGCCGCGGTCGGCGTCGCCCAGCATCTGGTATTCGTCCACCACCAGCAGCGCCGGCCCGCCGCCCTGGATCAGCCGGTTTTTCTGGGTTTCCAGCGTCGCCACCAGCACGGGGGCGGAAAGGTTCTCCGCCAGATCCCCGGTGGCGATCCCCACGTTCCAGCCGCGCGCGCGCCATTCGGCCAGCTTGTCGTTGGCCAGGGCGCGGGTGGGCACCGTGTAGATCACCTGTGAGCGCGGCTTTCCCTGGTTGGACCACAGCTCGAAAATCAAAGTCTTGCCGGCCCCGGTGGGAGCCTGGACCACCACATCCTCCCCGGCGCGCAAGGCGGCCACTGCCTGCTGCTGCCAGAGGTCCGGCACCGCCACCCGGTTGAGCGAGTTCTGATCCGATAGTTGCTCCACGAGAGTTAGA
>CAIMWS010000264.1 GCA_903845125.1 uncultured Verrucomicrobiota bacterium
CTTATTGAAATAGGCAACTAAAAAAGGCGGTTCGAAGAAAAATATTTCAGAGGTGGTGGGGCAAAATGGCCCAGAGGGCCGCCAGCAGGGCCGGAAACCGCTCAAATCTCAACCCGAAGAATTCCTAATTCGGAACCGCCGATCCATTTGGCTAGGGCCCGCGCGTAAGCCGGGTCATAACGAGCCAGCGGCACCAATGCGCCCGCCTGGGCAAATGTATTCATCGCAAATGCGTATCCACCCCGGTTGTCGATGCTGCCGACCAGACCGTCGCAGTCGTACCCACCCCAGCGACCCACCGTCACCCCCCAACCGCCCCGGCAATCGCTGATCCCAAAACACCAGTTCAGGAGCCGGTCCAGATCATAGTTGCGCTGATGTTCGGCGTTCAGGCGCGCCGCGGTGAGCACGCCGAACGGCAGCAGCACCTCGTAATAGGGGTTCGACTTCTGCCCTTGAAGAAACCGAAGGCAGTTCTCGGCGGCGCTGAGGTAATTTGAATCGTGGAACTTCATCCAGGCCGCATATTGCAGCCAGGCCACGCCAGCAGCCGCGTCTGGCTCGCGCCATTTGCCGTTGTCCACGGGCTTGTGGGTGTTAAAATCGAACGACAGGTGATTAAAGTCTGGAAGACCGCCGCGATCGGCAAGGTCAAGACAGACCTGCCGCCAGCGGTCGGCGGTAATGCGCATGATCTCCGCGAAGCGGCGTTTATCGGGATAGTGATCCACAAGCCCGTAGAAAACAATGTGCGGGAAGAGTTCATACCAGAAAGAACCGCCCGCGAAATCCCTCTGGCGATTGAGAACCAGATTCATTCCGTTCGCCGTGTTGAACCAGGCTTCGCACATGGCCACGTAATCGTGTTCCTGCCGGGATTTATCGATCCCGGCGAGCGTTGCCCCCAGGACGGCGCCAAGGCACGTGACGCCTTCCTGCGAGTTGGTCATTCCCCGCACCTGGTGGGGACTGCTCACGTAACTGGGCAACCCGAACGTCGTGCGGTTGATATTAATTTGTGAATCATCGAGCCAGACCAATGGCAAAAATTCGCCGCTGGCTTTGAAATTGAATACCAATCGATCGTAGGCCAGGGCTTTTTCGCGCCAGTCAACCAGTTGGTAAGGCTCAGGCAGGTTGGGCATCAACTCCACCGCGGCGATATCTTTCTGACCAATTTGCCTGAATTTGCGCGGAGGGCGATTCGCCCTTTGCGGCGCCGCCAGGAACTCGACGTTTTCGAATACCGCGTAAGCTCCGGGCTCGCCTTCGACCCCGAGTTGTAGTTGCAGCGGCGCGTCGACTCGGGTCCGCACGCGTGGATCCACTTCAAAGATCCGCTCGCCCGTCGAGATTTCGTCCTGCGCGATGCCCACGGTCCGAGGCTGTCCAGGCTCCCGCAACTCGCCGTAGAGCCGCACGAACCATTTTGCCCCGCGGCCGGTTTCAGCAACGACCGCCCGAATTCGGCCGAAGTCGCTCGGCAGGGCAAGCTCGGACATTGCCCCGATGGCAAATGTCCGCCCGGCGCTCACCTCGACGCGTAACCCTCGAGGTGTCGCGGAAATGCGAGCAGCGTTTTCGGAGTGAGGCCAGTTGTTCAGATCGTGCAGCAGACTCGGCGTCCATGGGCGCACGCCGGCCCAAGCGACCGGTGCTGATATCGCTGTCAGCAGGCACAGGGCCAAGCTGCGCCCGCAGGTAGCTGACGATGATCTCATGCTGAGGTTTTTTGGTTTAGCGGGAACGAGAGGTAACTTTGAACTCAACCTGGGTTGCCGGAGCTTCACTTACGGAAATATCGATCGTCAACATCCTGCTCATAACAGCAACCGGCAAAGTATGCCGTTGACCGTCGACGCTCAAATCATACCGGCCTTGCGGCAAACCTTCGATCTTCAGTTGGGTCGGGTGTGGGCCGATCCCATGGTTCTCGAGGATGAACTGGAGAGTCGCCAGGTTCGGATGCAAATGAATGGGCTTTTCCCTGGCAAAGCCGTCGCGGTCCAGGGCCAGTTTCAGCCGGCGTCCTGCCAGAACGCCATGGAACCGCTGGCGCACGCCGTCGCGTGGGATGACACCGATGAAATTGTTGGCCTGGCGCGCGCTTCGGACGATCCCCATGCGAAGTTTGAGTTTGCATGGACTGCATCATGATTCATCAGCCTGATGCAAACAAGCTGATTCAGCGGTGTTCGGCGGGGACGATCCAGCTCTGCGACCGTCGCCAGAAACGCCCGGTCAGCTGCAACAATCGCTGGCAAATTACCCGAACCGTCCGACAGCCCAGCGGGGCGGCGGTTTTATTTAGTTAGGCGACAAGCTCATGTTTTGAGCAAGACAGCCAAAAGAAATCCGAAATTCCACATACCTATCGCGAAAAAAAGCACGATGAAAGGGATGTTGAGCTGCTTGCTCCAGTTTGGCCCCCTGCCAAGTAACCGTTCCCCTTTCTGGCGCATTTCCTTTTCCCAACCGGCCACCAAAAAACGGCCACGCAGATTTTCTTCCACCAAAATGAGAACAATTAAACGACCGTCGCGGCCAGCGATTTCCAGGCAATTTAAAAAGCCGATTTAACACCTTCGTCTTTCACAGCTTGGGAACCAAGGTGGCGGTCTTGTCCACTAGGCTGGCCACAAAAAGGCGATGCCAAAACAAGCAGGATTTTAAAGTAAATATTTTCGCACCGCACCCGGGCCTTAAAACCAGGTTTGGAGATTATTCTGGGGGTGTCGCCAGGCGGTATTGCTGGAGTGTCCGCACCGATCCGGCGGAGGCATACCAATCACCCCAAATCAATTCGAAGCTCTGGGTTTCGCTGCTGCCAAAGTCGATCTGGCGGCCCTCCTTCAGCACGGATATCAGCCGGTTCCCATCGGCAACGGGCTGGCTAAACCTCAGGACGGTGGCGTGGGCAGTGCGGATTTTGTAACGGCGATCGAGCAGGTTGCCGATCCCTTCGCGTGCAAAACCCGCCCGCAATTCGTCCCGAATCCGGACCAACCCTCCACCCGCCGGGAAGCCCTGGACCATCACGCACCCAGGCGAAGCGGTGACCCCCCGGAAGCCGATTGTGAAGGCCCGGCAGCGGCTCAATACCTCGCCAATAATGGCGCGGCAGAGGGCCAACTGCCGCATTTCCTGCCGCCAATGTTCCGAGCCGGAAATGATGGACATTACCGTGACGTGGAATTCCTCCGGGCGGTAGTAATATTGGCCCGGGCAGGCCGCCGCCAACCGGTCCACAAAGGCCCGCATCTGCGCGCGCACGGTTTGCGCCGGACGCAGCACCAGGGTCACACAGCGGCGCGCATCATTCGCCCGGGCGGACAAATGCGGGTCATTTTGGAACTCGCCGCGCTCAAAACCGGCCAGGGCGCTTTGCCAAAGCGCCTCGTAGATCCCGGAAATTTCTTCAAATTCGTTCACGATGGTCCCGCTGCCGGTTTTCCAACCGGGGAAAAACCCCAAAAGCAGATCAAAATCCAACGGCGGTAAATTCTGTTTTCCACCGCCCTTTGGCAAACACATTTACGCACCAAAAAACTTCGCGACAGTATTGACCTTCTGTGAGCGTGCATCCAGAATGGCAGGGAATCAAGTCGAACAACGAGCCCGGAATGAAACAAGCCCAGTGAATCCAACCGAACCCGGACGCCGGTCATACAGCGGCTGCCCCTGCCGTATCAGGCATGGCGACTGGCCAACCCACGGATGCGCTGCGCTCCAGCTTTCCAAGGCCTCATCCCCATCCTATGGCTAATTACTTGCTCATTTCCAGTCCGCCGGCCTCCCGGTTGAATCGAAGCCACCCGCGCTGGCGCTCCTGGTTCGCGGTCCTGCTGGTAGCGGGATCCCTGCACGCCACTGCCGGCGAGCGCGTGTTCCGCGCGGGTGCTTATGGCATCGATATCACCCCCACCAACCTGCCGGTGATAGTCAATGGCGGATTCCTTTCCGCCACCGCCACCAACGTGAATGATCCGCTGCACGCTCGCTGCCTGATCCTGGACGATGGCGAAACGCAGGCGGGAATTTGCGTGATCGATACCTGCCTGCTACCGCGGGAACTGACCGACCAAGCCAAAAAGCTCATCCAGCAAGCCACCGGGCTTCTGCCGGAGCGGTTGCTGCTCTCCGCCACGCACACCCACATGGCCCCTTCGCTCATGCAGACGCTGGGCACTCCGGCGGATCCCCATTATCCCGCTTTCCTGGTGCCGCGCCTGGTGGAGGGCTTTCGCCAGGCCCAGCGCCAACTCGCCCCGGTGCGGATCGGCTGGGCCGCCATCCCGGCGCCGGACTACACCCATACGCGCGTCTGGATCCGCCGGCCCGACCGGATCGAACTGGATCCCTTTGGCCAGCGTACCATCCGCGCCAACATGCACCCGGGCCACCTGAACGCGGATGTCATCGGCCCCTCCGGCCCTTCCGATCCAGAGTTATCCCTGGTTTCCATCCAGTCGCTGGCTGGCCGCCCCGTCGCGCTCCTGGCCAATTACGGCATGCACTACCATGGCGGCACGCCCCCGGTCTCAGCGGACTATTACGGCCGTTTTGCGGAAAAGCTCCAAACGCTGCTCGGCGCCAGCCAGGGCAATCCCCCCTTCGTGGGGATCATGTCCCAAGGCTATAGTGGCGACCAGCATTGGATGGATTACGCCCAAGCCGCCCAGGACTTCAAGATCGACGATTATGCGGCGGCTTTGGCCCGCCTCGCCGCCGAGGCTGCCAAACACATCCAGTATCATGATTGGGTGCCTTTGAAAATGCGGGACCGGGATCTGCCGCTGCCGGTGCGCATGCCCAGCGCCGGGCGCCTGGCCTGGGCGCGCAGCCTGGTGGAGGCCATGAAGGGCCGCCAGCCCCAATCCATTCCTGAGGTCTATGCCGCCGAACAGCTCTGGCTCGAAACCCATCCGGTCAGCCCGGTCAAGCTCCAGGTTTTACGCCTGGGAGAGCTGGGCATCACGGCCATCTCCGGCGAAGTATTCGCCCTTACCAGCCTCAAGCTCAAAGCCCAAAGCCCCTTGCGCGCCACTTTCAACATCGAACTCGCCAACGGCGAGGATGGATATATTCTGCCGCCAGAAAGCCACGCCTTGGGAGGCTACAACACCTGGGCCTGCCGTTCCGCCTGCCTGGAGGTCAACGCCGAGCCCAAGATTGTCGAAGCCTTGCTGGCCATGCTGGAGGACGTAGCCGGCCAGCCCCGCCGGCCGCTCGCTGATCCACCCGGCCGGTATGCCCAGGCGGTGCTGCTATCCGAGCCGCTGGGATACTGGCGCCTGAATGAGTTTAATGGGCCATCGGTTTCGGACGCCTCCCGGCATCACCTCGCGGCGCGCTGCGAGCCTGGCATCGTATTCCACCTGGATGGCCCCGCCTCGCCCGCGCTGCCCGGCCCGGGCGGCCTCAACCGGGCCATCCACCTCGCCGGCGGGCGGATGCTCGTCCCGCTGGCACATCCCGGCGCGCAATACAGCGTCGAGTTTTGGTTTTGGAATGGCCTCCGCCCCCAGGTGCGCGCGCTCACCGGGCATTTGTTTTCCTGGGGCGACCGGCTCGCCATCGGCGGCACAAACCGCGCCGCAGGCCGGCTCATCTTCTCCAATGGCGGCGCCGCGGGAACGCTCATCGGCGCCAGCACGCTGCCGCTCAAACAATGGTCGCACCTGGCCATCACCCGGGATGGCTCCCGCGTCATCGTCTATCTCAACGGCCTGCCGGAAATCATCGGCGATTCCCCTCCCCCGGAGACAGCCTACATGCGCCGCCTCTGCCTGGGCGGAGGGGAGGAGCCGGGCGATTCCTTGGAAGGCAAGCTGGACGAAGTGGCGGCTTACGACCGCACCCTCGGAGCGGCGGAAGTGATGCGCCACGTGCAACTGGCCGGCCTGGGCCTGGCTGCCTCATGGGTGGCCAGGGTGGATCCCGACCCGCCGATTGCCTACTCCAAAGCGGTGCTGGGCACCCAGCCCATGGCTTACTGGCGGCTGGGGGAAAACGGCCAGGCTGGCCGCCAGGCGCTGGACAGTTCCACCCACAACCGTCATGGCGATTACGAGGAAGCCGTGGAATTATACGCTCCCGGCCTGGCCACACCGGGCTTTCTTTCGGCCTCCGGCACCAATCATGCCGCGCGGTTCGTGGGGGGCCGTCTGCGGGTGCCGTTGGCCGGGCTGGGCGACGTTTACTCCGTCTCGCTCTGGTTCTGCAATAACCGTCCGAATAACCAAGCGCCCGTCACCGCCTACCTGTTTTCCCGCGGGCCGGACGGTGCCGAGGGCGCCCCTGGCGACCACCTGGGCCTCGGCGGAACCCACCTGCAGCAGGCCGGCCGCCTGATTTTTTACAACGGCAACGCCTTGGGCCAGGTGCTGGCGGGCAACACCGTGATCCCGCCCGGCTCCTGGAACCACGCCGTCCTGGTGCGGAAGGGGACCAAGGTGCGGGTTTATCTCAACGGCAATCCGGAGCCCGAATTGGAAGGCGAAGCTGCGGTCAGCCCCGGCGCCCAGGCCGGGGAAGCGTTCTTCGGCGGCCGCAACGATTACTTCGCCAGCCTGGACGGCCGCCTCGACGAGTTGGTCATTTACGACCGCGAACTTTCGTCCCTGGAAGCCCGCCGCTTGTTCACCGCCTCCCTCGCTCCGGCTCCAACGCCAAGCGCTGGCCAGCCCGCCACCCCATAGAATTCCCTAAAGATCCAAACCATGAATCCCAATATTTCTCCAATTCGTTTATCCCGGCGCTGTTTTTTGCGCCAATCCACGGTGCTGGCGGCCGGCCTTGGCGCGCCCGCTTTGATTCCTGCTTCCGCCCTCGGCGCCGATGGCTCGGTGGCGCCCAGCCGGCGCATCACACTGGGCTGCATCGGCGTGGGCGGCCGTGGCACCGATATCCTCCGGGCCTTTCTGGGCAATCCCGGGGCCCAGGTGCTGGCGGTATGCGATCCCTACCAGAACCGCCAGCGTGATGCCCAGCGCCTGGTCGCTGAGAAGTATGGCGACCGCGGTTGCGCCGTCAGCGGCGATTTTCGCGAGATCCTCGACCGGCCGGACATCGATGCGGTCGTGATCGCCACCCAGGACCACTGGCACGCCGTCATCGCCACCGCGGCGGCCAGGGCGAAAAAGGACCTGTATTGCGAGAAGCCGCTGGGGGTTTCCGTGGAGCAAAGCCAGGCCATCCGCGATGCCGTGCGCCGCCATGGGCGCGTCTTCCAGACCGGCACCCAGCAACGTTCCGAGGGCAGTTTCCGGTTTGCCTGCGAATTGGCTCGCAACGGCTACCTGGGGAAAGTCCACACGGTCCAGGTGGCCGCCCCCGGGCCGGTCTATCGCCCCGCCTACCATGGTTCGCTGGAGCCTCAGCCCGTGCCGGATGGCTTCAACTGGAATCACTGGCTCGGCCCGGCTCCGCACAAGCCCTACAACCCGGGACGCGTGGCTTGGCCGGATTGGTACCTCATTTGGGACTACTGCGCCGGCTTCATCGTGAACTGGGGCGTGCACCATTTGGACATCGCCCACTGGGGCTGTCCCGAATTGACCGAAAGCCCCTTCGAGGTCGAGTGCCAGGCCAATTACCGGAACGAGGGCTTCACCGACAACGCCAGCGGCTGGCGGGCCCAGTTCACTTACGCCAGCGGGCTCAAGCTGGTCTTCACCGACGAAGCCAAACAGGATATCGGCTGCCGGTTCATCGGCGACCAGGGCTGGGTACGGGTGGACCGCGCCGGCATTTGGGCCCAGCCTGAGTCCCTCCTTGAAGTCAAAATAAAACCGCAGGAGATTCACCTGCACAAATCATTCAACCACGGCGCCGACTTCCTCGCCGCCGTGCGGGATCGCTCCACCACCGTGGCGGATGCCGAGGCCGGCCACCGGGCGACTTATTTCGGCCTGCTGGCTGATATCGCCGCGCGCCTGGGCCGCAAGCTCAAGTGGGATCCCAAACAAGAAGCTTTCCTGGACGCCGATTTCGCCAAGCCGATGCTCACCCGGCCCCTGCGGGCGCCTTGGAAACTGGCCTGAAAACACGAAAGAAAATCCTATGAAAATCCATGTTGGTCTGAACGCCGAATTCTCACGCAGTTCCGATAAACCGTTTGCCTGGGCAGTCAAGGAAGCCGCGGCCATGGGCTACCAGTATTTCGAGCCGATGGTCCATTACGGCCGCGAGTTGATGAGCGAGGCGGGGTATTACCACACCGTCTCGATGTTCGACGATCCGTGGCGCATCAAGGAAGCCTGCGCGCAGGCGGGACTCCAGATTTCCGGCCTCCAGGCCCACGGCCCCCTGGGCCGCCCGGATGTCCACGGTGAATACATCAAGCTCGCCATCCGTGTGGCCGCCGAGATTGGCGTGCCGGTCGTCAATACCGACGAAGGCATCAAGGCCCACTGGACCTCCGAGGAGGAGGACCACGTCCTGATCAAATACACCCTGCAGGAAGCCGCCTTCATCGCCGAGCGGCGCGGGGTGCGCATCGGCTTGGAACCCCATGCCCAGTATTCGCGGACACCCGACGGCCTGGACCGCATCTATAACCTGGTGAAATCCCCCGCCATAGGCATCAACTTCGACACCGGCAATGCCTACCTGTGCGGGCACGATGTTTATGCCTGGCTGGAACGGGTGGCGGAGCGGCTGGTTCACTTGCATGCCAAGGATATCTCCACCTCCCACTCCGCCTCGGAACGCGGCAAAGTCACGGGCACACCGGTCGGCTGCGCCTGTGGCGAAGGCGTGCTCGACTGGGACCGCATCATCGATATCGTGCGCCGCAAATGCCCGCGCGACATCGTCTTCTCCGTCGAGTGCGGCACCCCGGCACAGGCCGCCAAGAGTTTGGAACACCTGCGGTCCAGGGTGGATTAACCAGCGGCCCGCATGGAAGACATCCACCATCCGCCAGTCTGGCGCCGGGCCCGGAGATTTCCCGCCGGAATCGGCCTGGCCCTGCTTGGCGCCTGCGCCTGGCTGCAGCCAGCGGCCTGGGGCGGCGATCCCGCTCCGCCACCGGCCCCGCCCCGCCAGGAGGTCGCCACGGTCCTCGCCAGGCTCGCCACCAGTGCTGGCCGGAATCCGGCCGGCCGGCTGCGCCTGCCTCGCCCGCTGCGGGTCCTGCTGCTGGCAGATGCCAAGGATCATGGAGCCGAAGAGCACGATTACCCCCTTTGGCAGCAGCGATGGGCGCTGCTGCTCGGGGGGCGGGCGGCCTCCTCAGCGGCCCAGGTCAATCTCTTTGGCCCGCCGACTGCGGATCCCGCCACTGATTCCGGGGTCGAAGGTTTGACCATCCTCCGCGCCCAAAATTGGCCCTCCCCGTCCCAATTCGCCGAGGCCAGCGTCATCGTCGCCTTTTGTTACCTGCCGTGGACCCTCCCCCGCAAAGCCGAACTCCAGCGGTTCCTGGACCGCGGCGGCGGCCTGGTGCTGATCCACTCCGCCACCTGGACCATGCCCGGTCCGGATCCCGAGGTGGCGAAACTGACGGGGGTCGGTGGATTCCTGCGTTACCGTCATGGGCCGGTCGAAATAAAAATCACCGCCCCCGAACATCCCCTTTGCCAGGGCCTGCCGGCCCGCATCCCATGCTACGATGAGACCTATTGGCCTCCCGTTCCGCCGCTGGACGGCGCGCTCTTCACCACCCTGGCCGTCTCGGAGGAGGCCTCCGAATCCGGCGTCAAGCCGGCCCCCCAGCCGATTTTCTGGGCCAGCCAAAACGGCCCCGGCCGGGTCTTCGGCTGCGTGCCCGGCCATTACACCTGGACGTTTGACGATCCCTGGTTCCGCCTGCTGCTGCTGCGGGGCATCGCTTGGGCTGGCGGCCAACCCGCCACCTGCCTGGACCCCCTGGCCCTGCGCGGCGCCCGGGTGGCGCCCTGAGCAGTGGGCGCGAATTGCCGGCCAGCGCGGCTGAACCCATCGGCTTGGACACCGTTGAACTACCGGGCGGTTCCTGCCGCGGGAATGGGGGGCCGGCTCGTCTCCGGCGTATGCACCAGGGCGGTCACTGCCCCCCGTTCGTCCACGGCGAATTCGTAATACCGGTCCCCCAGATCCACGCGGTCGATATGCCCGTGCCGGTTGCGACGCAACCGGGCAAACGAGAAGACCTGCCGGCAGGCGTTGTCATTCTCACAGAACTTCATTTTTTCGAGGCCCAACGACCAGATCTCCATGAAAAACAGCACCTCCGCAAGGTTGCTCCTGAAGCCCCGCCGCCAGCGGTCGATGGCCACCTCGATCCGCCCCTCGGTGCTGTTCCAGAACTGGTTGCCCTGAGTGGCCAGGCTCTCTTGCGGCGCGGCGTAGAACCAGTGGATGTTCCCCCGCATGAATCCGTATTGGTTCCACTCCGCGCCCGTACCTGTGGCCCAGTATTTCTTCCAGGCGGCCTCCCAGGCCGCCGGGGCGCCATCCCACCAGCCAGCTTCCCGAAAATGCTGTTTGGTGAGATCCCAGCTCAGCCAGCCGGATTGCGGATCGGCCCGCATGTCGGGTCCGCCCGCCATCACCAGCACTTCCCCCCAGCGGCGGGTCAGTGGGGGGGACTGGCGCACGTAGGCGTCCACATCGTGGCAGGCTTCGTGGTGCACCACCGTCATGAACCAGTTCTCGCTGCCCCGGTCCCCGATCACCGCCCGCGCATCCTTTCCGAAGCCATACTCGCCGCGGTCCACCGGGCTGCCGTTGAAGGTGTTTTTCAAATGCCCCCGGACCAGGAACGGGCATCCGCCAAGCCAGTCGTTGGCGGTGATGCCCGTGCCGGGATAAATCTCCCGCGGGATGGTGCGCACCCACTGGTAAATGGCCTCCGCGCCGCGCGGATTCTGCCCGTTGTCAAGGTACAGAAGGCCGGTATCCTCGACCAACTTCCGGTAGCCCCCGGGGAATTTTGCCGCGTCGGCCAGCGCCCGCCGCGCGGCGGGATTTTCGTAAGCCGCGATCAGCGTGGTGAGCCACACCTGCGCCGCCAGCGAGGGGACTCCCGGCTCCCGCTGCAAATCGTGCTTCTGCCATTGGAAATATTGCGGATGGGCGGTGATCAGAGCCACCAGTCCGCGGCTGATCTCCCGCTTTTGCGAAGGGGTGGCAAACGTC
>CAIMWS010000265.1 GCA_903845125.1 uncultured Verrucomicrobiota bacterium
CAGCGCTCCTGTCCTCGCGCCTTGCGCCAGCCGGTCAGTAGTTGGCCGCGCCTGCTTGAAAACTCATATCAAACAGGGGCTCCCGAATATGAAATATCCCGGATTCTTTCATGATTTTCTAAACGGCATTGCACCTAGCCCAATTCACGCTCCCGGCAGGCATCGTTGGCCAGCAGGCGGAGATCGTCGGGGCCATCCCCGCCCAGGGCCTGGACCAGCGGGATCGATTCGATCATTGGGGCCTCGGAAAAGCCGCGCTGGCGTTTGCGCAACGGGAGATGGGCGGCGATGAGGTCCGGCAGGCGGCGCAGGGTGCGGAACACGCGGGAAAGAGCCAAGGCCCCGGCCTGGGGGGCTGGGGGCCTACGTCAAGGGATGGGGGGCCAGGACGAACGGCGTTTTCTTTAAGAGGGGCAACTGGGCAGCCCTGCTCCACGCCAATCACCACCTTGACGCCACCCCCGGAAGAGCTTTATGCTGACTTCAATAGGGGAGCCAAAATTCCGCCCTTGTGGAGTGGCTGAGAGTTTCATTCCAGAGAATGAAAGACCCTTGGAACCTGATCCAGGTAATGCTGGCGAAGGGATCGAGTGTATCCTTTTTGGTTTCCCTGGTTGCCTGTGGCCAAGCTTATGATTGCGCAGAATGAGTCGGCGGAAACCGAAAAAAAACGGCTCGGTTTCCAAAAAGTTTATGTAGCCGGGAAATTACATCCCGGCATCCGGGTGCCTTTCCGGGAAATTCAATTGTCCCCCACTCTCAACCACCCAGGCCAACCCGAGGAAAACGGCTCGATCCGGGTTTATGACACCAGCGGACCCTGGGGCGATGGCCAGCTAAAACTGGAAATCTCCCAAGGATTGAACGGTTTGCGCAAAGATTGGATTGCTGCCCGGAAAGATGTGGAATTCGGCGAAGCGAAACCGCCGCAAGCACCGGAAACGATGCCCGCAATCTGGGCCAACCGCTGGCCCTTGCGCGCCAAGCCGGGATCCAAAATCACCCAGATGGCCTATGCCCGGCGCGGGATCATCACCCCGGAAATGGAATTCATTGCTTTGCGGGAAAACCTCGGCTGCTCGGCCCCGGTGGATACCTGTTACCAGGCGGGCTCCGGCAAAAGTGTTCGCGAAAGCGGGCAAAAGGGCGCCACCAACAGCCTGCGGCACCAGCATCCCGGCCAGGCGTGGGGTGCCAGGATTCCGACCTGCATTACTCCGGAATTCGTGCGCGACGAGGTGGCACTGGGCCGGGCGATCATACCCGCCAACATCAATCATCCGGAGTGCGAACCGATGATCATCGGACGTAATTTCCTGGTGAAAATCAATTCCAACATCGGCAACTCGGCAGTGGCCTCCAGTATCGCTGAAGAAGTGGAGAAAATGCGCTGGTCCATCCTGTGCGGGGCGGATACAGTCATGGATCTCAGCACGGGCCCGCAAATCCACGCCACCCGCGAATGGATTCTCCGCAATTCGCCGGTGCCGATCGGCACAGTACCCATCTACCAAGCCTTGGAGAAGGTGGGCGGCAAAGCGGAAGAACTGACATGGGAAATCTACCGGGATACCCTGATCGAACAGGCCGAACAAGGAGTGGATTACTTCACGATCCATGCCGGATTGCGGCTGCGTTTCATTCCGCTGACCGCGGGCCGCATGTGTGGCATCGTCAGCCGGGGCGGCGCCATCCTGGCCAAATGGTGCCTGGCCCATCACCAGGAAAACTTTTTACATGTCCATTTCGAGGAGATCTGCGACATCCTGAAAACCTATGATGTGTGCGTCAGCCTCGGTGATGGACTGCGGCCTGGCGCCATTGCAGATGCCAATGATGAGGCGCAACTGGCGGAACTGGAAACCTTGGGTGAATTAACCGAAATCGCCTGGCGCCACGACGTCCAAACCATGATCGAAGGGCCCGGCCACGTGCCCCTGCACCTGATCCAGGCCAACATGGAATGGCAGTTGAAGGCCTGCCACGAAGCACCCTTTTACACGCTGGGCCCACTCACCACCGATATTGCCCCCGGCTACGACCATATCACCAGTGCCATTGGCGCCGCCATGATCGGGTGGCACGGCTGCGCCATGTTGTGTTATGTGACCCCCAAAGAGCACCTGGGACTCCCCACCCGTAAAGATGTCAAAGACGGGGTGATCGCCTATAAGATTGCGGCCCATGCTGCGGACCTTGCCAAAGGGCATCCGGGAGCCCAATTGCGCGATAACGCCCTCAGCAAAGCCCGCTTTGAATTCCGCTGGGAGGACCAGTTCAACCTCGGGCTGGATCCGGAAACTGCGCGCGCATTCCACGACGAAACCCTTCCTCAACAGACCGCCAAAGGGGCCCATTTTTGCAGTATGTGCGGCCCCCAATTCTGTGCCATGAAAATCACCGGCGAAGTCCGGGATTTCGCCCGCCAAACCGGTGTTTCCGAAGACCAAGCCTTGGACGCCGGCTTGGCGGAGCGCTCCCGCCAGTTTTTGGCGCAAGGATCCCAATTGTATAAATGATCATCAACGCCGGTTTTGCATTGGGTATACAATTAGCTGTCCATCGTGTCCCAGAGGGCGGATGACCGATCCAGGAACAAGAAGTTCATCCGGATCAGCGCCACCCAAATTAGCGCTTTACGAACCATTGGATCCGAGTATCATCCAATCAAGGCCAATGCACTATCCCAAGGTCATATGAGCGGAGACGAGCGCAAGATTTTGGATTTCCTGAAGCTGAATCCCAAGCTTTTCCATTCCTTGAATGAAATCCGGCGCCATTTGAATCGCCAGTTGTCCTGCGAAGCAACCGAGGAAGGCATCTGGCCATCGGTTAAGCGCCTGCTCAACAAAGATTTGATCGAATCGGATGCGATGTGCCATTTCAGATTCAAACGGGACACGGAGCTTGAGCCTTTGAAAACCCAGGTATTCCTCTCCCCCCGCATGCAGCAGATCTTGAAAAAAACCAATGAAGTTGCAGAAACCTATGACATCACTCCTGAAGAGCCGGATGATAACTTGACGAAGCCCCCCCCGCTAAATTAGCCTCGAGGAGGTTGATTTATGAGTATGAACAATTTTCTGGTTCCCATGGTGGTGGAACAAACGGGCCGCGGCGAGCG
>CAIMWS010000266.1 GCA_903845125.1 uncultured Verrucomicrobiota bacterium
GCCGCCAGCCCGGCCAGCCCCGGCCTGGAGCTCCGGCTTTTCACTGCCCGGGTGGGGGATGGCCAGGCCACCCTTTTTGAAGACGGGCGATCCCGGCCGCAGCCCCGGGTGGTGCTGGGCAACACCGTGCAAACCTTGCTGGATCCGGATTCCGGCTTGGTGGAGCATTTTGAAACGCTGGCCGGTGGTGTGGAACTGGCCTGGATCATCCCACGGAATCCGCAGGCTGTGGGGCCGGTGGCCATTGACACAACCGTGGTGGGCATGGCGGGGGTGACCCAGCAGGACGGAGCCCTCCACCTGGCCGATGCCGGCGGCGTGGCGCGCTGGCGCATCGGGGCGGCCACCGCGGTGGATGCCCAAGGCCGGCGTTGGGATCTCAACACCACCGTGCAGGATGAAACCTTGCGGGTGGAACTGCCCACCTCGGTTTTGGTGGAAGCGGTTTATCCCCTGGCGATCGACCCGGTGATCAGCCCCGAGATGGGGGTGGATCAACCGCTGGTGTCCGCCACCCCTTCGCTCCAGGCCGCCCCGGTGGTGGCGGCCGGCAGCCAGGCCATCCTGGTGGCGTGGGCGCACGGCAAAGGCGACCTGACACCGGCCAGCGTCTATGCGGCCCGCCTGACCCTGGAGGGCAAGCTGGCGGATCCTTATGGCCTCATGGTCGCTCCCGCGCACGAGCAGACGGTGGTTTCCGTGGCGGCCAATGAAAGCGGATTCCTCGTCGCCTGGTCGGCGCCCAAGGGTTCCACCACCACGGATTGGGATATTTTCGCCGCCCGGGTGAGCGCCCAAGGGGAGGTGCAGATCCTGCCGCCGGTCTGCAACAGCGCCGGGATCCAGAATTCGCCGGCCGTGGCGGCCGGAACCGCCGGTTTTTATATCGCCTGGCGCGACGCGCGCAACACCGGCATTTACGGCGCCTTGCTGAAAAACGACGGCTCCCTTTCCACTACCAATGGGCTCTCCCTGACCAGTGCCGCCAGCGACCAGTTGTTTCCCGCCGTGGCGGCCTTGAATGACCAGTTCCTGGTGGTTTGGCAGGATTACCGGAAAGCCACTTCCGCCCAGTTCAACGCGGACATCTACGGCACGCTGATTTCGTCCAACGGCGCGCTCGTGAATCCCGCCGGCATCCCCATCTGCACCAACGCCAATACCCAATGGCTGCCGGCGGTGGCCGCCAATGGCACGAATTACCTGGTGGTTTGGGAAGAGTATAATGCCGGCGGTAATGATATCGCCGGGGCCCGGGTCAGCCCCGCCGGGGTGGTCCTGGATACGAACGCGCTGGCCATCAGCACCGCCACCAATTCCCAGGGCAACCCCTCCGTGGCGGCCAGCCAGGGCGAGTTCCTGGTGGCTTGGCAGGATTTTCGGCGCAGCGGCACCAATCGGTTCGAGTCGGACATCCTGGCGGCCCGCGTGGAGGACAGCGGCCGGGTGCTGGACCCGGATGGCGTGCTTATTTCCGCGGCTACGGGCAACCAATGCCACCCGGCGGTCTCCGCCGTGGGGGAGGGTTGGCAGGTGGTCTGGCAGGATGCCCGCAACCATCCTTTGACGATTTTGGCGGAGATTTACACCACCCGGATCGGGCGGACACCGGATCCTGGCGTGGGGCCGGACCTGCCGGTCAGCGGGTCTGCCAATTTCCAGGCCACCCCCGCCGTGGCGGCCAATGGCACGAACTTCCTGGTGGTCTGGGCCGATAACCGGAATTTCAACAATTCGGGAATGGACATCCTGGGCGTGCGTTTGGATGAAAACGCGCTGCCGCTGGATGCGGCTGGCATACCCATTTCCGTCGCGCCCGGCCATCAGACCGTTCCCGCCGTGGCGGCCAGCGGCCGGGATTTCCTCGTGGTTTGGGCCGACCAGCGGAACAGCCCGGTGACGGCCACCAACCTCGATATTTACGGCGCCCGGGTCAGCGCCGGAGGCCAGGTTCTGGATCCGGCCGGGATTCCGATCTGCGCCACCACGAATGTGCAAAACTTCCCCGGGGTGGCGGCCAAAGGGGACCGCTGGCTGGTGGCCTGGCAGGATGCCCGATCCAGTTCCGCCACCCTCGTGCGCTGGGATATTTATGGTGCGCGCGTGGCGCTGGACGGCGCGGTGCTGGACACCAACGCCATCCCCATCTGCACCGCCGTGAACGATCAAACCCTGCCCGCCCTGGCGGCCAACAGCTCCCTCTGGATGCTGGTTTGGGAGGACCGCCGCTCCAGCGCCAATCCCGACATCTATGGCGCGCGCGTGGATGGGGATGGCCGGTTGCTCGATACCAATGGCCTGGCGATTTGTTCCGCCCTCCAAAGCCAGACCCTGCCCGCCATCGCCGCCAATGGGGAGAACTTCTTCGTGGCCTGGGCCGACTCCCGCAACAGCGCCACCAGCCTCGATATTTACGGGGTGTTCCTGCCCGCGGAGGGTTTGCCTTCAGCCTCGGATATCCGGATTGTCCGGCAGGCCCCCTACCAGCAGACCGCCCCCTCGGTCGTCGCCTATGGCGGGGATTATTTTGTGGCCTGGCAGGAGGCGGTGGCGGGGCTCACAAACAATTTCAACCTGGTGGGGGTATCCCTGGCGGATAACGGCGCCCTCCTGCCCGGATCCCTGGCGCTGGTGAACACCAACGCTTACGACCAGGTGGCGCCCCGCCTGGCGGTCCTGGGGGGCCATTTCCTGGTGGTTGGCCAGGGCCTTCAATACGGCGGGGCCCGCACGGTGGCCAGCCGCGTCAGCCTGAATCCCCACCTGGTGAATGCCCAACGCCCGGACCCGGGGCGTTTCCAATTCACCCTCGTCGGCGCCCGGGGCGGACGTTACGCCATCGAAACCTCCACCAACCTGGCGGACTGGGTCCAGATCAGCACCTGGGTCAATACGAATGGGCTCCTGGAGGTGGTGGATGCCCAGGCCCCGCCTGCGGGACCCTGTTTTTACCGAGCCATTCTGCTGCCTTGATTTTGCCATGAGAACCCAATTAATGATCCTTATGTTGTGGGCCGGGAGCCTGGCTTGGCCCCTCCCCGCGCCAGCCGCCGCGATCAAAGTGGCCTGCCTCGGCGACAGCATCACCGAAGGCGCCGGAGTGGATAATCCCACCGTCAACGCCTACCCGGTCGTTTTGGGCCGCTTGCTGGGCACCAACTACACCACCCGCAATTTTGGCGTCAGCGGGCGCACGCTGCTGAAGAAGGGCGATTACCCTTATTGGGCCGAGGCGGCCTTCCGCAACGCCACCAACTTCCTGCCCGATATTGTCACCATCAAGCTCGGCACCAATGATTCCAAGCCGCAAAACTGGAAATACAAGGACCAGTTCGCCACCGACCTCCGGGCCCTGGTGGACGTTTTCGCCGGCCTCTCCTCCAAACCCAAAATCTATCTCTGCCTGCCCGTGCCCGCCTATTCCATCACGTTTGATATCAATCCCGATATCATCCGCAATGAGATCATCCCCATCATCAAACAGGTGGCCGCGGAAAAAGGGCTGCAGACCATCGATCTTTATACCGCCCTGAGCGGCAAACAGGAGATCTTCCCGGATGACATCCATCCCAACGCCATCGGCGCCGCTTTGATCGCGCGGACCATCCACGGCGCGGTGCTGAGCGCCCGCAATCCATGACGGCCGCCGGACGGGGGAAAAAGGCCTTGCCGGGTCGCCGGCTTGAGGAGTCGGCGCCGGTTGCGGGGCCGCCCGGGATGCCCCATCCCGCGGAGGCGATCGCCCGGCTCTGCCCCGCGTGCGGGCTCTGCTGCAATGGCGTGCTATTTACCGACGTCAAGCTGGAGCCGGGGGACGATCCGGTGCGGTTGGGCCTGCTCGGCTTTAAATTCCGCAAGCGCGGCCGGACCTGCAGCTTCGGCCAGCCCTGCGCCGCCTACGAATCGTCCCGCTGCCGGATCTATGCGGAACGTCCCGCTTATTGCCGGGACTTTGAATGCCGCCTGCTGCAGAAAGTCCAGGCCGGGAAAATGACGGCGGCCAAAGCCCTCACCGCCATCGGCCAGGCGCTCCAGCGGGTGGCGGAGGTGGAGGATTTGTTGAGCCAGCTCGGCCGCAACCGGCCGGATCAGCCGCTCAGCCGCCGCTACC
>CAIMWS010000267.1 GCA_903845125.1 uncultured Verrucomicrobiota bacterium
AGGACCTGAACCTGCCGCTCAAGTCATTTTGGGATCATTCGATCAGCCTGCGAACCGGGATGGGCTATAAGGATAATCTGGCTCTAAGTGCCTTTAACGTTCAAGGCAGCCCATTTTTCGCCTCGGGATTGGATTTGATGGTATTTCGGAATTCGACCCAGGGTGATGAATTCCTAATCTATGTATATGGCGAGGATTTCCGTTACCTATCCTCTCAAGTCATTGACCAGGAACAGACTTGGATTGCCCAAATGCAGTTCAAAAAGGAACTTTCCTCCAGTTGGCGGGCTTCCCTCGGGGTGAATTATTTATACCAGAATCAGATGTTTGACTCCTCCACCTCGGAAACGGAACTGAGTTCGGTACTGGCCAAGGGGCAGCGGATCGGTTTGGAGCCCGGGCTGCGGGCAGCCTTCGGGAGCAACTACGTGGAGCTGACTTTAAATGGGGCGCGCCAATTATACGAAGAACCATTGGATGATTATTGGGAGGCTGGCCCCAAACTGGTGATCGGCCATAATTATGGTTATCGGTCGCTGCTTTACACCAGTTATGAATTTCGTTACCGCCCTTACGATACCCGCCTGCAATTGGCCAGGGATGGCACCACGCTGGCAGGGGAGAGCCTGGCCTATTATCAAAACGAGGCGGTGGTGGGTGTGAATCATTATCTGGATCCGCGGCGGCGTTGGCTGGCCAAAACCCGGCTGGCTTATACCGCCAGCCTGGACAACGGCCCCGACTATTTTGATTACAGCCGTTTCCTGGTTTCCCAGCAGATCCGCTACCGGTCAAAAACCTGGGAGGCCAGGGTGCAGGCCAAAGTTTCCCACTACCTTTACCCATTCCAGACCGTCGCGGTGGATGATCTCCGATTGCGGCAGAAAAACCTGGTGGCGTTAAGCGCGTACGCCGAAAAGAATTTGTTCAAATCGCTCAAGCTGTTTGCTGAGTATGAATTTGAAACTTCGATGGCGATTATCCTTTATGAGGAATATGCGGTGAACCGCATTTGGGGCGGATTGGAATGGGAGTTTTAACCAATCGAGCTTGTGGATACCAGCAACCTGCCTAAGGCTGAAGCAACGCCTCCTACGGTTCGGAAACGCAGCGCCTGGCTGGCTCCGGCAGCCGTCAGTGTGTTGGTGGTCATCATTTTCGGAGCCGCCCAGTTTCTGGTCAGTTATCATTTGCGGCAAAAAATCCGGGAGCAAATCCTGGGCCGGGACAGCGAGGTGCTGAAGGCCGTGGCCCTCATGCGGCAGTATTCTTCGGAACCCATCCGGGGCCGCATGCCTGAAGATTCCCTGGCTCAGTTGGAAGTGGTATTGGAGACTTCCAAGCTCAAGGACGTTTTGGCGGTGCGCCTGTACGAGCTGGATGGATCTTTCCGAACCGCCTTCCCCGAGGATGCGGTTGAGGGACGGCTTAGCCCTGAAGATCTGGCGGCGGTTCGCCGCCAGACTTGCGTGAGCCGGCTTTTAACCCGCCTTCCTTTTAACCAGGTTTTCACCGGTCCCGAGGCCTCCACCAAATCATTGGTGGAGGTTCTGCAGGTGATCATTCCCATCGGCCAGCGGGACAATCAGACGTTCTCCGGGATTGCCGAGTTTTTTATCAACGGCCAACCGGTCAGCCTGGAGTTCCAGCGCCTGGATCAATCCATGTTGCGCCATGGTTTGGGCGTGTTCAGTGCTGGTGGCGTGGTCATCCTCGGTGGGCTATGGTGGGCCTTCCGGCGCCTGCACCGGGCCAACCAGCTCCTGGCGGAACGAACCGCCAGCCTCACCCGGGCCAACCAGGAGCTGATCCTCGCTGCGAAAACCTCCGCCATCGGCTCCGTCACGGCCCATTTGATCCATGGCTTGCGGAATCCGCTATCGGCCCTCATGAATTTCGTTTCCGCGGAAAATCGCGAGGGAGCCAGCGGCGATTGGCAGCACGCCATCGATAGCACCCGGCGCATGCACACCCTGGTGAACGAGGTGGTGCGCATTTTGCGGGAGGATACCCGCCTGGCCGGCTACGAGATCAACCTGGAGGAAATCATGGAGCTGATCTCCGCCCGCATCCAACCCTTGGCGCGGGTCCGTGGTGTCATCTGGGAAGCCCACGGTGAAGGCCAGGCGGTGTTACGCAACCGGGAGGCCAACCTGGTTTTGCTGATTTTGGAAAACCTTTCCCAGAACGCAGTGGAGGCCACTCCGGTGGGGCGCCCGGTCGTATTGCGGGGCCGGGGGGATAACGTGGAGTTACGGTTTGAGGTGTGCGATTCCGGGCCTGGTCTGTCCTCGGCGGTGCAAGCCGGCTTGTTCAGTCCCTTACCCTCCACCAAGGCCGGTGGCTCCGGCCTGGGCTTGGCCATCAGCAGCCGGCTGGCTGCGCAGATCGGCGCCGTGCTGGCCTTGAAACAAAGCTCCGAGGCGGGCTGCGTTTTTACCCTGACCCTCCCTTTGAACCAGCCGGCGGCTCCAGCTGACCAGGAAAAATAGGTGCCGGCCGGAATCGGATCGGTTAAGATCCGGCCCCATGAACAATCACGATCTCCTGGAGTGGCCAAGCCGCAGCCAAAGAGGACTGAACCACGGGACGCCCGGAATGCCCGGGAAAAAGCGGCATGAAATATCCTCGCGAATAACCAAGCTTCCCATCGATGGTGGCACGGTGAAACTGGCTGGCGCGCTGGCGGGCTGGATTTTTATGGCTGCCCTGGCCGGTGCCCGGGCCGCCACCGTGGTTACCTATCCCGCTCCCGCAGATGAGCCAAAGTCTTCCGAATACCAGGTATGCGTAGACGGCCGGGGGGTGGACGTTTATACGGCCCGGGTACTGGATGCACCTTTCGCGGGCAAGGAGTGGGATTACGGGGGGCCTTACGCCTTTGCGAACTTCGACCTGGATGGCCAGGCCGTGGTGCGCATCATTTCCACCCGTTCCCTGAAAGGGGTGGCCATCCGGCCGCCAACGGTGGATTTTAAATTGGAGGATGAGCACACGCTCCTGCTGACGCTTCCCGGTCCCCGCAAATTGAGCATTGAACCGGACGGCAGGAAAGGCCCGCTTTTGTTGTTCGCCAATCCATTGGAATCGGATCCCCCCAAGGCGGATGATCGGGGCGTCATTTATTTCGGTCCCGGCCAGCACCAGGCTGGACTGATCCAGCTGACGAACCGGCAAACCCTTTACCTGGCTGGCGGTGCGGTGGTGAAGGGAGCGGTTTCCGCCCGGGGAAACAACATCCAGATCTGCGGCCGGGGCATTCTGGATGGCTCTGATTACGAGTGGCGCAAGGGGCCCTATGGCGTCACGCTGGGGATCACCGGCGCCAATGTGGAGGTGTCCGGCATCACCATCCGCGGCTCCTCCCATTGGACCATCGTGCCGCGTGGCAGCCGCAACGTGGTGATCCGCAACGTAAAGCTATGCAATTCCCGCGTGCAAAACGATGACGGGATCAATCCCTGCAATTCACAAAACGTGTTGATCACCGATTGCTTTATCCGCAGTGACGATGATTGCGTGGCGATGAAAGGCCTGGATTTCAACGCCCCCGACAGCAACGTGGAAAACATCACGGTTGAACATTGCGTTTTTTGGTGTGATCGGGCGCGGATTTTCCTGCTGGGGCACGAAAGCCGGGCAGCTTTCATGCGCCATATCACCATCCGCGACTTGGACATCATTCACTTCACCATGACCCCTTTCCTGCTGGAGCCGGGTGAAGACATGCGGCTGGAAAACGTGCTCGTGGAGGATGTGCGCCTGCACGGGGAAGGGCAGGGGGAATTCATCCGGCTCAAGCCGGTGATAAACCAATATATGCGCAAGCAGGTGCCGGGACTTGTCAGGGATGTGCGGTTCAACCGGGTGGCCATCACCGGCCAGCCAGGTTCCTACCGGGTGCAATTAGCCGGGGCCGATGCGGTCCATGATGTTCAAAATGTCCAGTTCGATCACGTTACGATTTTGGGCCGCCCACTGGCCAGTGGATCACCCCCATTGAGCGTGGGTTCCCACGTGGGCCAGGTTCAATTCAGCCAGGGCGGGAAAGAGTGACGGTCGGCTGCCATCCCCCCGGTGGTGCAATGAATGCCATTCCGGCCCGAGTTCCGGAACTTCCTTGTCTAAATGCCCAGGGGCCCTCACCGGCGAGGGCGCGGTCCCACATCGTCCAGCTTTAGTGGCCGGAAGCCGAGCTTGAAGGCGGGTGAATCCGGGCGCAGGCGAAAGTCGTTTTTAGCGGGATCGACAAAAAGCGGTTCCGCGATGACGGAGTGCGTATCCAAGCCTTTGGCTTTCCATTCGTCGAAGGTGTGGCGCATGAAGCGGACCGGCTCTCCGCGGGATTGCCAGTACAGGTTGTAATCCCACAGCGTCGCGTAGGAAATCCAGTCGTTTTCCTTGATCAGCGGGCCGGTTTGCCAAGCCACAATATTGCGCGTGAAGACTTCCCCATTGGGCGGCGGGTTGGCGCCGGGCGCGTCGCCGTAGCGGGTCAGCTGGTAGACCCGGCCGTTCACGAAAATGTTGTTCTGGATGATGTTGCCCAGGCAGTTGAAATTGCAGCCCCAGCCCCCGGCCTCCGCGTCGTGGACCAGGTTGTTCTCCACCAGTATGCCCACACAGCCATTGTCGAGGATGATGCCTTCGCCGGCGCCCCAGGCTTCGGCGGCGTGGATGTGGTGGATATAGTTGTCCCGCAGTACGGTGCCCGGCGATACCCCCAGGCAATACAGTGCCCCATGGGTGCCCAGCGGGCCAGTGCCCAAGTCGTGGATATGGTTCTTTTCCACGAGGTTGCCCCGGGAGCGGGTGAGGGGGAAATAGGACCAATTCCATCCCAGGGATACCGCCCACATGAACTGGCCCGCGAACTCATTGTGGCGGATCCGGTTGCCGCCCGACTGCCCCACCCAGACGGCGGGAGCGCCCAAATATACTTTGCACCCATGGCGGAACTGACTGTCTGACACTTCGTTCCGGCACGCTTCCAGGACGTCGCTGGCAGGCTCCTCCGCCTCGCCGATTTTGACCGCCCCGGCGCCCATATCCTCAACCAAACAGCGGGAAATGCGGTTGTCCTGGCAGCCGCGGCCCAGCTCGATACCCCAGCCACCGAGCCGCGAAAGCTCGCAATCCTCCAGGCGGCACCGGCGCGCGCCGAGGGCTTGGAGCGCCGCGGGCACAGGCAACTCGGCTTGCGCATAATGATACCCTGCAGCGGGCAGATTCCAGGCCGTGTGGCGGAAGGCCAAACCACGAAAAACGACCTCTTCCACAAACTTCCCTTTATCCGGCTCGCCGGCCAGGCACACCAATTGTTCCATTTGCGGGGCCACGGCTTCCGCCCGGGATAAATCCTCACCCGGCAGGGAGTGATAGGAAAGCACTCCGGTCTGGCGGTTGAGATACCAGCTGCCCGGAGCGGTCAAGCCTTCGGCGACGTTGTCCACGTAATAGCCGAAGGACCAGGTCAACGGCCGCCAGCTGCCCCCGGTGAAGAGAACCGAGCACTGGCGCTCATCCACTTCCTTGATGCGCAACCGGGCCGCCATCCAGAACTGCAGCACCACCACCTCCACATCTTCCAAGTTGGTCCAGCCCTGGCGGATATCCCCCGCGCGGAACCGGAAGGAACGGCGCGCCAATTCGTCGTCATTCTGGCCTTTCATGGCGCCGGCCCACCCGGATTCCTTGTAATCCGCGGTGCCGGCCACCTTCAGCCATTTCTCCGCCGGCCATCGCGCCCGCTCCCGGCGCTGGCCGTTGACAAACAATTGGCGGAAAGCCTGGCGGTTGGTTTTGGTTTCCGGGAGGTCAGCCTGCCAGAGGTCCTTTTCGCCCCGCCGCCAGCCGCGGATGATCCGGCCGCCGGTGAAAACCGGCTGCTCGCCGGGATACGCGGCATAGGTTACAGGCAACCCCTCCCACCCGGAATCCTCCGGCCCCAATTGGAACGGCTCGCTCAGCCGATATTCCCCGCCGCGGATCATAACGGTGAAGGACCTGGCCCGGCTGGAGTGGGATTTCAACCCGCGCAGGGCGTCCCGGGCCCGGGCCAGCGTGGCAAAAGGGCCATCCGTTTTGCCCGCGTTCGGCTCCGGCAGCTGGCCTGTCCATTGGTCGGACCCGCTGGGGGAGAGGTAGAAATCAGCCGTAATGGCCGGCGCCGTTTGGGCGGCCTGGCCCGCAACAACTCCGGTGGCGAGGTGAAACCCAAGGAGCCAAATCCCGGCTCCAGCCAGGTGATGCATAGGTGGTATTTTCAAGCAGAGATAAGGCTACCAAGTCGTGAGCCGTCCAGCCAAGGGCAAATTATTGCGCGGTTTTTTGGGGCAAAAGGCCTGGCTTGAAAAGCCATCGAAGAGCTGTAATCATTGCCGCATGGATCATTCAGAAATTAGCCACCGCTTGATTTCCCGACGCGCCATGATCCGCCGGTTCGTTCTGGCGCCCGCCACCCTGGCTTTGGCCGCGCAGGTTGCCGGCCAGGAGCGTCCACCCCGCCGGCTCACTTTCGGGCTCATCTCCGACATCCATCCGGATGTGATGCCGGACGGGACCAAACGGGTGCAGGCGTTTGTCGCCGCCATGAAAGAGGCCCGGGCGGATTTCATCCTGCAATTGGGCGATTTCTGCTGGCCGCACCCGCGCAACCAGGCATTCCTCGATGCCTGGAATGCCTTCGGCGGCCCGAGCTACCATGTGCTGGGCAACCATGACATGGACGGGGGCTACCAGCGGCAACAGACCGCCAGCTTTTATGGCATGCCCGGCCCGCATTATGCCTTCCAGGCCGGTCCGGTCCGCGGTCTCGTTTTGGATGGCAACGAACCGGGCGGCAAAGCCGCCGGATACAAACGGTTTATCGGGCCGGCGCAGGCGGCCTGGCTGGAGCGGGAAATGGAGCAGGCCGCCGGCCCGGTCCTGCTGTTCATCCATCAACCGTTCGACAGCGACGGCAATGACTGCCTGGAGAATGCCGCCGCCATCCGGGCCTTGGTGGAACGCGCCCAGGCGGCGCATCCGGGACGGATCGTGGCGGTGTTTTCCGGCCACCGTCATTTGGATTTCCAACAGGTGGTGAATGGGGTCCGCCATATCCAGGTCAACAGCGCCGCCTACTGGTGGCTCGATAACCCCGCCGCTTACCGGCAAACCTACCCGCCTGAAGTGCACCAGAAATACCCCTACCTGGACCACGTGGCCGCTTACCGGGATCCGCTATGGGCCTTGGTGACGCTGGACTTCGCGAAAGGCGAGCTGGTGATCCAGGGGCGGCGCAGCGAATGGGTCGGCCCCGATCCCTGGCAACGCGGCCAGGCCGAAGACTCCGCGCAATCCCTGCACCCCCGGCTGCATCCATGGATCTCAGACCGCCAGGAAAAAATTGCGATCTGAGATCCGTGATTTGACTTTACGTTGGCGGCCGGACTGACGGCAACGGGGAGGCCTTCAGGAGCCTTCAGGCCAGCCTTTGATCGCCTGGATAGAAGAGTTGCCTGGGTTGATCAGGAAGGCTGGCCGGGATTCGGCGCGCTTATGAACCGAAAAAACCGTAGCACCCCCGCTGGTCTCCGGCGTGAACTTGCCACCTTTATTTATTTCCGGCTACTTACTGGGGCCATTTGCCGGCGTCAAAGTTGCGGGGTTGGAGCCGGCTGGGGTTGATGGTGACGTGTTTGATGAGCAGCCGTTTCCAAGTGTAGGTGATATGGACCAGGCCATCCTCGCTCTGGATGACGGCCGGGTAGGAGTATTCGCCGGGCTGGTTTTCGAGCACGAGCGCGGCCTGCCAGTAATAACCATCCTTGGAGACTGACACGTTAAGCGGGCTGCGGCCCTGCCTGGTGTGGTTGTAAACCAGCAAGCCGCGGCCATCCTGGAGCATGACGGCATCGATGCCGCTGTTGGGATTGGGGAGGGTGGTGCGGTGCATGGGGCTCCAGGCCTGCCAGTTGTCGATGGCCCAGCATTCGGTGATGACACCCTGGCGGCTGCGGTTCAGGATCTGGGTGCCACCGGTCGGCCAGCACAGGATGGTGGGCTGGATGGCGCCGAATTCGGTGCGTTTGTTCAGGGGTTCGGAGCGTTTCCAGGTGTTTCCGAGGTCGGTCGTCAGCTCCATGTGCACCTCCCAGCCGTTATCCTCCGTGCTGGAACCGCATAGGATGCCGCCTTTGGCCATGGTTACCGGTTTGTTGCGCACCGGCCCGAGGATGCCGTCCGGGAGGCGTTGCGGGATACTCCAGGTCTTGCCGGCAGTGGTGGATTTCATAAGCATGCCCCACCATTTCGAGGGGCTGGGGCCAACTTTATAAAACAGCAGCAAAGGCCCGTGGTTGGGCTGGAAAAGCACCGGGTTCCAGCAAGGATGGCGGGTGCCATCGGCTTGGAGACCGTTCGCCACCTCTTTCGGTTCCGACCACTGGCGGCCGTCATGGGTGGCCAGCCAGATGCCGACGTCCGGATTTTTTTCCTCGGTGCCGCCAAACCAGGCCGCCACCAAGCCTTCCTGGGTTTCCACGATGGTGGAAGCGTGGCCGGATGGTGTGGGCAGTTTGTTGGCGATGAATTCGGATTTAACCCAGCCGGGCTGCTCCTCGAGGGGACCGGGCGAACGCTTATCCGCCGCCGTCGTGTGGCTGGGCCATAGCCCCAGCCCGCAAACGAGCGCCACGAGGCTGGCCCAGGTTTTTGAACCTTGGTTGTTGGTCATGGTGCATATGGTGTTCATGGTTTAGTTCCTATGATTGTGCGTCCAGCATTTGGATCATTCGGCCCCACGGTATCGGCTGGCGCAGGCAGCGTCAATGCGGACCCACTCGGGAAAAAATAGGTTTGGCGCCCACGGGCGATTCCGGCATAAAATCGGGCCATGAAACCGTTCTTCCGCTGGCGATGCCTGGGGCTGCACCGTTCATTCCTGGTTATGGTTTGCCCCAGGAGGCCGGTATTGGCCGGGTGGCTGGCAGCGGCCTGCCTGCTATACACGGCGGGATCCGCTGCGGGGGCGGTGCTGCCCACGGCTGGGGAAATTGACTGGACAGCCCGGTGGATCACGAACCATTTCCGCGGTTCCCCAGCCCAGCTTCCCGTTTCCTTCGAATACGCTGGCCAGCCCGCGGGGGATTGGCTCGACCGTTGGCCGGTTGTCCACACGTTGCGGGAATTGGACGCGCGACGCGTGGAACATGTTGTGACGCGCCGTGATCCGCAAAACGGATTGGCGATGCGCTGGGAATTGGTGCAATACCGGGATTTCCCAGTGGTGGAATGGACCCTGCGGGTGAAGAATGAAGGTGCCCAGGCCTCGGCGATCTGGCGGGAGTTACATCCGCTTGATCTGCGCTTGAAGACCAACGGCCAATACACGCTGAATTATCATACGGGCGATCAATGCACGCCGGATAGCTACGAGCCGCATCGATGCCCCTTGCCACCCAAATCCAGGAGGGATTTTGCTCCCGTTGGTGGCCGTCCCTGCAATCAGGCTTTCCCCTATTTCAACCTCGAGTGGCCGGGGGCGGGCCTGTTGCTGGCCATTGGCTGGCCGGGCCAATGGGCCGCTTCCTTCGAGTGTGACGCCAGCGGGGGTATGCGGGTGTGGGCAGGCCAGGAAAAGACCCATTTTCGGCTGTTGCCGGGGGAGGAAGTCCGGACCCCTTTGGTGGCGTTGCTGTTTTACCAGGGCGAACGGATTCGGGCCCAGAATCTATGGCGGCGCTGGATGCTGGCGCACAACCTGCCCCGCGGCCGCGACGGAGAACCGCCTCCCCCGATGCTTTCCTCGTGCAGCGGTGGTTTTTTCCCCGGCCTCAAATGCAACGAACCGGATGAATTCCGTTTTATTGATGCGTTTCAGCGGCAAGGAATCGGACTGGATTATTGGTGGATGGATGCCGGTTGGTATCCCTGCGGCAATGATTGGCCGATGACCGGCACCTGGGAGCCGGATCCCGAGCGTTTTCCCCGTGGATTGCGGGCGGTGACCGATTTTGCGCACCAAAAAGGATTGCGGTCGATTGTCTGGTTCGAGCCGGAGCGGGTGGCACCCGGTACCTGGCTCTACCAAAACCATCCCAGTTGGCTGCTCGGCCGGGATGGCAGCCAAAAACTGCTGAACCTGGGCTCTGCTGAAGCGCGTTCGTGGCTCGCCGGGCATGTGGATCATCTTCTTAAAACCCAGGGCATCGACCTTTACCGGCAAGACTTCAATGTCGATCCGCTCGACTTTTGGCGGGCCAATGATGCCCCCGACCGCCAGGGCATCACCGAAATCCGTCATGTCGAAGGCTACCTGGCCTATTGGGATGAACTGCGGCGACGCAATCCCGGGCTGTTGATCGATAGCTGCGCCTCGGGCGGCCGCCGCAACGACCTGGAAACCTTGCGGCGGGCGGTGCCGCTGCTGCGGAGCGATTATCAATCCTTCCAGGGGGATTTGGCCTTCGCGCCGGGGAATCAATGCCATACCTACGGTTTGGCTTCCTGGTTCCCGTTTTATGGCCAGGGATTTTATTATCAACCGGATCGGCTGGAATATAACGCCCGCAGCCATTTTTGCCCGGCTTTGGGCCTGGCGGTGGATGTCCGCCAACCGGGCATTGATTGGCCGCGGCTGAAGCGTGTGGTGGAAGACTGGCGGAAAATATCAGCGGATTTGCTGGGGGATTTTTATCCGCTGACTCCGTATAGCCTGGCCGAGGAGGTGTGGATGGCCTGGCAATTCGATTGCCCGGAGAAGGGGGAGGGGGTGGTGCAGGCCTTTCGCCGCCGGGATAGCCCTTACGAATCGGCCCGGTTCCAACTTTGGGGATTGGAGCCCGAGGCACGGTATAAAGTGACTGACCTTGATGCCGCCGAATCCCGCGAAGCTACTGGCCGCGAATTACGGAATCCGGGATTGGAGATCCGCCTGGCTCAGAAATCCGCCGCCGCCATTGTCATCTACCAAAAAGCCCGGTGAGGTCGATCGGACCTGCCGGGCGATACCGTATCTTTGAAATGGGGTCAGGCGTAATGGCTGGATCTTTTTGGGCAATGCCTCCGACTTTCATCATTTACCCCGATTGGCTCGTGAATCATGACCCACTGCCGGCCTTGCGTAGAAACCAAAAGCGCAGTTACTCGCCATGCGGAGACACGGCCAAGGAAAGTCAAAGGGGGGGCCTTGGCCCCCCCCAGTGGTTGAACCAAGCAATTACATCAATTTGAGCAGCGTTTCGGCGATGTGCGAGGGCGTGGGTGCCACCGCGATACCGGCGTCTTTAAAGGCTTGGATTTTGGCGGAAGCGGTACCTTTGCCTCCGCTGATGATGGCGCCGGCATGGCCCATGCGGCGTCCCGGCGGTGCGGTGGCGCCGGCGATGAATCCGGCCACTGGCTTCTTGCAGTGTTGCTTGATCCAAGCCGCCGCTTCCTCCTCGGAAGTGCCGCCGATCTCACCGATCATAATGATGCCGTGGGTGTCGGGATCTTCGTTGAACATTTTGATCACGTCCAGGTGGGAGGTGCCATTGACCGGATCGCCACCGATGCCCACACAGGTGGATTGGCCCACGCCGCGCTGGGTCAGTTGCCAGACGGCTTCGTAGGTGAGGGTGCCGCTGCGGGAGGCCACGCCGATATGTCCTTTTTTATGGATGTAGCCGGGGGCGATGCCAATGCGGCAGCCGCCTTGTGAATTCGGCCCGTCGCCCGGAGTGACCAAACCGGGGCAGTTGGGGCCGAGCAGGCGGGTTTTCGAGCCGCGCATCGAGCGCTTCACGCGGATCATATCCTGCACGGGAATGAATTCGGTGATGCACACCACCAGATCCAGGCCGGCCTGCACCCCTTCAAGGATGGCGTCGGCGGCATAGGAGGCAGGCACAAAAATCACTGACACGGTGGCGCCAGTGGCCTGCATGGCCTCGGAAACTTTGTCGTAGATGGGGACCTGGGTGTCAAAAACCTGGCCGCCTTTGCCGGGGGTGACGCCCGCCACAATTTGGGTGCCGTAAGCCAGGCTCAGACGGGTATGGGAGGCCCCGAAATGGCCGGTGATGCCCTGGACTAAAACTTTGGTTTCGTGATTAACGAGAATGGACATGATATCTTGATTCTGGCTGAGTTTTCAATTTTGCTTCCGGTTCCATTAAGCGGAGATGGTGGCTACGCCCGCCGCCGCCTTGACCACGGTTTCGGCCGCTTCCGCCATGGAGTTGCAGCTGATGATGTTCAAGCCGGAGTCGCTGATGATCTTCCGGGCGAGCTCCACATTATTCCCTTCCAAGCGCACCACCATGGGCAGCTTGAGGTTGTTGTCCCGCACCGCGGCGACAATGCCGTTGGCAATGATGTCGCAGCGCATGAT
>CAIMWS010000268.1 GCA_903845125.1 uncultured Verrucomicrobiota bacterium
CACCACTGGGGCGATTTCCACAGTGGGAGCGCAACCCCAGCGTTGCTGGGGAACCCGGCTTTCGGCTTCACCACCGCCCGACAAACCCGACAAACCCGACAAACCTGCTGGGGGATCGCTCGCCCCAGCGTTTTCCGCATTTGCAGCCTGCCGACAAACCCGACAAACCCGACAAATTAGGTGCCGACACGAAAACTTGTCGGGTTTGTCGGGTTTGTCGGGTGGGTTCAGATTTGAAAACCCGTTTCGGGTGGCGCGGAGATCTTCAAGGCGGGTGATCGGATTCACAAGGGGGTCACTCCTTCCTGTGGGGGCGCAGGGTGCAGGTGATACAGCACATGCTGGGGGCCGCGAGCCCCGCCGAGCAAAGTGGTTTCGTAAAGCCATCCTTTCGTTGCCAGCACATCCAAAACACGCCGGGCTTCATCGGCCTGCTGGATTCCTGCCCAACCGTATCGTGCCACGTCCCGGGGTTTCACAGCCTCCGTGTCCGGGAAGCCTTCCCGCGCCCGCAGCTCCCGCAGCCTGAAGCGGTGCCCATGGATAGCCCTCCACAAGGTGGCGGTTTTCGCCTGCGCCGCATCCTGGCCCATGATGCCAAAGGCCCTCTTCCCGTGCTGCAAAAGGCACAGCACCACCATGTAGGCCGCATCGATCTCCCGGGCATCGATCAGGCCCAGGGGGCCGCCTTCGGCGGCATGGCGCACCGCGTGGAATATTCCGGCGATGCGGATGATCCGCTCGGGCAGCTTGCCCATGAACTCCACGAAGGCGGTTGGCTGGTGTCCCGCAGCGAGCCGGGCTTCCGCAGCCAGTTCATCGTGGTAGTCCGTCCATCTCGCAAAGGCCGCCGGGCTGAGGCAGACCAAATTCGGGGCCGGGTTTCCGTCCGGGAATTTCGCAAAGGGCAAATCAATCAACCGGCGGATCGCCGCTGCATACGCCGCCTGCACAGTCGCGGGAATGCTCCCGGTGCGATACTCGCTCCCCGGGGCGGACTCGGGGCAAACGTAATCCCATCGCGCCAGGAATCCCGAGGCCCGCAGCTCCTCGGACTCCCCCATTGCTCGGAGCGTGTCCGGCTGGGCGGCCACAAACGCGGCCAGCACCGGTTCGGGCAGGTCTATCGGCTCAAAGCCCTCCCGCGACCGGTGGACCCGGACATAATCATAGCTGTAGCCCGCCAGCCACAAGTCGATGTCCGCGCCTCCGCCGCGCATGTAACGCCCCCGGGCAATCGCCAAAACCTTCCGCCCTTCCGAGGTGAAGACCCCCATCGCCCCCCCTTGTTCCCCCAGCAGCCTGGCCACGACCTCGGAGGTGGCATCGTTCGTGAACAGCAGCGGCTTGATCGGCCTCCCCTTAAGAATCGTCTGTTGGTCCGCCAGGGCCGTCTCCAACTCCTGGGCCTCTCGCGGGTCAGCCTTGGCGGCTCGCTTTTCAAGGTCGGCCACCCGTGCCCGCGCCATCTTTGATTTCGCCTCCCAGTGGTTCAGTTGCTCCTGGTACGATTTGCCTTGCTCCTGCTGCCAGGCTTCCAGCGGGGGCAGCAGCACTTTGCCAACCGGCGTTTTTTTGCCGCCCGGGGGCAGGACCGCCAGCCCATAGAGGTTCAAGTATTGCACATGGCCGGGCTTGATCTGGACCTTGATTCGGTTGCGCACGCAAATGCTAGCCACGCAAAGCAGGGCCAGCCCGGGCAGCTCGTCGCAGGTGCCGATGGTCTTGACAATCTCGCGGCCCAGCTCGGCCAGCACCGCCGGGTAGGCATCCCAGGGCCAGGGGGCCAGTGGAACGTCAGCCTGGGTGAACGGCTCGGGTGGTCCCCAGGCTTCCGGCAGCGCGGGCCGCTCCGCCGGTGCCGGTTTTGATCCCGCCGACATCGCCCCCGGTTGATACACATCACCTCTGACAACCATCCCCCAAGTCCGCTCACGGTAGTCCGCCCGCGACCACTTTTCCCGGTTCAGGCCGCTCTTGGAAAACAGCGCAAAGCTGCGTTCGCGGTCGCCGCCGGTCCAGAAATGCAAAAGACTCAGCAGCGCGAGATCGGCGTCCGATTGCGAACTGTATCGAGTCTTCCAGCTCCCTTCCCACAGCGCGGAAAACGTGCTGCCGTTTCGGGCGGCTTTTGCCTTGTCGAGCAAGGCCGAATCGCTCAAATCCATACTGGCATTCGCCACTGCCGGGAATGCATCCCGCTCCTCCAGCGCGGGGGAGTCTGGCCCAAACTCCTCGGCGTATATTTCGTTGAGCTGATCCTGGCGTGGCTCAACGCCCGGCGGGCATCCACGAAGCCGCCGTCCGGTCATCACAAAAAATCGCCCAGAATCGTATACTTCAACTTTGGAATTGCGCCGGCGCCGCCCCGGGATTTTCCCCTGCAATATCACATGCAGGCCCGTGCCGCTTTGGCTGACTTCAGAATACGACCCCAGCCGCTGGACCAAAGTTTTTGCCCAGGGTTCTACCGCGCCGGTTTCGGCATCGCGAACATGATCCAGATCAATGCCGCAAAACGGATCAGCTTCGCAAAACACGAATCCGACACCGCCGTAGCCGCCCCCGTTTTGTGCTGCGTCGCGGGCCGCCTCGAAGGTGGCCCAGGTGGCTGGATCAGTCGTGCTGGCCGGTTCCCCGGTTTTGGCGTCATAGGGGATCTTGGTCGGCGGCTTGCCGCCACGCTGCGCGGGCCGCCAGACGACCCACTGCGCACGCTCTTTCAGAACGTCAGGTATTCGGTCCAGGTTGCTTTTCACGGGCTGGTAGTGGTGGACGTTTGATGGTCAAGGAATCTCTGACGCAGTTTTCACACAGCAAGCGGCCGGGCTGGTACCAACTGGGTTTCTGCTGGCCACTCGCCAGGCATCCGCAATACCGGCCGCACCCCGCGCACCTCCGGGGCCAGGGATTCAGCTTTTCCATGTTTTCCGCTGCGCCCGCCAGGCGGCTCGGTGCCTCATCGCTTCGGGGCTGGCCAAATAGGCTTCCACCTCCCCCACGGTATACGTTTTACGCCCACCCGCGAAGGCCATCCCACAATTTTGGTTCACCCCCAAACGATGAAGTGTGGGTGCCGTTTTACCAAGTGCCCGGGCAACCTCCTGGAATGACATCCTCGGGCTGGAAGCCTGGTTGGCCTGCCCGCTGCCGCGCAGCACCGCGTCGGCAGCCTCGAGCGCCGCCTCCCTGAGGTCCGGAGCGGCCGCGAATAGGTTCCGCATGGTTTCTTCGATGTTCGGGGTATTCATGGCCACTCAAGCGAATAGTATGTAAGTTGGCCGCCCGAGGATTTCGGAAATCGCCTGGCGCATTTCCTCTGATGGGTTCCTCCGGCCATTGATGATGTAGGCAATTTCCCTTTCCTCGGTGGGCAATCCGCGCTTGCGAAGCTCTCGCGCCAGATCCCGGTGCTTCATCCCCCGCCGGGCCAGCTCGGCCTTGATTTCGAGCCGCCGCCCGTCCATTTGTGTCTCACCCATAATATTCCTCCTTAACTTCACGGCAAAAAAAAGCCGCGAACATTTCTGCTCACAACTCAACGAAAGCACAGCGCTGGGAACGGTTCAACCGGATATTTTCGAGGCGGCCATTGGCAATATCGTCATTTTCCACCATTATCCACCATTATGCGTCATTTTCCCCCACTTTTACCGTCATTTTTTTTGCGTTCATCGGGATACGGGGGTTTCGTCGAAGAACCTAGGATGACTTATTTTCACTGCTTTCCGGTTATAAGTCATAGAATACCAGTCGTTTGGGTATTCCAGTTCCGGCATTTTGC
>CAIMWS010000269.1 GCA_903845125.1 uncultured Verrucomicrobiota bacterium
AGCCAGCAGATTTACAGTCTGCCCCCGTTGGCCACTTGGGTATCCTACCACGGACCCTTTTCTCAAGGGGCAATGATTAGGCCAAAACTCGTCCGGCTTGTCAACTCCCAGTTCTTACCCTAGGCTGAACCAATGTTTGAGTCGTTAAGCAACAAGCTGCAGCAGGTCTTCAAAAACCTGCGCGGGCTGGGCAAGATATCGGATTCCAATGTGAGCGATTCGCTCCGCGAAGTGCGGATGGCTCTGCTGGATGCCGATGTGAACTTCAAGGTGGCGCGCGATTTCATCGAGAGCGTGAAGCAGAAGGCCATCGGCCAGCAGGTGATCCAGAGCATCCACCCGGGACAGCAGATCATCAAGATCATCAACGATGAGTTGGTGGCGCTGCTGGGCTCCGCCAATGCCAGCCTGGAGGTGGGGGGCAATCCCAGCTGCCTGATGCTGGTGGGGCTGCACGGATCGGGCAAGACCACCACCGGCGGCAAGCTGGCGCGGATGCTCACCAAGCAGGGGCGGACGGTGCTGCTCGTGGCGGCGGACGTTTACCGGCCGGCGGCCATGGACCAGGTGGAGACTTTGGGGCGGCAGCTCCAGGTGGCCACTTTCGTCCGCAAGGGGGAGACCGACGTGCTGAAGATCGCGCGGGAGGCCCTGGCCTACGCGGCCACGCAAAACCTGAACACGCTGATCTTCGACACCGCCGGGCGGCTGCAGATCGATGAGCCCCTGGTCCAGGAATTGGTCCGCCTGCGGGACCTGGTGAAGCCGCAGGAAATCCTGCTGGTGCTCGATTCCGCCACGGGCCAGGAGGCCGTGAATGTGGCCACGCATTTCGACAAGGCGCTGAACATCACCGGCGCGGTGCTCACGAAACTGGACGGCGACGCCCGGGGCGGGGCGGCCCTGAGCCTGAAGGCCGTGACCGGCAAGCCGATCAAGCTCGCGGGCATGGGTGAAAAGCTCGAGGATCTGGAACCGTTTTACCCGGACCGCATGGCCTCGCGCATCCTCGGCATGGGGGACGTGGTCAGCCTGGTGGAAAAGGCGGCCGAGACCGTGGACATGGACGAGGCGAAGAAGCTCGAGGAAAAAATGCGCCGGGGCCAGTTCACCCTGGAGGATTTCCTGGAGCAGCTGCGCCAGATGCGCAAGCTGGGGCCGCTGGAAAACATCATCGGCATGCTGCCGGGCGGCTCGGAAATGACCAAGGGGGCGGATTTGTCCAAGAGCGAGAAGGAATTCAAGCGGATGGAGGCCATGATCTGCGCCATGACGCCGCAGGAGCGGCGGCACCCGCAGATCCTCAATGCCCGGCGGCGCCTGCGGATCGCCAAGGGGAGCGGAGTGGTGGTGGCGGAGCTGAACAGCCTGCTGGGCCGGTTCTCCCAAATGCAGCAGATGCTCAAGAAATTCGGCAAGTTCCAGCGGCTGATGGGCCGGATGGGCGTGCCGCCGCCCGGCCTGCTGCCCCGCAAATAGCCGCCCCCTGCCATGGCCGGACTGGAGCCGCCGATCATCGACCTGCAAAGCGACGACCATTTTATGGGCGAAGCCCTGCGGCTGGCGCGGCGCGCCTTCGCCGGGGGGGAGGTGCCGGTGGGGGCGGTGGTGGTGCGGCAGGGGCGGATCATCGCGCGCGCCTTCAACCAGGTGGAATTGCTCACGGATGCCACGGCCCACGCCGAGATGATCGCCATCACCCAGGCGGAAGGGGTGGTGGGGGATTGGCGGCTGACAGATTGCAGCCTGTATGTGACCAAGGAGCCGTGCCCCATGTGCGCGGGGGCCATCGTGCATGTGCGCCTGGAGCGGGTCATTTTTGGCGCGGCGGACCCCAAGGCCGGGGCGGCGGGCAGCGCCTTGAACCTGCTGCAATTCCCCTCCCTGAACCACCGCTGCCTGATCACCGGCGGGGTGCGCGAAGGGGAGTGCCGGCAGCTGTTGCGCGAGTTCTTCGGCCAGCAGCGGGGCCGCCAAACCACCCTCCCGGGGGCAGCGCGCGGCGGCCCGGAGGGGTCAATGCCCGCGGACGCCTGAGCCGGCCGGCCGCAGTGGCCGGGTGCCGTCCAGGCAATCCCGCAGGGTCTGCACCAGGATCTTGGGGCTGAACGGTTTTTGGAGGACGGCAAATTGCTGGCTGTGGTTTTCATCCAGGGTGGCCAGGGCGGCGCTATAGCCGCTGACCACGAGCACCTTCAAGGAGGGCTTTTCGGCGACGAGTTTCACGGCCAGGTCATAGCCGCTCATCCCGCCGGGCATCACCATATCGGTGATCAGCGCGTCCACTTTTTCCCGGTTTTGTTCCCAAATTTTGATCGCGTCGGGGCCGCAGGGGGCTTCCAAAACCTGGTAGCCGGCCCGCGTGAGGACATTCCGGCCCAGCTTGCGCAAGGCCTCCTCATCCTCCACAAACAAAATGGTTTCCGAGCCGCTGGGTGATTTTTCCAGGCGCTCGGTGGGCGGTTCAGGCACCTGGCGGGTGGGCGGCAGGAAGATCTGGAAAGTGGCCCCCTGGTTGACTTCGCTGGTCACCTCGATCCAGCCGCGGTGCTGTTTCACAATCCCAAACACGGTGGACAGCCCCAGCCCGGTCCCCTTGCCGGGGCTTTTCGTGGTGAAAAACGGCTCGAAAATCCGCTCCTGGGTGGCCTCGTCCATGCCGCAGCCCTGGTCCGCCACCGTCAGGCACACGTGCGGCCCCGGCTGGGCCTCGGGATTGCGCTGGAGGTGGGGGGCGTCCACCTCCACCAGCCGCGTGCGGATGTTTAATTCCCCGCCCTTGGGCATGGCATCCCGCGCGTTGACCGCCAGGTTGATGAGCACCTGCTCCAGCATGCCTTCATCGGCGAGCACCGGCGGCAGGGGCTGGCCATAATCAAACACCACGGTGATGTGCTCCCCCAGCAGGCGCACCAGCATTTTACCCAGGTTCGCGATCACGTTATTGAGGCTGGCCACCCGGGGCTGTATCCGTTGCCGGCGGCTGAACACCAGCAGCTGCCGGGTGAGGTTGGACGCCTTTTCGGCGGCCTGGCTGATCTCCATGGCAAATTCCCGGGCTGCCGCGGGGAGGTCGGGCTCGTTTTTCAGCAGGCTGGAGTGGCCGAGGATGACCGTCAGCAAATTGTTGTAATCGTGGGCGATGCCGGCGGCCAGCTGGCCGATGGATTCCATTTTCTGGCTCTGGCGCAGCTGTCCCTCCAGCTGGCGGCGCGCGGTGATGTCCTCCTTGACCGCCACATAATGCGTGATATCCCCGGCGGCATCCGTGATGGGGCTGATGTAGGCGCTTTCCCAGAACATCTCCCCATTTTTCTTCCGGTTCAGGAATTCGCCCTGCCACTCGCGGCCCGTGGTGATGGTTTTCCAGAGGCGCTCGTATTCCTCAGCCGGCGTGTGGCCGGACTTGAGGATGCGGGGGGTTTTGCCGATGACTTCCTCCAGCGCGTAGCCAGAGATGGCCAGGAACTTGGGGTTCACGTATTCGATCTGGCCGTCGAGGTTCGTGATGGTGATGGCGGCGGGGCTTTGCTCCACCGCCCGCGAGAGCTTTCGCAATTTCTCCTCCGCCTGCAGCCGGCGGCGGATGTCGCGGGCTATGCCCTGGAAACCGTGCGGCGCGCCATCCTTCGTGACCAGCCGCACCACCACCTCCAGCGGCAGCCACTCGCCGGTTTTGCTGCGGATCTCCCACTCGTGCAGGAAGCTTTTTTCACCCGCCAGCACCCGCGCCAGCCGCTCCCGGGCGGGCTGGACTTGGCCGGGCAGCAGGAAATCGACAAAATTCTGGTTCAGCACCTCCTCCCGGGTATAGCCCGAAAGCATCTCGGCGGCACGGTTCAGGGCCAGGAAGTTTCCCCGCAGATCCAGCTCGAAGATGATGTCTGAGGCGTTTTCCACCAGGTCCCGGTAGCTCTGTTCCAGGGCCGCCTCCTGCAGCAGCTTCCGGCGGATCAGCTCGGTCTGCTGGCGCACTTTGCGCCGCAGCAGGAATCCCCAGCTCAAGGCCAGCAGGGCGCCGCCGGTGGCGAGGCCCAGGCCCCAAAAGGCGTACCGCAGCGGCAGTGGGGGGCCATTCCTGGCCTCGGCGGGCGCCTCAGCTACGGAGCTCACCGGGGGAGCTGGCTCCGGCGCGGCCGCCTGGCCACCAGGCGCCAGGAGCAGCCAGACGGCCAGGCGCCAGGCAAATTTGAAGTTTTCCGAAGCTTGGCCAGGTTTTCGGCGGGCATTCGGCGGGCATGACACCTCCCCGCTCCGTCGAAATGCACGGCTTCGCCCCCCCGGTTTCCCGTTGTGGACCATCTCGCACATTCAGTCGTACGCCGTCGTGCCGAAAAGCGCCAGCGGGGGCTATCATGGTCATAAACCGGGAAAAATGTAAAACTCCTTTTCTTGGCCGGTGGGGTGGCTTAAGATCCGGGCCGTTTTGCTATGGTCGATGCCAGACAATTGCTGCGGGAATTGATCGCGCTGCCCAGCGTGAACCCGGCCTTTTTGCCGGCGCTCCATCCCTGTGCGGGCGAACAGCGGGTGGCGGAATTCCTGGCGGCCGTGGGGGCGCGGGCCGGCCTGGATGTGGAAATGCGGGAGGTTGCCGCGGGCCGGCCCAACGTGTTGCTGCGCCTGGCCCCCGCCGGCCCCATCCGCCGCCGCATCCTCCTGCTGGCGCACACCGATACCGTGGGCGTGGAGCCTTTCTCCGAACGCATCTTCGACCCGGTGGCCACCCCGGGCAAAATTCATGGGCGGGGCGCCTGCGACACCAAGGGCTGCGTGGCTGCCATGGTGGCCGCCCTCGCCGGCCTGGCCGAGCGCGGGCCCCGGCCGGCGCATACGGAAATTATTTTCGCCGGGGTGATCGACGAGGAAAACGGCCAGCACGGGTCCCGGGCCCTGGCGGCGGAAGGCTTTCGGGCGGACCTGGCGGTGGTCGGCGAACCAACCCGCCTGCACGTGGTGACGGCGCACAAAGGGAACCTGTGGCTGCGGGTGAATACCCGGGGCCAGGCGGCCCACGGCTCGCGGCCGGAGCTGGGCCGCAACGCGATCCGCCTGATGGCGCGCATCGTGGAGCTCCTCGAGGGCGAATACGCCCAATCCCTGGTTTGCCGGCGCCGGCCGCTCCTCCGGGCCCCGACCGTCAACGTGGGCGCCATCCAGGGCGGCGTCCAGGCCAACATTGTCCCGGCCCATTGTGAAATCCTGCTCGACCGCCGCACCCTGCCCGGCGAAACCCGGGCCTCCGTGCTCCGGGAGCTGAAAGCCCTGCTGCGGGACCACGGCCTCCAGGCCACCTTCACGGACATCAAGGACACTGCCTGCCACCCGCTGGAGACGGACCCGGAGCATCCGCTGGTGCGGCAGTTTTTGCGCGCCACCCGCTGCCCGGGGCCTTGCGGGGTCGATTATTACTGCGACGCCTCCGTGCTGGCCCACGCCGGCACGCCCAGCCTGGTCTTCGGCCCCGGGGACATCGCCCAAGCCCACACCGCGGACGAATGGATCTCCGAGCGTTCCCTGGAGTCCGGTGTTCGCGCCCTGGCCCGTTTCCTGGACACCCTCGCATGAGCCGGACGCCACCCCTGGTCACCTTGATCATCCCGGCCCGGCCCGGCCCGGCGGAGATCCAGGCGCTCGCGGCGGCCCTGCGCCTGGACTATCCCCGGGACCGGCTGGAGATCCTCGTGGCCCGCGGGCGGCAGCCGGCCCAGCAGCGCAATGTGGCCCTGCGCCAGGCGCGCGGCGAATTGATCTATTTCCTGGACGACGATTCCCTGCCGGCGGCGGATAATCTTGCCCGCGCCATCCCCTATTTTGCCGCGCCGGAGGTCCAGGTGGTGGGTGGCCCCAACGTGTGCCCGCCGGAGGCCCCGGCCTGGGAACAGGCGTTCGCCCTGACCATGGGCAGCTGGCTCGCCTTCGGCCCCAGCCGCGCCCGCTATGTGCCGGTGGGCGCCCGGCGCGACTCCAGCGAGAAGGAGCTCATCCTCTGCAACCTGATGGCCCGCAAATCCACCCTGCTCGCCCTGGGCGGCTTTGACGAATCCCTTTACCCGAACGAGGAAAACGCGCTGATGGATGCCATCATGGCCCAAGGCGGCCGCCTGCTCTACGACCCGGATTTTCGCGTCTTCCGCCGCCCGCGCCGCGACCTGCGCTCCTTCCTGAAAATGCTGCTGGCCTACGGGCGGGGGCGGGCGGAGCAATTCCGGCTCCATCCCACCCCGGGCTCGGCCCTGAATTTTGTCCCCCCGGCCTTTTGCGTTTACCTGGCGGTGGCGGTGGCGCTGCGCGGCGTGGCACTCTGGCCGCTGGCCCCCTACGCCCTGCTGGTCCTCCTCCAGGCCCTGGCCTTGCGCGCCCCCCTGGGTGCCCGCCTCCGCGTCCTGGGCCTGATACCCATCACCCACCTCGGTTACGGAACCGGCTTCTGGCGCGGCTTGTTTTCGCCGCTGCGCTCCGCCACTTCCGGCCCGCCGGGCCCGGTCGAGATCCAATCCGTGCCCACCGCATGAGCGCGCACGAGTCCAAAGCCACGTTTTTCCGCCAGGGCGGCTGGATGGTGCTCGCCACCGTGGCGGGCGGGGTGTTCATGACGGCGGTGCATTTCATCGCCGGCGGGATGGCCCCCAATTCCGAATATGGCGTCTTTTGCACCTTGCTGAGGATCTACCTGCTCATGGGCATCCCCGCCACCGGGCTGCAAACGGTCTTCGCCCAGCAGGCCGCCGCGGCCCTCGACGGCCGCGAACAGCGCCAGCTGGCCGCCAATTCGCGCGCCGTGATCTACTGGACCTTCCTCGTCTGGGCGGTCTCCGCCACGCTGGTGCTCGTGTTCAGCCAGGCGTTTGTCACCGCCCTCAAGATTTCCAATGCGGACGCCTTGTGGATCACCCTGCTGCTCGGCCTGGCCGCCTTGTGGATGCCGGTGCTCAAGGGCCTCCTCCAGGGACGCCAGCATTTCCTCGGCATGGGGTGGGTCATGATCCTGGATGGCGTGGGGCGCTTCACCGCCGTGGTCGTCATTGTCCGGTTCCTGCACGGCCAGGCCGCCGGCGGGATGCTCGGGGCGCTGCTGGGGCAGGTCATTTCCCTGGCCGCTGGCCTGTGGTTTGCGCGTGCCTTCCTCTTCGGGCCGGGGGAGCCTTTTGACTGGAAGCCGTGGATCCGGCGGGTGGTCCCGCTGACCTTTGGCGCCGGGGCGATTCTGATCCTGTCCAACGCGGACATCGTTTTTGTGCAGAGCGTGTTCAGCAAGGAGACCACCTCCCTGTATGCGGCGGGCGCCATCGTGGGCTTCGCCCTGGCCCAATTCACCATGCCGCTGGCGGTGGTGATGTACCCCAAGATCGCCCGGAGCGCCGCGCGGTCCGAAACCACCGACGCCCTGAGCCTGACCTTGAAAGCCACCGCCATCATGGGCTCGGCGGCCGCGCTGGTGGTCACCGGGTGGCCGGAATTGCCGCTCCGCATCCTTTATTTCCGCAATCCCGCTTATTTTGTCCAGGCCGCGCCGCTGGTGCCCTGGTTTGCCTGGTGCCTCCTGATCGTCTCCCTGGCCAACGTGCTCGTGAGCAACCTGCTGGCGCGGGAGCGGTTCGCCATCGTGCCCTGGCTGGCCGCCATTGCGGCCGGTTATCTGGGCACTTTGATCGGCTGCCGCGCCAGCCTCCTGGCCCTGCCGCCCCTGGTGGCTTTCCAAAGGGTGGTGATGATCCTGGGCGCCTTCAGCCTGGCGCTGTCGCTGGCCGCCCTGTGGTTTACCTGGGGCCGGAAATCCCCGCCCGCCCAGGGTCCGGCTTTAAAATCCTGATCCCCCGCTGCCATTGGCCCGCCTGGGGGTTATCCCCAGCCCGGGGCCGGGCCGGCGGTCACCGTCTGGCCGCCCGGGCGGTCGCGATCAGGCTCTGCCCGAAGGGCGGCCGGGCCACATGCGTTTCCATCCAGTAAACCAGCGGGAACAGGCAGCGGTCATAGAATTTCACCGCCCCCTTGTCGAAGGCGGTCTTCTTCAGGATGCGGAAGCCGAACCACCAGGCGAAGTAGCCGAGCCAGTTGAAGTAACGCAGGCCCAGGATCTCGAAGCCCGCCGCCCGCAATTTGGTTTCCAGCTCCGGCTTGGTGTAGCGCCGGTAATGGCCGAACTGGCGGTCGAGCGGGGCGTAGATCTCCGGCCGGGCCGGCGTGAACAGGCAGAGCACCCCCGACCGGGCCGACAGCAGCCGGTGATACGTTTTCAGCTCTTCCTCGTCCTCGCGGATGTGCTCCAGCACGTTGATGCTCAGGATGGCATCGCCGGCGGCATCCAGGGCCGCCGCCGTGCCGCAGAGCACCGGCTGGTCCGGGAAGCTGGCCTGGATGGCCTGGCAAAACCGGAAATCCGGCTCCACGGCGAGCACCTGGCGCACCGGCCCCAGCGCCCGCAACATGCGGGTCAGGTGGCCCACCCCGGCCCCGATCTCCAGCACGCACCCCTGGAGGTGCGGGCCGAATTCCCGCAGCAGCGCCGCGCGGTAATTCCCGGCCGCCTCCAGGGCGTCGAATTCAAACACGTTGGGGGTGGCGCGGGCCGCGGGCCCGGCGGTGGATGCGGTCTCTTTCATGGTGGCCTCAGCTAGCCCAGCAGCTTTTTCAGTTGTTCCCGCGCCGCCGCTTCGCGCGCGCTGGCTTTCGGGGAGGGCTGGTAAACCCGCTTCTTGAACTCGAAATACTCGCAAAAGGTGCCGCGGTCCTTGTCCGCCACCGGGTCCGCCCGCCGGTCCCGGCACTGGTGCGCCGCCCGTTCGTCGTAGCTCACGCAATTCAGGCAGACCCGCAGGTCGGAGCTGCATTGCAGGCAGCGCTCTGAACGCCCGGGCTCCCCGGCCACTTTCCATTCCCAGCCGCAGTTATGGCAATGTCGTGTCATGCGGCCACCTTAGCAAAGGACCGCAGGAAAACAAGTCAAGCCGGAGTGATCGGGAACCGGATGGTGAAGGAAGCGCCTCCCTGGCTGGTGGCTGCAATCGTGCCGCGCAGCTGTTCCGCCAGGATGTGGACCAGCTTCAAGCCCAGCGACCCCGCCCGGTGCGCATCCACATTCTCCGGCAAGCCCACGCCATTGTCGGACACCTGGAGGATGACGTGCGAGCCGGAGGCGGTCATCTCGATCGAGATCTGCCCCCCCTGGCTGGCCGGGAAGGCGTATTTCATGGCGTTGGTGACCAGTTCGTTGATGATGAGCCCGCAGGGCACCGCCTGGTCCATCGCCAGGCTGGCGTTTTCGATCCGGTATTTCAGCTCGATCCGGCGGGCGGCCGTGCCGAAGGACTTCGCCAGCTGCGCGCAGAGCTGGGAAATGTAGCCGGCAAAATTCACCCGGGCCAGGTTCTCGGACCGGTAAAGGATCTCGTGCAGCATCGACATGGAATTCACCCGGTTCTGCAGCTCGCGGAAGCTCTCCACCAGCTGGGGATTCGGCTGCTTCCGGGCCTGGAGGTTCAGCAGGCTGACCACCAGCTGCAGGTTGTTCTTCACCCGGTGATGCACCTCCTTGAGCAGCACCACTTTTTCGTCCAGCGAAGCCTGCAAGGCCTGGTTGGCCTCGGCCAGCTGGGCGGTCCGCTGTTCGACGGCCTTTTCGAGGTCGTCGTAAACCTGGGCGTTGACGATTGCGCTGGCCATCTGGGTGGAGAGTAGCTTCAGCAGCTCCACCTGGGGGGTGGTGAATACCCCGCCGGTCAGGCTGTTCTCCAGGTAAATGATGCCCACCACCCGGCCGCGGTGCAGCAGGGGCACACAGCAGAGCGACTTGGGCTGCCGGCGGCGGAGGTATTCGTCGTGCCCGTGCTCCGGCAGCTCGTGGGGATTGTGCAGCATGAGCGGCTGGTGCGTGCGGGCCGTATAAAGGATCACCGACATCGGTTTCCGGGCGGGATCCAGGGGCTGGGACTGCAGCACCGCGGCCCCCCCGGGGCCGCCCTCGGCCTGGATCAGCCAGGCATCTCCCTGGGGCAGCAGGAGCGTGCCGGATTCGGCCCCGGCATTGGCCATCAGGATGCTCATGAGGTTGTTCAGGAGCGGCTCCAGCTGCACCGTCTCGGACAGGGAGCGGGCGGCGGTGACGATGGTGGTGACATCCAGCTCCACGGTGATCCGGCTGCTGTCGGTGGAGGTGGAGGGGCGCGCCGGGACCGCCTGGTGCTCCAGCCAATCGCCATACAGCGCGTCGAACGGGGCGAGCTTGGCCGTGGCCCCCCAGCGCTCGTAGGCGCTCCGGGCCTGGCGCAGGTACGGCAGGGCCAGGTGTTTCTTGCGGCGCCCGAGCCAGAACCGCGCCGCGCTTTCGCTGGCCACGGCCTGGTGCTGCACGAATCCCTGTTCGCGCGCCGCGGCGATGGCCTGGTCGTAGAGCTCCAGCGCCTCCAGCGGCCGCTCTTCCAGGCGCGCCAGCTCCGCCGCCACGAGCAGCTGCTGATGCTCAAAATTCTCGGGGCAGTGGCGGGCCCACAACTGCAACTGCTCCAGGTTTTTGCGCAACCGTGCCAGCCCGGCGCCGGGTGCTTCCGGGCCGGTTGACTGGCCCGTCGCCGCCAGCAGCAGCGAGTGGGTGAAGACATGCTGCGGCCAGGGCAGCAGCCCCTGGGTGCCCACGGTGTAGATCAGGCGGTCGGCCTTTTCAAAGCTGGCCCAGGCCCATTCGTAATCCCCCAGCAGATAATGGAGGAAGGTTTTAAGGACGTGGTAGATGCAGATGACCTGGATGTTCTGGTGCGCCTCGCACCGCTCCAGGAAGGCCGTCTCGGTGAGCTGGCCTTTGGCCAACGGGGCCAGCGGCTTGCTGCACAGCGCGCCGAACAGGATCTGGCCGCCTTCGAGCAGATCGATCGCCCATTGATTGTGGCGGTTCAGGCTGAAATCCAGGTAGTTTTGCGTTTCCTGGAGCAGGTCCGGAAGGGGGGTGCCCTGGAAAAACCGGCAATACATGTTGTGCCCGAACGCGTAGGCGGCGTACTGCAGGTTGCTCGAGCGCAGCCCGATATGGTAGGCCTCCAGGTAATCCAGCGTGGAGTGCTTCAAATGCTTGGACCAATGGCGCAGGGAGCTGCCGATCATGAGGTAGAACACGCTCTGCTCCGAGGGGAAGCGGAAGGTTTCGGTCATCAGCCGGGTGGCCAGCTCGCCGAACTGGTTGGCGGTGGTGTAGTCGTTCCACGCCCAGCCCAGCAAGCCCCCGAACGCGGTATGGCTGTAGCCGATCTGGGGCACGTTGCCAAACCGCAGGCACAGGTTGACCACCTTGGGCACGATCACCGCCCAGAGGCGCTGGTGCGACCGGTAGCAGGGCGGGCCCATGGCGATCAGCAGTTTGACCGCCAGGCGTTTTTCCGGATCGGTCATCACCGGCAGATCGAACAGGGAGGCCACCGGCCGGCCGCCGATGGTTTCCCTGGCCTGCCGCATTTCGGCGTCCCGGGCCGCCTCATATTCCGTTTCGGGCAGCTCAATCCCCAGGGTGGCCAGCGCCTGGCGCCCGGTGGCGATGGCCTCGCGATACCTGGCCTGAAGCGTGAATTGCACGATCAAACCATGGTAAACCTCCGCCTTGTCCAGGGGCGTCCTGGCCTGGGCGACCGCCTCGCGCAGCAATTGCTCCGCCACCGCGAAATCGCCGTTGATGTATTCCAGCTCAGACCGGTCTTTGTGCAGGTTCAGGGCGAGGTTGTAATGGCTCCGCCAGAGCTCCCCCGCGAGGCTGGCGGCCCGCACCTGCGCATCGGCCGCCCGGCAGTATTGCAGCGCCGCCGGATAGGCGATGGCGGCCTTGGCTTTGCGGGCCGCATCGAGGTTCAAGGCCACCAGGTTGACCTGGCGGTCCTGGCCCTGGATCAGGGCCGCCCCGAGGTTCAAATGGTCCACCACCTCAAACAGCCGGTCTTCCCGCTCGGCGGGATCCAGGCCGGCCAGCATCAGCTGCCCGATGTTCAGGTGCAGCGCGGCCCTCTCCTCCGGGGCGATGAACCCGTAGGCCGCCTGCTGCACCCGGTCGTGCTGGAAGCGAAACCGGGACTGGTGCGCGAACGCCGGCCGGTCGGGCAGCTGGTAGTTCTCGTCCAGCGGCTGGATCAGGCCCTCCCCGAGCGCCTGCCAGAGGCCGTGCACGCATTCGGAGGGGGTCTGCCGGGCGATCACCGCCAAGGTGTGGAGATCGAACCGGTTGCCGAGGCTCGCCGCCAGCGTGAGGATGTGCTGGGTGGCGGGCGGCAGCCGGCTGATGTTGCCGGCCAGCAGCTCCACCACGTTGTCGGTCAGGCCTTTTTGCCGGATCCGCAGCAGGTCCCAGCGCCACGCCCGGGCGCTGCGGTCGAAGGTTACCAGCCCTTCCTGGTGCAGGGTCTTGAGGAAGGTCTTGGCGAAAAACGGGTTGCCGAGCGTTTTTTCGTGGATGAGCTGGACCAGTTCCTGCACCTGCTCCAGCGGCTGGTGCAGCGCGCCGCTCACCAGCGCGCCCAGGTCCGGCGGCTGGAGGTTCCGGACCGCCACGCTCGTGATCGGCACGCCTTGCCGCCGCAACTCCTCCAGGGCCATCAGGAACGGATGCGCGGGGGTGACCTCGTTGTCCCGGCAGGCGCAAAAGATCAGCAGGTATTTCAGGCTGGGCGCGGTGGCGATCTGTTTCAGCAGCAGCACCGAGCCGGCGTCGGCCCATTGCCAGTCGTCGATGAACAGCGCCAGGGGATGCTCGGGCCGGCACACCACCCGCAGAAAATTCTGGAACACGCTCGTGAACCGGTTTTGGGCCTCCTGCGGGCTGATGGAATCCACCGGGGGCTGTTTGCCGATGACCAGTTCCAGGGCCGGTATCGTCTCGATCAGCACCTGCCCGTGATCACCCACCGCCTCGCGGATGTCCCGGCGTTTCTGCTCCAGCGCCGCCTCGTCCTCCGTGAGCAGGTAGTGGCAAAAGCTATCGAAGGCCTGCCGGAACGCGGAGAACGGGATGCTCTGCTGGAATTGGTTGAATTTGCCGGTGGCGAAATACCCGTGTTTTTCCGTGATGGGCTTGTGCACCTCGTGGATCAGGGACGATTTGCCCACGCCGGAAAATCCGGCCACCACCATGATTTCGCTGCGGCCGCGGCTGGCCCGCTCGAAGGTCTCCAGCAGCGCGGCGATTTCCGGCTGGCGGCCGTAAAGCTTTTGCGGGATCTGGAGCCGCTCCGGAAGGTCGTGTTCCGCCAGGGGGAAGGGCGGGATGGCCCCCTGCACCTCCAGCCAGCGTTGGCAAAATTTGAGGTCCGATTGCACCCCAAAAGCCGTTTGGTAGCGGTCCTCCTTGTCCTTGGCCAGCAGCTTCAGCACCACCGCCGACAAGGCGGGCGGCACGCTGGGACGGATCTCGTGGGGGGGGATGGGCGCCCGCGCCATGTGCGCGTGGATCATCTCCAGCCCGGTCTTCATCTCGAAGGGCGGATGCCCGGTGAACATTTCGTATAGCATGGCCCCCAGCGCGTACAGATCCGCCCGGGAATCCACTGACTGGTTGATCCGGCCGGTCTGTTCCGGGGCCAGGTAAGGCAGGGTGCCCTCAATCCGGCCCGGGGATTGGAAAACGGAATCGGTGGGCAGCGGCACCGCCAGGCCGAAGTCCGACAATTTCAGCTGGTTGGTGTCCGCATTCCAGATGAAATTGGAGGGATTGATATCCCGGTGGATGATCCCCGCCGCGTGCACTTGATCGAGAATGCCCGCCGCCTGGATCCCCAACTCCAGCAGCTTCCTCAGGGGCAGGGTCCGCTCCTGCAGATGCTGGTCCAGCGCCCGCCCGCCGATGTCCTCCAGCACCAGCACTAATTTATCCTGGAAATCTTCCAATACCACTGCCTGCACAATGCCGGGAAAGGCCAGTTGGAGGAGCATTTTGTATTCCCGCTGCAGCCGGGCCAGGGACTCCGGGGGAGGGCAATCCTCGCGCTGGGTTTTCAGGATCACCGGGCAGTTATCGCTGATGCGGGCCGCCCGGTAAACCACCGAGTTTTTCCCGTCGTGGAGCTTGGCCACGATTTCGTATTTCAGAAGGCGCTTCATAACGGCGGGTATGCGCTAAAGCCAATCCACCCTGCCCCTGCCCAAGGGAGGAAAGTGATTGCGCCGCAGGTTTTTGTGCCGGGCGGGAAGGGGACCATGGGTCCGTATCCGGGTGGCAACAGCAGCTAAAGCCGCCGGTCTTCCGTAAAAGGACCCAGCCCGCGCCACCGAGCCCATGGCTGGGGCAGGGCAGAGCCAAACGCCGGTCCCCGGCTCAGGCTGGCTCGCACCACCGGAACGGGCGCCTTTGGGCAGGAAACGGGCAGGCATTTCACAAATGGCCATCCCCCCATTGATAATCGTGGCAGGAGGTTTTTGGCAAGCCCAAATCCCGCCTAAATCCCGCCGCCCCAACGGGTCGTGGCTCGCCCGGGCAACGGCCAGGGGAACGCCTTTTGAACCTGGCGGAGGGCCGGTGCCGGCCAGGTGCAGTTCCGTGCCCAGCCTACTTTTTGAGAGCCCGGGCGGTGTGTTTCAAGATGAGGTCCACCACCGGCTGGGGATCCGTGAGCCCGTGCGGGTGATGCCCGATGCCCGGCTTGTGGATCACTTGGATCTCGCCGCCCAGCTTCCGGTAGCGTTCCTCGATGATAGTGGTGTTCTCCGCCACGGGCACCACGTCATCCGCATCCCCCACCACATGGATGAGCGGGATGCCGGCCTTGGCCAAAACCTCCAGCTGATCGATGGGATTCTTTTTCCAGGCGAGGGCTTCGGCCTCGTTTTGGAAGTGGTAACATTTGAACAGCGCCTCCCAATCCCCCGCGCTGCCCTTGCCCTTGCCCTTGCCGCCGGGCCAGCTCTTGAAATCGCACACCGGCGCGTCCCCGTAGATGCAGGCCACCTGGTCCGGGTGCAGTGCCGCCCAATTATAGGCATACAGCCCGCCCCGGCTGATGCCGATGAGCGTGCCTTTGGGGGCCAGGCCCCGCGCGGTCACCGCCTGGTATAAGGCGTCAAAGTGGCGCAGAGCGTCCGGGCAGCCGAAGGTATTGCCCACCTGGATATGCAGGTGATGGAAGCCTTGGGCCAGCAGCTGGGGCACCCCGGTTTGCTCCGTGAAGGCATCCGGGAATTCCATGCACCAGGTCCAGGGCTTGCCCGCGGCCGCCTGCTTGGGCTCCACCACCCAGGCGGTGCAGCCATCCACTTTAAACACGTGGCGCACATATCCCCGCCACTGGTCCAGCTTCTCCTCCGGCCAGCCCGGCAGGGCGGCCTCCACCCCGGCGGCTCCTGCGGGCAGGGAGGCGCAGCTGTTGGCCACCCAAACGGTCATAAAAATCCGGAACCAAGCTGGTTTCCAAGGCTTTTGCATGCCTCATGGGATACTGCCCCGATAAAAAATTGCAACGCTTAAATTCCAGCCGGAACGCGGGCTCACCCGGCGCGGGTCGCCGCCGCAGTAACGAGGCGGATCGGCAATGCCCCCATATCCATCAAGATCGCTTCTTTTCCTGGGCGCCCGGTGACCATTCATATCACCCATCGGACGCTGGCCTGGATCGACCCGCCACTCCATTCCCCACCACCGGATGCACCCAAAAACCAGCTTTGATTTGGGCGGTTTTATTCGTTACTGTTGATCCATGCAGGTTGGTCTAAAAAATTATCGCCTGGCCAGGTGCCGCTGGCCGGCGTGGCTGGTTTGTTTTTTGGGGGTAAGGGACCTTGGCGCCTATGCACCTTCATCCTGTTTGGAGGACCAAACCTCGCCACCTGGCTACTCCGCGAACCCCAACCCCCAGGCCAGCCCGGCCGCCCCCTTGAATTGGACCACCCAGCAGGACCACCAGCATATGCTGGAGCAGTTGGGCATCACCCGGCTGCGCCCGGGACCAGCCGGCCGGCCTGGCGCTACCAATTCAGCCAATTATGATCCCGCAAAAGCGAATCCCTTCCCCAGCCTGCCGGACGCCCTCACCCTCAAGAACGGCCGAAAGGTCACCACCGCCGCGCTGTGGTGGAACCAGCGCCGGCCGGAAATCATCGAAGATTTCGAGCGGGAAGTGATCGGGCGGGTGCCGGAAAACCTGCCCCGGGTCACCTGGACAGTCGTTTCGAACCTCACACATGGGCTCGTTGGCAGCCTGCCCGCCAGCGGCAAGCGGATCGTCGGCCACGTGGACAATTCCCGCTGCCCGGCGATCGACGTGGACATCCGCATGACCTTGGTGGTCCCGACCCAGGCCCGGGGCCCCGTGCCGGTGCTTATGATGTTCGGCGGGTTCGGCGGGGACGGGATGCCCCGCCCGGCGGATTCCCCGGCGCCTACGAACCGCATTCCGGAGTTTGGCGGCCCCTTTAAGGATCCGCCGTCCACGGAACAGCTCCTCGCGGCCGGCTGGGGGTATGCCATCCTCAACCCCGCCAGCATCCAGGCCGACCACGGCGCGGGCCTGACCAAAGGCATCATCGGCCTGGCCAATCAGGGCCGGCCCCGCCAGCCGGACGCTTGGGGCGCCCTGCGGGCCTGGGCTTGGGGCGCAGCGCGCGGGCTGGATTATCTGGAAACCGACCCGGCCGTGGATGCCCGGAAGGTGGGCATCGAAGGCGTGTCGCGCTTCGGCAAGGCGGCGCTGGTCACGCTGGCCATGGAACCCCGTTTTGCCATGGCCCTGGTCGGTTCTTCGGGGGCCGGCGGCGCCAAGCTGCACCGCCGGAATTTCGGCGAGGCGGTGGAGAACCTGACCGGTGCGGGCGAATACCACTGGATGGCCGGCAACTTCCTGAAGTATGGCGCTGCCGAATCCGCCTTCGGGAGCCGCAACGCCGGGGATTTGCCGGTGGACGCCCACTCGTTGATTGCGCTCTGCGCGCCCCGGCTGTTGTTCATCAGCTACGGCATCCCTGAACGTGGCGACGCCCATTGGCTCGACCAGCAAGGCAGCTATATGGCCACCGTGGCGGCCGGGCCGGTGTACCGCCTGCTCGCCGCCCAGGGCCCCGGCGCGGAGGAGGACTGGCGGACGGCGAAAATGCCGCCGGTGAACACGGGGTTGCTGGCTGGGGAACTGGCCTGGCGCCAGCATGACGGCGGCCATGAAGACCGCTCCAATATGAAGTATTTCATCGCCTGGGCCAGCCGGTTCCTCAACCTCTCCCGGCCGGCTCCGGCCACGGCGAAATGAGCCCCGGCCCCCGGCCCGGCCGGTTTTTAATTTGCTGGACCTGGCCCCCCGCGGCCTTATTTTGACGGACAGGTTTGAAACCCGAAGCCATCACCTACGAGGCCTCCGCCCACCACGCGGATGTGAGCCCCCGGGAATTCAGCGGGGTGCTGCGCCTGACCGCCGACGCCTTGCTCTTTGAATCCCCGCTGGCCAATTGCGGCATCCCCCTGGACCGCCTGGCCGTGGAATGGCACGCGTCGGGCCGCGTGCTGTACCGCGACACCGAGCAGCCCGAGTGGGAGGTTTTCGCCAGCAGCGATCCGTTGTTCAATTATTTCATCCAGGGCCGCAACCACCTGGTGGCGCAGGTGCGCGAGGTGCTGCAGATCCGCGATTCCCGCCGCAACCTGAAGCTCGCGGCCCTCTTCGTGGGGCTCTTCTCGGTGATCCTCGCCGCGGCCTGGTGCCTGGCCGGCCTGGCGGCTGGCTGGGTGGCCGGCGCGGTGCCGCCGGCCTGGGAGGCGGAGCTGGGCAAGGCCGCGCTGGAGGATCTCAAAAAACAGGTGGAGATCACGCGCGATCCGCGCCTGCTGGCCCAGGTGGAGGCCGTCGCGGCCCCCTTGGTTGCCCGGCTGCCCAAGCATCCCTATCACTTCGAGTTTTACATCGTGGAAAATGAGGCGCCCAACGCCCTGGCCCTGCCCGGGGGTAAAATCCTGGTCTTTCGCGGCCTGTGCGAAGCCGTGGACCAGCCCAGCCAGCTGGCGGGGGTCCTGGCCCATGAAATGGCGCACGTCCTGCGGCGCCACGGCCTGCGCCAGCTGATCGGCAGCTCCAGCCGCTATTACCTGCTCCGGATGTTTGCCGGCGGCAACCAGGGGCTCCTGTCCCTGGTCAGCCACAGCTCCCAGCTGCTGCTGCGGCAGAGCTACTCGCGCCAGAACGAACTCGAGGCCGACGAGCTGGGCTGGAACCTAACCCTGGCCGCCAACATCGATCCCCGGGGATCCATCGAGTTTTTGCGCAAGGTCGCCGGCAGCCCCGTCCTGCAGCGGTTGGAAGAATCCTCCCTCCGGATCCTCAGCAGCCATCCGCCCACCGCCGAACGGATCCAAAAGCTCGAGGCGTTGTGGCAGCGCTCACCCCGCCGGAGCGGCTTCACCAATTTCACCGCGGGCGCCGTGGAAAAATAGCCCCCGCCCGGCGCGCCGTTTTCCAGGCCTTCAAAGGGAAACTGGAACCTGCCCGCCCCAGCCACCGGAATTTGCGTCCCGGCCGCCAGCCACTCCAGAAAAAATGCGCCTGGTCGCCCCGGGAATCAGGGCGATTTTATCCCGGCTACTTCTTGCCCGTCCACAGGTCCATTAGCTCGCACCGTTTCCGGGGCAGCTCGGGATCGTCGGTGGCGTTCAGGGAAAAGACCAGCTCGGTGGTGGCCACCACGGCCTGGCTGCGGGTGGCCACGCCCTTGAGCCTGGCTTCCCCCTCCGCCAGCGCGGTCACTTCCACGCGGTAGTGGAGGGTGTCGCCGGGCTTGATCATGGCCTTGAATTTGGTTTTATCGATCACCCGCAGGATGGCTTTGCACCCCTTGCCTGTATTCTGCTGCAGGGTTTCCTCCAACAGGAACGCGCCCAGCTGGCTCATGCCCTCCAGGATCAGCACGCCCGGCATCACCGGTCGGCGGGGAAAGTGGTCGTCAAAAAAATCCTCGCTCATGGCCACATTTTTGAGGCCTTCCGCCGCCACGCCGGGCTCCCAGCGGGTGATTTTATCGATCAGATAGAAACGCATCGCTGCCCCATTCTACCCGGCCCGCCCCGGCTTGGACAATCCAGAAATTTCGCCCGCCCGCCCGCGCGCGGCTCACAGCCAGCGGACCGCGCGCGCATTCTCCGCCACCTGGGCCGCCGTTTTGCAGCCGGGGATGACGCTCCCCACCAGGGGGTTTTTCAGGCACCAGCCGAGGGCCCACTCGCTCAGCGGCTGGCCCGGCGGGACTTCCCGCCGCTGGATCTCCTCCACTTCCTGCAATTGCTGGCGCATTTTTTCCGGTTCAAACGTGGACCGCACATCGTTGGCGGGGAACGCCGCCTCCCGGTATTTGCCGGTGAGCAAACCGCTGGCCAGCGGCACCCGCGCCAGGATCCCCAGGCCGTCCCGCTGGGCATGGGGGAAGTACAGCTCCTCGGGCCGGCGCTCCAGCCGGTTGTAAACCACCTGCAGCACCTCCGCCCCGGCGGCCGCTGCCTCCCGCGCCTGCAGCTCCCCCCCCTTGCTGGAGATGGAGACCCCCAGGTGCCGGATCTTGCCCGCCTCGCGTTCCCGCCGCAGCATCTCCCACAGTTCGGGCTGTTGGAAGTCCGCGTCGGATCCGGAGTGGAATTGGTAGAGGTCGATGGTGTCCGTCTGCAGGGCGCGCAGCGAAGCCTCCAATTGCTCCCGCACCTCCCGTGGCGTGAGGTGCCACGTGCGGTTCATGAACCCGTGGAATTGGTGCCCGAACTTGGTGGCCACGATCCAGCGCGACCGCTCCCGCCGTGCCAGGTAATCCCCGAGCAGCCGTTCCGACAGGTGGTCCCCGTAGCACTCGGCCGTGTCCACCAGGTTGATGCCCTCTTCCGCCGCCTGGTCCAGCATGACGTCCACCTCCCCCTGGGTGAACTCCCGCCCCCATTCGCCGCCCCATTGCCAGGTGCCGACCCCCACCACCGAGACCCGCGGTCCGGTGCGTCCGAGTTGCCGATAATGCATCTTCATGCCGCGCCCACCGTAATTCCGCACGCCGGCCGCGTCAACTTTGGGCCGGCTCGCCGGACGGTTTATCGATCAAATCAATCCGGCCGGCGTTTTTTCGATTACCACCCGGCCGCTGTTTGTGGTAGGTTAATGGCGAGCAAGTGAACCGGAAATGCCTCACGCCTGGATTCCGCGGATGCCCCTGGCCGGGCCCGGCCGCGGTCCGGCACGGCATCCCCACCCTGCGGCTCGAGCCAGAATGAAAGGCCGGTGTTTATGGAAGCAATCGCAGCTTTAATCCTGTTGCTGGTTTTCATTTTTGTGTTTGTTCTGCCGCTGGCGGCCTTGACCAATGCCCGCCAGGCCCGGCGCGAGGCGGAGCGGGCCAACCAGCGGCTCGATGTGGTTTCCCGCCACCTGGCCGCTTTGGAAAACCGCCTGGAGCAAGCGCTGGCCAGCCCGCCGGTTCAGCCGGCGGACCCCGAGCCATTCCCGGCGGAAAATGAAAAATCCTGGCTGGGTGATATTTTGGCCGCGCGGGCGGCCGCCGCCGCGCCGGCGCGGCTGAACCCGGCCCCCGAGCCGGCGCCATCCCCGGCTCCG